>DATDMA010000368.1:0-2457 GCA_036519015.1 Pseudolabrys sp. | reverse complement strand
GCGCGCGACATGCCGGCCGTCGACATCGAAAAGATGCATACCCCTTCGCCGGCGAACGTGCTGGGCGCGAAGGGCGTCGGCGAGGCGGGTTGCATCGGCGTGCCGGCCGCCATCATGAATGCCGCCATTGACGCCGTGTCGCCATATGGCGTTACTCATCTCGACATTCCCCTTACCAGTGAAACGATCTGGCGGGCGATCAATACAGGTCACGCCAAGGGATCAGCACACTCATCGAGTAGGAGACAGCCATGAAACTGGGGCGCCTACAGTCCTTCAACTTCACGAAATGGATCGACGAGCATCAACATCTGCTCAAGCCGCCGGTCGGCAACCAGCAGGTCTGGAAGGATGCCGACCTGATGGTGACGGTCGTCGGCGGCCCGAACCAGCGCACGGATTTCCACGACGATCCGGTCGACGAATTCTTCTATCAGTTGCGCGGCGACATGGTGCTGAAGGTGGTCGACAACGGCAAGCACTACGACGTGCCGATCCGCGAGGGCGACGTCTTCCTGCTGCCGCCGCACGTGCGGCACTCTCCCCAGCGGCCGGTGCCGGGATCGGTCGGTCTCGTGGTGGAGCCGAAGCGCGCGGATGGTCTGCTCGACGCCTTCGAATGGTACTGCTTCAACTGCGAAGGCCTGGTGCATCGCGTCGAGGTCGACCTGGAGAGCCTTGTCGACGACCTGCCTCCGCTTTACCGCGCCTTTTACGGGAACGACGCCGCGCGCAAGTGTCCGCACTGCGGCACGATGCATCCGGGCAAAGAGCCGCCGGCCGGTTGGGTCACCCTCCCATAGTTTTCATCTCGTGCGGTCTGTGAACAGTGACTGCGCAATGCAAGGAAGTCCGTTGTGAAGCTCATGTCGCGTCGCGTTGTTATGGGAGCGCTGGTGGTCGGCTCATTGGCCGCTGCGCTTCCCGCCGCCGCCCAGTCTCCCCTCAAGATCGGCTTTATCACCACGCTGTCGGGGCCGGCCGGCTATCTCGGACAAGACGTGCGTGATGGTTTCAATCTCCTCCTGAAGAAGCAGGACGGGAAGCTCGGCGGCGTTCCGGTTGACGTCCAAGTCGAGGACGACGGGCTCAAGCCGGGGCAGGGCAAGCAGATTGCCGAGCGCATGCTCATGAACGACAAGATCAAGCTGTTCACGGGCTTGGTGTTCTCGAACGTGGCGAGCGCGATCGTGCCCGACCTTCTCGACGGCGGCGGAATCGTGATCAGCCCGAATGCGGGTCCTTCCGAATTCGCCGGCAAGGACTGCAATCGAAACTACTTCGTGATGTCCTGGCTAACCGATACGATGCAGGGCAGCGCCGGCCGCAATGCGACCGAACTCGGCTACAAGCGCGCTTTCGTGCTGGCCCCGAACTACGCCGCCGGCAAGGACGCGATCGCGGGGTTCAAGCGCTCCTTCAAAGGCGAGATCGCCGGCGAGATCTACACGCGCCTCGACCAGACCGATTACGCCGCCGAGATGGCGCAGATCCGCGCCGCCAAGCCGGACGTGGTGTTCCAGTTTCATCCGGGCGGCCTCGGCATCACCTTCCTGCGGCAATATCAACAGGCGGGCCTGCTCGCGACGATCCCCATGGTGTTGGCGGAGCCGTCGATGGACCACGCGATCCTGAAGGCCGTCGGCGACGCCGCGCTTGGCCTCAACGTGTCCGGCCACTGGAATGCGGACCTCGACAATCCGACCAACAAGGAATTCGTGGCGAGCTTCACCAAAGCCTACGGCCGCGCCCCGACCATGTACGCAGCGCAAGGCTACGATACTGCTCTCGCGATCGATGCGGCCCTCAAGCAGACCGGCGGCAAGGTTGACGACAGCGAAGCCTTCCGCACGGCCATGCTCAAAGCGGATTTCCAGGCAACGCGCGGCAAGTTCAAGTTCGGCGCCAATCAGCACCCGGTGCAGGACTGGTACGCCATGAAGGTGGAAAAGGACGCGTCCGGCGCGCTCACGCTCAAGACCACGGGCAAGATCATGACCGACTACGTCGATCCCTTCGCGGCGCAGTGCAAGCTGTGAACATGGGCGAAGTTCTTGGTCCGATGACAACCCCCGATCTCACGCGGCGCACGATCCTGGACGGCGCTTTCGATGTGCACAGCCTGCGCGTTGGGCCGTTCGGCGTCCATCGCGTGGCCGACATCGACCGGGTGAAATGGCCTGCGACCGCCATGTTTCGTGCGCTCAGCGGCGAGGCGCTCGTCCGCGCGGCCGCGCGCACGCCGGCCGGCATGGTCGACGTCGCGGGCGGCGGCATTCTGCTCAGCTTCAATTCATATATCGTTGAGACGCCGGACGCCGCCGTGCTCATCGACGCCGGCATCGGCAATGACAAGGAGCGGCACGACCGTCCGCTCTGGCATCGGCGCAGCAGCCGCTTCCTCGAAGCGCTGGACGCGCTCTCGTTTCCGGCGGATCGCATCGACGTCGTGATCAA
>DATDMA010000367.1:0-9099 GCA_036519015.1 Pseudolabrys sp. | reverse complement strand
ATCCTTGCAGGTTGTCGGCGCGCACGAATTTGAAGCGGTCACCCAGCAGGCGGCAGTGCTCCTCGATCGGCATCCATAGCGCCGGATCGGGCGTGTTGTTGATGACCAGCACGCATTCGTAGTTCGGGTAGTCGAGCCGCGCGAGTGCGTCGAGCGTCTGCTTGAGCATCTCCGGCGGCTCGCGATAGGCCGGAATGTGAATCGAGACCTTGGGCGTGCGGTCGCCGGGCGTGAACGAGGGCAGGGCGATCAAGCGTCCTGGCTTGCGGCCGAAGGCGACGGCCGCGATCTCCTGGACGCGCGCGAAGGCGATAACGATGAGCGGGACCAGAAGCACGGTGCCGAGGCCGAGCGCGAAGGCCGAGCCCCACACGAAGTAGTGCCCGTTCCAATAAGCAAACACGGCGGCGAACCATGCGCCGACAACATTGGCGGCGGCCGCCAGCATCACCGTCTGCCCGAGCGTCACCCCGACCATGGTGATGATCGGCAGCGACAGCAGCACGCTCACCAGGAGCGCGATGCCGGCGAGGCGCCAATGGTTGGGATCGGTGATCGGGCCGGTCCAGTCGAACTTCGCATGGCGTTGGGCGTCGTAGATGCCCCAATAGGGACCGACGCCGCCTTCGAACGTTTTCCACGGCTGGTCGATGGCCTCGACGATGTTGTAGTCGATGCCATAGGCCTCGGCGCGGCTGACGAAGTCGCGCAGCAGGACCGCCTGCTCGATCCGCCCCGGATTGGCGTTGTGGAAGTTATAGCCGGCGCTCGGCCAGCCGAACTCAGCGATCACGATACGCTTGCCGGGATAGGCCTGGCGCAGCTTGTCGTAGATGATGATCGCCTGATCGACCACCTGCTTCTCCGAGAAGCCTTCCCAGTAGGGCAGGATGTGCGCGGCGATGAAATCGACCGACGACACCAACTCGGGATGCTCGAGCCAGACATTCCAGATTTCACCGGTCGTCACCGGGACGTTGGTCGAGCGCTTGACCCGCTGGATGAGCTTGATCAGGTCGGGGACCTTGAGCTCGTCGCGATAAATCGTCTCGTTGCCGACGAAGATGCCGTTGACGTTGCTGTGCCGCTTGGCGAGGTCGATGACCGAGCGGATTTCGCGCTCGTTGCGGTCCTGGTGTTTGTCGATCCAGGCGCCGACCGTGACCCGCAGGCCGAATTCGGAGGCGATGCCGGGCACCAATTCCACGCCGCCGGTGGACGAATAGGTGCGGATGGCGCGCGTCATCGGCGCCAACACCTTCATGTCGGCTCGGATTCGCTCGGCATTGGCGAGGTTGCCGGCGTCTGGGTTGGTGTTACCCTCGAACGGCGCGTAGGACACGCTCGCGAGTTGGCCATCAAAGCCGGGAGCGGTCACCTGATCGCGCGATAAGGCCCACAATCCGGCCTGCACGCACGCCACAAGGGCGACGACGGCAGCAACGGTGCGCATAGACTCACAACCACTTGGGGCTGGATGGCAGACCCTCGAGCCCGTCCCCTGGGCTCAGCCGATGCTCCGTCTGCAAGACTGCAGGGTAGCGCGGCATAAGGTACTTGTTCAAGTAATGAGATGTCATGGCAAATCCTAGGCACGCGCATGGCACCTGGATGAATTTTGTGATCGGGCAACGCGCCTACTGTTGCGTAGTTCCTCCGGGCGCGGCCGGAGCGGTCGCGGGAGGAGTAGCGGTGGCCTCGGAAGGGCTAGGCGGCAAGCCCGGATTGAGCCAGCAGGAGTGCACGCGTCCGTTCAGGGTTTCCTGAGCCTTGGGATCGATGTTTCCCTGGCGCACCAGACAACGGAAGGTGGCTTGGATGTGCGCGCTGGGGCAGCCGAAGCGGTCATAAAGGTCGAGGTGGCGGAAGGCGGTATCGAGGTCGTCGCGCCAGAGCAGGCTGACCACCCGGCGGCCGAGCCAGACGCATTCCGGGTTACCGGCCGGGCCGGTGAGGACGCGTGAGGCCTCGGCGATCTCGTCGATCTTCTTCTGGCCTTCCTTGGCGGTGTCGCCTGCAGGCTTTTGCTGCTGCTGCTCTGGAGGCTTGCCATTGCCGCTCTGGGCGAAGGCCGCGGATGCGGTAAAGGTAAAAGCTGCCGCGCAGAGCACGGCAAAGACGTGACGCAAAGTCGAATGAAACGGCATTGTCCCGCCGGTGTTTGATTGAAGCCGCGTGCCCCTAGGCCCAGCCTCTGTGGGACGGGATTGGGACGCTAATGCGGCGCTTCTTGTTCTGTTGCCGGCCGCCCCGGCCTTGATGCGCTCTAACGGGTCCGACCCCCAGCGTTCGACCCGCAAACATGGTTAGTACTGGGCGGCGAACCTTGGCCTCAATGCGCACGTTTTGTCCAGGGTCTCCACCATTCTTCCTTAAAGTCGCGTGCTTGGCAGACAAGCCCGCAGGCTATAAGCCCGTGCCGCCGGTTGAGCGTTAGCCGAATTGGGTACGTCGATGCGTCTTGGACTTCCCTGTCTCGCCGTCTCAGTGCTGGTCATCGGCGCCGTCTGGGCGTGGCTCGGTCAACCGGTGCCGCAATCACCGCTCGCGGCCGGTGAAAAGCTTGCCGGCGAGAAGCTGTATTGCATGTCCTATGCCCCGTACCGGGATGGACAGAACCCCTTCGATCCCAAGACCTTCATTCCGGCGGCGCAGATCGAAGAAGATCTGAGCCAGCTGTCCAAGATCACCAATTGCGTGCGCGTCTATGCGGCCGATCAGGGGATCGAACAGGTTGCGGCCTTGGCCTCCAAGTACGGCATGAAAGTGCTGCAAGGCTTCTGGCTGTCGGGCGATCCGGTGAAGAACCGCAGGCAGCTCGAGAATGCGGTGGCGTTGGCCAACAAATATCCGGACACCATCATGGCCGTGGTGGTCGGCAATGAAGTGCTCCTGCGCGGCGAAATGTCGGGGAGCGACCTTGCCAAGACCATCCTTGAGGTGAAGGCGCGGGTGCATGTGCCCGTCACCTATGCCGACGTCTGGGAGTTCTGGCTGCGCAACCGCGACGTCGCCTCGGCGGTCGACTTCATCACCATCCATATTTTGCCTTATTGGGAGGACTTTCCCGTACCCGCAAGCGCGGCCGGCGCGCATGTCGATGCCATCCGCCGCCAGGTCGCCGCAGCCTTCCCCGGCAAGGAGGTCATCATTGGCGAGGTCGGCTGGCCGAGCGCTGGGCGCATGCGAGAAGGGGCGCTGCCGTCGCCCGCCAACGAAGCGCGGGTGATCCAGGACGTGCTGGCCCTGGCCAAGCGCGACAATGTCCACGTCAATGTCATCGAAGCCTTCGACGCGCCGTGGAAGCGGGCGCTCGAAGGCACCGTCGGCGGCCATTGGGGCATGCTCGACGCCTATACGCGCGAGCCCAAATTCAGTTTGGGCGGGGCAATATCCAACCATCCGCACTGGAAAGTGCAGGCGGCCGGCGGCATCGCCTTCGCCGTGGCGATCTTTGGCGTCGCCTTCGCAACCAGGCGCAAGGAGGGCTTGCCTCCGGTCGCCTGGCTGGCGGTGAGCGCCAATGCCATCGCCGGCGGCAGCCTGATCGGCTGGACCATCGAGAACGTGCCGATCGAGAGCCTCTATGTCGGGAGTTGGCTGCGCTCGCTCGCCTTCTGCGCGGTCGCCATCGCCAGCCCGCTGGCAGTGACCGCGGCAATCGCGCGCGGCACGCCCATGCCGCTCTTTTCGCGCATTCTCGGCGCGGCAGATGATCGCACCCACGACCGATTGGCGCTGCTCGTCGGCATCGTCATGATGGCCACGATGGTGCTGTCGCTCGATGTCGCGCTCGGACTTGTCTTCAACCCGCGCTACAAGGACTTCCCCTTTGCGCCGCTGACGGCCGCGATCGTCCCATTCCTTGTGCAGAGCTTGACCGTGCCGCGCCCGGCCGGCGGCCGCGGAGTCGCCGAATTGGCGGCGGCGCTCATCCTTGCGCTGTCGGTGGTCTATATCGTGCCGAGCGAGAGCCTGGAGAATTGGCAGTCGCTCTGGCTTTGCACGGCCTTCGCCGCGCTCGCGGTCAGCCTCGCGCGGGTGCGCGACGTGCCAGGCTGAGCACCAGCAGCCCGGCGGCGATGCCGGACAGCTCGATATTGTAGAGCACGATCCCTAAGCAGACGGCGGCCAGCGCCAGCCCGAACGTCACCAAAGACGGCCGCAGCAGGTTGATCGCGGCGAGCACCAGCGCGGTCCAGCCGAACACGGTGTGCTCAAACAGCGCGATGACGATCCTGCGCGAGAAGCACAGCCAAGTATTGAGCCCGGCGCCGCAGGCGAGCCCCACCGTCGACTGCTCGACGGCGAGATAGCGCATGTAGAGCGCGTAGCCCATTGCGCAGAACCCGACGATCAGCAGCCAGTTGGTCGCACGCGCGCTCGGGAGAAAGAGCTTCATGATCTGTTGTCTATGTTTTGTCCGGTGGCGCAATTATGCCGGCGTAGCCGCGCCGCGACAACCGCCGGCATGTGCCGTCAGCGCTGCACGATGGTCTCGCCGTCGAACTTAGCGGGACGGCAGGCCATGCGTGCGTCGGTGAAGCGGGCGCAGACTTGCTTGGCCGCGGTGTAATTCGGCAGAGGGCCGGCGACCAAGCGATAGCCGATGGTGCCCGGCCGGCGGTCGCGAACGGCAACCGGCTGGAGACCGGTGAGCAGGGGTCCGAAGTTTGCCTTCACGCTCGCCCAGCGGGCGCGCAAGACATCGATGGTCGTCCCTGTGGCGAGTTCGATGCCGTATTCCGTTTTGGATGCCGCGGGCGCTGGTGACGGCACGGTCGCGGGCGGGTTGGGCAGCGAGGCGACCGTTCGGGGAGGCGGCAGGGGGACCAGTCCGGTTTCCGGGTCCGGCTGGGCTTGCGGCTCCGGTATCTCGGGCCAGGCGCCGGCGACTTCGCTGCCGGGCGGCGAGGCCAGCGGATCGACGATCGGCGGCACCGGCGGCGACGGCAACGTCGCGATCCTCGGCAGGACGGAAGCGATCGCAGGCGGGGCGGCCGGTGCCGGGGCGGGCGCCGGCACAGGCTGAGCCGCCGGCTGAATTGACCCGGTCACGTCGTCGAGATGGCGTTCAAGGCTGGCGAGCCGTGCCACGAGCCTATCCCGGTCCGCGCTGAGCGAACGGACCTGGGCATCCAGCACGCGGGTCGCGGCTTCGATTTCGGCGGCGCGCGGCGGAACCGGGGCGACGGCTATGGGGCGTGCAGCCTCTGCCGGGCTGGCTAAGACCGATTGCAGGCGCTCACTGCCGCTATCCGTCTGCATGATGATCGTGACGGCGGCCACCGACAGCAGCGCCGTGCCGCCCCAGGCGCCCAGGCGCCATGCCACATCGAGCAGGGGCTTGCGCCGCGCGTCAACTTGCGCGTGTTGTTGGCTCTGGCGTTTCTGGGGTGCTACCTCGGCCGCCATCATGAACTCCGCATCGGCGAATCACGTCATTGAAAATATTAGCAGAATCCTGCAATCCTGACTGGCGTCGCATTGCACCGACGGATTGACGCATCCGCCTCTTTTGCCGCCCGGCCTGCTCGGCTATGGGGTGGCGCCTTGAACCAGCAACAGCGTGAGCCGTACAAGAATGTCTCAACGAACATGCCTTGCGATCGTGCTCGCGGCCGGAGAAGGCACACGCATGCGCTCGGCTATGCCGAAAGTGCTGCACGCGATCGGCAACCGCACGCTGCTGTCGCACGTGCTGACGACGGCAACGCGCGCCGGCGGCGCCGAGATCGCGGTCGTGGTGGGCCCGGATCATGCGGCCGTGGCGGCGGAAGCCAAACGCATTGCGCCGCAGGCTGACGTGTTTGAGCAGCGCGAGCGGCTCGGCACCGCGCACGCCGTTCTCTCCGCGCGCGCGGCCATCGCGCGCAAGCCCGACGATATCCTCGTGATGTTCGCCGACACGCCGCTGGTGCAGGCCGAGACGCTCACCCGCCTGCGCGACGCACTCGCGCAAGGTGCCGCGGTGGCCGTGCTCGGCTTCACGCCGGCAGACCCGAAGGGTTATGGGCGGCTGGTCATGCGCGGCGATGACCTCGTCGCCATCCGTGAAGAGCGCGACGCCAGCGACGACGAGCGCAAAATTGCCTTCTGCAATGGCGGGCTCATGGCGCTCGCCGGCGCGCATGCGCTGACGCTGCTCGATCGCATCGGCAATGCAAATGCGAAGGGCGAATACTATCTCACCGACGCGGTCGCCATCGCCCGGGATATGGGGCTGAAGGCGTTCGCGATCGAAACTTCGGAGGATGACGTGCGCGGCATCAACACCAAGGCCCAACTGGCCGAAGCCGAAGCCGTCCTGCAATGGCGGCTGCGCAATGAGGCGATGGAGGCCGGCGTCACCATGGTCGCGCCGGAAACGGTATTTCTCTCGACCGACACCAAGCTCGGCCGCGACGTCCTGGTCGAGCCGCATGTGGTGTTCGGCCCCGGTGTCACGGTTGAAGAGGGCGCCTGGATCCGCTCTTTCACGCATATGGAGCAGGCCCATGTCGGCAAGGGCGCGCGCGTCGGCCCCTTCGCGCGGCTGCGCCCGGGCGCGGACCTCGGACCGGACGTCCACATCGGCAACTTCGTCGAGGTGAAGGCTTCGCACGTCGGGGCGGGGGCGAAGGCTAATCATCTTGCCTATATTGGCGACGCCACCGTTGGTGCCGGCGCCAACATCGGTGCCGGCGCCATCACCTGCAATTACGACGGCACCAATAAATTCAAGACCGAAATCGGCCAAAAGGCCTTCATCGGCTCCAATGCGTCGCTGGTGGCACCGGTGAAGATCGGCGACGGCACTTATGTCGCCGCCGGCTCGGTGGTGACCAAGGACGTCCCGGCGGACTCTCTGGTCGTGGCGCGCGGGAAGCAGATGGTTAAGGAAGGCTGGGTTAAGCGCTTGCAGCAGGTTAAAGCCTTGGGCAAGACCGTCGCCAAGAAGAAGACGAAGAATCCTGCGTAAAAGGCGTACCGCTTCAGGCGAGTGTCGCACGACGCAATGCGTTTTGATTTCCCGGGCTTGGCCAAGGCGGCTAAAGTTTGAGTGGAGCTTGAAGGGGCAGCCGAGCCAATGTGTGGAATCGTCGGGATTCTTGGGACCAAGCCGGTCGCGATGCATCTCGTCGATGCGTTGAAGCGGCTCGAATATCGCGGCTACGATTCGGCCGGAATCGCCACGCTCGACCATGGCGCCATGGGGCGCCGCCGCGCCAAGGGCAAGCTGAGCGCGCTCGAGCACCGGCTGGAAACCGAGCCCCTCCCGGGCAATGTCGGCATTGGCCACACCCGCTGGGCCACCCATGGGCGGCCGACCGAGGACAATGCCCACCCGCACGCGACCGACCGCGTAGCGGTGGTGCATAACGGCATCATCGAGAATTTCCGCGAGCTGCGCGAGAAGCTGATCGGTGCCGGCTGCAAGTTCACCAGCGAGACCGACACCGAGGTGGTCGCCCATCTGGTCACGCAGGAGCTCAAGACCGGCAAGACGCCGGCCGAGGCGGTGGCCGCCTCACTCAAGCAACTGCGCGGCGCCTTCGCGCTCGGCTTCCTTTTCAACGGCGAGGACGATCTCCTGATCGGCGCGCGCAAGGGCTCGCCGCTCGCAGTCGGCTACGGCAAAGGCGAGATGTATCTCGGCTCGGATGCGATCGCGCTCGCCCCCTTCACCGACACCATTAGCTATCTCGAGGATGGCGACTGGGCGGTGCTCACGCGCAAGGGCGTGAAGATTTACGATGCGAATGACCAGCCGGTCGAACGGCCGGTGATCAAGTCGATGGCCTCGGCGATGCTCGTGGACAAGGGCAACCACAAGCACTTCATGGCCAAGGAAATCCACGAGCAGCCGGAAGTTGTCGGCCATACGCTCGCGCATTACATCGACATGGTGCATGAGCGCGTGGCGCTGCCGTCCGAACTGCCCTTCGACTGGAAGAAGCTCAAGCGGCTCTCGATCTCCGCCTGCGGCACGGCCTTTTACGCCGGCCTCGTTGCGAAATACTGGTTCGAGCGCTTTGCCAAGCTGCCGGTCGAGATCGATATCGCCTCGGAATTCCGTTATCGCGGCGCGCCGCTGGAAGCCGGCGATCTCGCCATCTTCATCTCGCAGTCGGGCGAGACCGCCGACACGCTGGCGACGCTGCGCTACGCGAAAGAAAACAAGCAGCACGTGCTCTCGGTGGTCAATGTACCGACCTCCACCATCGCTCGCGAGAGCGACGTGGTGATGCCGACGCTGGCCGGCCCGGAAATAGGAGTCGCCTCGACCAAGGCCTTCACCTGCCAGCTTTCGGTGCTGGCGTGCCTGGCGCTCGCTGCCGGCCGCGCGCGCGGTGAACTCTCGGAGAGCGACGAGCAGAAGCTCGTGCATGCGCTCATCGAAGTGCCGCGCCTGATGGCGCAGGCGCTCACGCTGGAGCCGCAGATCGAGAAGCTGGCGCACGATCTCGCCAAGGCGCGCGACGTGCTCTATCTCGGGCGCGGCACCAGCTTTCCGATCGCGCTCGAAGGCGCGTTGAAGCTGAAGGAAATCTCGTACATTCACGCCGAAGGCTATGCCGCCGGCGAGCTCAAGCACGGGCCGATCGCGCTGATCGACGAGACCATGCCGGTGATCGTCATCGCGCCCTATGACCGCGTATTCGAGAAGACCGTGTCGAACATGCAGGAGGTCGCCGCGCGCGGTGGCAAAATCATCCTGGTCACCGATCCGAAGGGCGCCAAGGAAGCGACCATCGAATCGCTCGAGACGCTGACTTTGCCGGAAATGGCCTCGACCGTGACGCCTTTGGTGTATGCTATCCCCGTGCAGCTCATGGCCTATCATACGGCGGCTGTGATCGGGACCGACGTGGACCAGCCCCGCAATCTCGCGAAATCGGTCACAGTAGAATAGACTGGCCCCATGGCCGATCTGGATAAAAAGCCGGGCGAGGCCCTTGCCGCCAGTATTGAGGAGGCGGTCGCGACGTCGCATACCGGCATCGTCGCGCGCCTCCGCAATTATTTCCTGACCGGCCTGGTGGTGGCCGGGCCGCTGGCGATCACCGGCTGGCTGATCTGGTCGGTCGTCAACTGGGTTGACGATGTGGTGCGGCC
>DATDMA010000366.1:0-4898 GCA_036519015.1 Pseudolabrys sp. | reverse complement strand
CGGAGGCTTATACCACCGGCCGCGGCTCGTTCCGGGTGCGCGCACGCTGGAATACGGAAGAGACCGGCCGCGGCACCGATGTGTTGGTCATTACACAAGTCCCCTGGCTGGTGCAGAAGTCGCGCCTGGTCGAGAAGCTCGCCGAGCTGATCAACGAGAAGAAGCTGCCGCTGGTCGCCGACGTGCGCGATGAATCGGCCGAGGACGTCCGCCTGGTGATCGAGCCGCGCGCGCGCACGGTCGATGCCGAGCTGATGATGGAATCGCTGTTCAAGCTCACCGAGCTCGAAAGCCGCATTCCGCTCAACATGAACGTGCTGGTGAAGGGCCGCATCCCGCAGGTGCTCGGCCTCGGCGAAGCCTTGCGCGAATGGCTCGACCACCGGCGCGACGTGCTGGTGCGGCGCTCCAAGCATCGGCAGGGCGAGATCGAGCACCGCCTCGAAATGCTCGGCGGCTTCCTCGTCGCTTATTTGAATCTCGACAAGGTGATCAAGATCATCCGCACCGAGGACGAGCCCAAGCCCGTCCTCATCAAGACCTTCAAGATCACCGATATTCAGGCCGACGCCATCCTCAACATGCGCCTGCGCAATTTGCGCAGGCTCGAGGAGATGGAGATTCGCACCGAGGAAAAGGCGCTGCGCGACGAGCTCAAGACGCTCAAGGCGCTGATCGCCTCCGAGGATCAGCAGTGGAAGGCGATCGCCGCCGAGGTCAAGGAGCTGAGGGAGAAGTTCGGACCGAAGACCGAGATCGGCAAGCGCCGCACGACCTTCGGCGAAGCGCCGACGCATGACATCGCGGCGATCGAAGAGGCGATGGTCGTGCGCGAGCCGGTCACCATCGTCGTCTCGGAGAAGGGCTGGATCCGCGCGCTGCGCGGCCACGTCGCCGATCTCTCCAGCGTCACCTTCAAGAACGACGACGCGCTGCGATTTGCCTTCCAGACCGAGACGACCGCCAAGGTTCTGATCTTCGGCAGCAACGGGCGCTTCTATACGCTCGAAGCCTCGAAGCTTCCCGGCGGCCGCGGTCACGGCGAGCCGGTGCGCCTGTTCATCGATCTTGAGCAGGAGTCGGATGTCATCGCGGCGTTCGCCTATCAGGGTGGCCGCAAATTCCTGGTGGCGAGCTATCAGGGCAACGGCTTTGTGGTGCCCGAGGACGAGGTGCTCGGCACCACGCGCAAGGGCAAGCAGGTGCTCAACCTCAAGGAGCCTGACAAGGCCGTGGCAATGACGGTCGTCGACGGCGAACTGGTCGCGACCATCGGCACCAAGCGCAAGATGCTGATCTTCGAGCTCGAGCAGATTCCGGAAATGACGCGCGGGCGTGGCGTGCGCATGCAGCGCTACGCCGACGGCGGCCTTTCGGACGTCACCACGTTTAAGGCCACCGAGGGCCTGACCTGGGTCGACGGCGCCGGCCGCACGCAAACGCTGTCGCTGAAAGAGCTTAAGGACTGGCGCGGCGGCCGCGCCGATGCCGGCCGCGTCGCGCAGGGGCTGCCGAAGAACAACAAATTCCGCGGCGCGCCGAACGGCGGTAGCAAGAGCGAAGATTAACGTTCTCCGCTGTCGTTCCACCTCTCAATCTGCCGTCCCGGCGAAAGCGCGCCATGCAGTAAGCTGTCATCCGCGAAAGCGGGGGATCCAGTACGCCGCAGCTTCTCGATGGACTGCAGAATACGGGGTATTGGGTCCCGGCTCGCACTCGCCGACGCTCGCTTGGCCGGGACGACAGCGCATTGTGCCGAAAAGACCTCACGTCGCCACGAACAGCAGCGAGCACTCCGAGTCCTGCAACAGCGCGGCCGCGGTGTCGCCGAAGAATAGCCGCTCTCCTGGCCGTCGTCCGACGCCCATGACGATGAGATTGTTCTTGCGCCGCGTCGCCTCATTCAGGATCGCGCCGTCGGCGGTATCGTCGGTCAGCACGGCGGTGCGGATGCTCACGTTGTAGCCATCGGCAATCGCAACGATGTCCTTGAGGATCGCTTCCTCATGACGGCGGTCGCTAACGCTGCGGCGGTTGCTGCGCGCGCCAGTGCGCACGGCGACGTAGAGGACAGTCAGCGAGGCGCGGGTCGCGCGCGCCATGGTGATCGCGACTTCCGCGGCGCGCCTTGAGGGCTCGGTGCCGTTCACCGGCACCAGGATATTGAGCTTGCCGTCAGGCTTCTTCTGCAGACCGCCGCGCATGTCGGCGATTGCCAGCGGCCCTTCGAAGCCGAGCGCGAGGCCCGTCACAGCGTCGCTGAACTCGTTGCCCTTGGCCGTCTCGGCCAATCCGATCAGCAGAATGTCGTAGCCCTTCTTCGCCTCTTCGGCGATGACGTCCGCGCTCGGCGCTTCGTGCACGATCGTGGTGACGTCCACCGGCATGTCGATCTTCTCTTCCTTCTTCTGCTTGCTCTTGATCTGCGCGGCCGCCTGTTTGACGGTGTCGCCGGCCTTTTCCGCCTTTTTCCCGCCGGCCTTTTCAGGCTTTTCGCTCTTGCCGGATGTCTTGCTCTCAGCGTCGACCTTCTTTGCCACGATCTTCGCCGGATCGGTGATGTGCAGCACCGTCGTCGGCATCCCGTGCGTGCCGGCCAACATGCCGGCCAGGCGCAATACGAATTTGCCGTTCGGGCTGTCGTCGATGGCGATCAGTAGACGCTCGAGATTGGCCACGAAGCCGCGCGCCTCCATCTCTTCCCGTTCTAGCCGCTGCTTCTCTTCTTTGCGCATGGGAATGCGCGACAGCGCCCAACGCAGGGTGGGGGGCATGGCCATGGTTGTGATCACCGCCATTGCGACGATCATGGTGAAAAGGTTCTGATTGAGCGCGCCCATCGACAGGCCGACGGTCGCGATGATGACCTCGGTCGAGCCGCGCGCATTCATGCCGCAGGCCAGTGCAAATCCCTCGCGCCGCGTCAGCCCGCCGAGCTCGGCGCCGATGAAGGCGCCGCTGAACTTTCCGACGCTGGCGATCACGATCAGCCCGGCCGTGAGCAGGGCGATCCTCGGGTCGGCGAGGATCGTGAGATCGGCGCTCAAGCCGGCGATGCCGAAAAACACCGGCGCGAAGAACGCAGTGATAAGGCCGCGAAGCTGCTCGTCGATGTGGCGGGTCAGGATAGGCGATTCCCCGATCAGGATGCCGGCGACGAAAGCGCCCAGCACCGTGTGCACGCCGATCGCGTGCGTGATCAGCGCCATCCCGCCCATGATGACGAGGATCGCCGTGATAACCGCGAACTCGCTGACGAAGGTGTCGTTCACCCAACGGATGATGGTGAATACGATGCGCCGGCCGATCGTCAGGCTCGCGGCCATGAAGAGGAAGGTGCCGACGACGCTTTGCGCCAGGGCCCAGCCATCGACCGCGCCATGCAGAGCGAGGCTGAAGATGATCGAAACGATGATCCAGCCCACGCTGTCGTCGATGATGGCCGAGGCGAGGATGACCTGGCCGACGACGCGGCGCGTGAAGTTCATTTCGCGTACGACCATGGCGACGATCTTGACCGAGGCGATCGACAAGGCCGTGCCGAGGAACAGCGAGGTGATCAGCCGCTTGCCCGGATCCGGCAGCATGGTGTCGGGCAGCATTTCGCCCAGCGCTACGCCGCAGGCGAATGGCACGATGATGCCCATGAGCGACGCGTAGACCGAGGCTCGGCCGGTCTGGCGGACCAGCTTGAGGTCGGTTTCCATGCCGGTCAGCAACAGCAGGAGCAGGATGCCGAACTGCGAGATCGCGTCGATCATCGCCTTCTGTTCGGGGTTCTTGGGAAACAGCGCGTGCTGAAGGTCGGGAAGAAGCAGGCCGAAGAGGGACGGCCCAAGGATCAGTCCGGCGATCAGCTGTCCCACGACGGCTGGCTGGCGCAGCCGCTGCATGGCTTCGCCCAGCAGACGGCCGGCGATCATCAGCGCCAGAATTTCTGCGATGAAGAGGGCTTCCGACGGACCTTTGTGGGCATCGCCCGGCGCCTGCGCCAAGGCCGGCGCGAGGGCAAACGCAAGCGCAAGCCCGAGTGCTGCCAACATGCAGAGGTGCGACAGTCGGCCCCGAATTATCGTCATTGCCCCGTTCGTCTTGTCTCAGCCGCGAGACAATCCGAAGGACGTGGGGGAAGTTCCCGACAATCGGGGCGGCATCTGGGCTTGACGAGCGACTCGGTTAAAACCGCGCCGAGAATCCGACGAAGGGATTGATCGGGTCGGCGGCGGCGCTGACGCCGATGTTCACGCCGGAGTCGATCTGGAAATTCTTCCCGAGCTGATAAGTAAATCCCGTCGCCACGATGACAATGTCGCCGCGCGGGTCATGCGTGCCGGTGCGCGCAGCCACCTCGTAGTAAGTGCTCAGTTGCTCGGTCCAGCTATAGGTGAGCGACGAACTGGCGAAATATTCGGGGTGATAGCCCGTGGTGTCGTCATTGTGCACGACGTCGATGCCGGCATTCAGCCCGAGATCGAACTTGTCGGTAAGCTTGATGGAGAAGGGTAGGATGAAGCCGCCCTCGACCGCGTCGTTGCTGATGCCGTTACCGCGGTCAGTCGGCAGCGTCACGTAGGGGAGGAGGCCCAGCGCGGTCGCGCCCGGCTTGTCGTAGGTGTCATTGCCCCAGAGATTGATCTTGCTGCGCACCGTGAGCCCGCTGATGCCGGAGCTGCGCGTTGAATTCTGCGGATCGGCCGCGCGCGTTTGCACAATGCCATAGGGCTGCCAGATGAGATTGAGCTCGGACTGGTTCGTGAGGCCGATCCTGATGTTCGTCTCGCCGAAGCCGTAGGTGTCGGTGACCGTGCCGTCCGAGTCGGGGCGTGAGCGCGTGAAGCCGAACAGGTTGCTCTCGAACTGGATGTGCCCGGCGTCCACCGTGAACGGGCTTTCGGTCA
>DATDMA010000365.1:0-9468 GCA_036519015.1 Pseudolabrys sp. | reverse complement strand
CGCGCCGCTGACATTCGCCCTCCAAACTGGCGGACTATATTTCAGCGGCACGATGACGAGACCGGCGATGATCGCCATGCCCCCGGCGATACTGATGCCGAAAGAGTATCCATGGTGGGTGATGAGGATTGTCGACAGGATGCCGCCATAGAGACCGCCGGCCCCTTTGGCGATCGCGTTCAGAACGCCGTAGTTCCCTCCCGCAGCCACCTCGCCGAAATAGTGCCCGATGACGATCGGAAAGAGTGAGAACAGCGAGGCCCAGAAGAAGATCCCAAGGATCGCGGCGCAGACGAACAACATCTCATGGTGAGTTGTTCCGGCAAAGATCGTCAGGAAGAGGAATAAGCCCGAGATGACGTAGCTGAAGATCATCACATTCTCTCGGCCCAACCGTTCGGAAAGCGCACCAAGAACGAGTTTGCCAAAGCCATTGGCCATCGCGATGCCGCCAGCGGCTGCGGTTGCCGCGGCTGCGGTAAACCCGAAGCTGTTGGAATAGGCGACGATCTTGCTCATGCCGGTGAAGCCGGCGCTTGAGATCAGGATGAACGAGATGATCAGAACCCACATCTGCCACGTCTTAAGCGCTTCGCCGACCGTATACTGATGGTCAGATGGCCTGATATTCCCCTTCTGCTTCGGCACCCAACCTTTGGGTTTCCAGCCAGGCGGGGGATCTTTCATCAGCAGAGCGGCGATAATGGACACGCCGCCGATGATCGCTGCCATGACATAGATGACATCGAAGAAAACGCTTGATGGTGCAGTATGCGGGATGGCCCGAATCGGGAAAATGAAAGGGAGCGAGCCCCACGAGAAGGCGCCTGCGATGAGTCCGGTCATGAGCCCGCGACGATCGCAAAACCACTTGTTTCCGGTCGTGATCGCATTGTTGTAGATGAAGCCGGTGAAAAAGCTCCCGGAACACCAAAGAACAAGGACAAGGGGATAAGACGGCCCCATCGCCAAAGAGAGGATGCCTAGTCCGGATAGCAATCCGCTGATGGCCGTCGTCCAGCGCGGTCCGAATTTGTCCCGCAGCAGGCCGCCGGGCAGCATCCCAACCGATTGGCCGATGACAAAGAGCGTGAACATTAGGGCGACCTGCTCGTGCGACCATCCATAGATCGCGCCGATGTGTCCGGACATCGCACTCCAGGCGTATTCAAACGGACTGATAATGAACATCGCAAAGAAGGCGGCGACGAGCACAACGTAGCGGCTATAGCCAAGAATTTCCCGATCTGTCTGGCTTTCCACGCTATTCCGCTCTTTCGACAACGAAGTACTCCGCATGTTTCCTAATGCACTTTCTTTGTTGCTCGCGATCCGCTGTGCACCTTTCCGGGCGCGTTAGGCGCAGAACTCCCAGCTATTCTGCGGTGATCTCCTCTCGCCGACTTATCGGCCGCACGCTAACGTCGGATCACCATCAGCATCTTTTCCGGCACCGCCGGCAGTGCGCGGATGCGCACACCCAGCGCGTCATAGGTCGCGTTCATGATAACGGTTGGGCGCGACACAGCGCAACTTGACGATCAATCGCACGCTCACGGCAATTTGTGCGGAAAAATATAAATTGCGCGGGCAAGGAAGGAGCGGGGCCGTGTGTCGTGTCGAGGGTCCAACTATGAAAGTGAAAGGTGACCGAAATTAGCCATAGACGATGCTGAGCTTATCACAAGTGTTCAGCTGCGATGGGGCGCTCAACCCCAGTCGCTTTGAGCGCATGGGTTGCCTTCACCGAGGCGTAGGTCCAAAAGATCTGCATCTGCTTCTCGCTAGAAGCGTTGCGAAAATTGTGAGGGACGTTGGCCGGCAGCCAAGTCGCGTCGCCGGCAGTGGCCGGCGTGCACGATGCCGTCGATAACCACCACGGCATCGCCTTCCAGAATGAAAGCGCTCTCTTCGCAATTGTGAAGCTGTACTCACGACAGTTTCCCTTCTTTCAAATACTGAAATTCTCCGGGATCAGGCCGCTGTTGCCGCCGGCTTTCAGCCGACATTCGCAAGAAAATCACCGAGCACACGATTGAATTCCGGCGCGTTATACCGGTAAGAGTAGTGCCCCCCGCTCTCCATGATAAAAACCTGCGATCCTTTGATTGCTTTGTGCAGATCTTCCGCGAAGTAGGAGGGGACAGTTGTGTCATCTCTCGTGCCGACCACTAGCGTTTTCGTCTCGATTTTGTGCAGCTCCGACGTGCGATCGTGGTCGAGCGACATCTGCAGTCGGTTCACCAGGACATCGACCGGCGCAATCGTCTGCTTCTGACGTGCTTCAAGACTCTGCAGTTCCTCCCAATCGTAACGAAATTGCAAGGGGCCACAGGTCCAAAGGGATGAAAATTCAACATAGGCTTCGGGACCGTAGCTTTTTGCAATTCGCATCCGCGACGACTGAACGCGGCGGATATACTCATCTGCCTTTGTCCAGGTGTTGTTCAGGACGCAACTCAGCAAGCGATCCGGATGATCAATTGCCATAGTCTGCAACACACAGCCTCCCGTTGAGGTCCCAACGACGTGGGCTTCGTCTATTTTCAGAGTATCAAGTAGAGCGATCGCGTCTTGAGCCACAAGAGCTGTGGAATAAGCGTCGGCGGGTTTGTCGCTTTCACCGGTTCCACGGTGATCAAAACTAATGCAGCGAAAGCGATTGCAGAAGTCATTGAGCTGAAATTTCCAGGCGTCGAGCAGACCCATCATTCCGGGAATGAATAGGATTACAGGCCCCTCGCCCTTTTCCTGGTAGTTAAGGGAGAGATTTCCAACATTGATGCGAGGCATCTTCTCGACTCCTCTAGACTCTGGTGAAGCTGGTTAGTTTGCTCTTGCCATCCCCCACCGTTCGACCGTACGGCTGTCGATTGGTTGGAAGATCAGCTTTTCGATTGCAAGACCGACGAATCGGATCGTTTAGCCGTGAAGACTACGCCGACCGCGTCAAAATGAAGGCGAGTGACATTTTGCGTCTTGCGCCGCTGAGTCCGAATCTCCTGACTCGACCAACGCTCCTGTCGAGTCGAGAGAGCAAACCTGAGCGACGCGATTCACCCTCAGATCGCCATGACTCGTGCGTTTTGGCTGGGTAGGATCTCCTTCAACGCAACCACTCGGTGTTCTGTTTGAGAGCGGATTGCTGCATGGATAACGGCGAGCGGGACCAAGCCTTCTTCCCCGCCGACTTCGGGTCGACGCCCTTCTCGAATGCAAACAGCAAATTCTTCCATTTCAGCGCATAGGAAATCGTTCGGTTCCACCTCAATGCGCCGCCATGCACGTTCCCCTGCTGGCAGCCACTCCAAGCCGTCCTGCAAGTCAAAGCGGACTGCCGCCTTGGTACCGTATACGTTCAACGCGAAACGATCCGCACTGATGTAATTCGCGGTTACCGTTCCGATCGCCCCTGATTCGAACCGCAGATGCACGGATCCAATGTCGAATATTTCGGCACGCGTTTCGAGGCGGGCAAGCATTGCCGACACGTCGACGACGGGGCCAAGCAGATAAATTAGATTGTCGATGTGGTGAATGCCGATCTGCATAAGACAGCCTCCCGGCATTACGGCATCTTGAGAACGCCAGTCACCGCCGCTGACGAGCCCAAGCCCTCTACCCTTCGAGAAGATTCCATCGGCGTAGCTCACTCTGCCGAGCGCACCCTCTTCGATCAATCGCTTGATGCGGCGGATACCGGTGTGCCGTCTGTACGAGTGGCCAATCGACAGAAGCACAGACGCGCGTCGGCATATCTCCGCGATTTCCTCACCCTCCGCTATAGAAACCGCGATCGGCTTCTCAACAAACAGGTGCTTTCCCGCCGCAGCCGCCAGTTTCACAACGTCCAAATGAGCGTTGTTAGGAGTTGTAACAACCACGCCCTGGAGGTCTGGCATGGCAAGCATCTCTTCCAAGCTTGACGCGGCCCGGCAGCTATATTTTTGCGCGAACGCACGCGTCTTTTCCACGCTGCGAGAATAGCCGGCCACGATCTCAATCTCGTCACTTCCTACGACGGCATCTGCAAGCACATCGGACCACCATCCGATACCGACGACTCCGACCTTGGTCTTCTGACTCATACTTCCCATCCAACAACTCTACGATACGCCTGCGGTTTTTCTTTCGATCAGACTCCGGTGAACCACAGTTACACCTTTCATAATGTGCGCCTCCAAGAGGCGCGTAGCAGCGTCGGCGTCTCCCCACTGTACGACCCGAGCCGGTAATGATGTTAACGGTGCCCGGCGATCCTGCGCCCTCTACCCATTTTCCGTTGATGAAAAGCTCGGAGTTGATCCGCGTTTTTTGATCCGGGGCTTGAATTTTGTCCATGAACTGTATTCCCACAGGGACTTGGACGCCGGGGTCAAGCAAGGCGATCGGGTCATCCTCAATCCGCCGGTTAACCTTGTCGAGGGCAGCAAGGTGCAGCTGGCCGCGCACTGAAGCGGCAAATCACCATACACAGCCTCAGCGGGGTGCGAGGCCGTCCGGTTGTGCCGAGCGTTGGAAGGACCGCCACCAAAGGCGTTGCACGCAAGCAGAATTCTATCTCTACGAGGAATGACCGCAGCACCCATTATAGCTCAGCGGTTCAATTGGGAGCACCCAACTATGTGCTCAATTTTCGCTGGAATTATTATCGTGTCGGCGGTTTGGGAGGACAACAGCTATAACTTAATTCCGCGGCCTGGCGAGCGATCGCTTTGCGCACAAAAGCGGCCGTTGACAGTCATCGCTCGATTAGGCCTGCCAAAAACAGCCTTGGCCGAAAGGCTGACTTCCGCGAGCCTGATCGGAAGACGCTGAAAAATTTCAAGCTGCAGATCAATGATCTCAGGCCGCCGCAGCTGGACCTTGCCCACATCGACCAAATCCGGCGGATGGTGCTGAGCAAGTCGGGGGTTATGCCCGCAAGCTCGTCGCAAACGCTAGACTACTTAGACAAGCAAAGATCGCTCACACGGTGAATTACTCGGGATAAGACTCAACACCCTCCGGCGTCACCTTGTGAAAAAGGATGAATGCCAAGGGGTTGCCGGGCTCGGACATCGCATCGCTGCGCTGGCCCGCCACCTCTCCTGCCACGCTGCTTGCATACTCCGCAACCACTTCGCCGAAGCCATTGCGCTGGATGGCCACCTTCTGTCCTGCTTCAACCTTGTCGTTGAGCTTGACCAGATGCTCGACGAGCCCGCCCTGGGTTGCCAGGATCGGGAATGCACTGTTGCCGACAAAAACGCCCAAGTCCTTGCCTGTACGTCCCATTGGCCCGGCAAGGATGCCGTGATGTTTGAGGACGTTCATCGTGCCTTCGGTAAACATCGAGATCATGTCGAAATCCAGGACGCGCGCAGCGCCGACCTCCGGCGCAAAGGACGGGATGCCCACGTCGACAAACGCGTTATGCAGGACGCCGGGATATGCATGATTGTCGAAGATCTGGCCGACAGGGTAAAGTTCCACCATCGCCTTGATCTCGGGCACATCCATGCTGGCAATATTAAATGCAGCGACATCGAATCCAGTTGTCCCGGTATGAAAGTCGATCGCGACGTCGGCGTTCGGCCGCAGGAGCCGGTTGAACAGGAGCCCGGCGTGTCGGGTGGCCGCGGTGAGACCGTTCTCGTTCCCGGGCCATTCCCGATTCATATCGATCAGATCAATGCCCCTGCCCGAATTGGGCCATCGGCGCTGCATGCCTTCCATCGCTGGGCGGGACACGTCTGTGACCGCCATCACCGTGCCCGACATCTCCGCCGGGTTGAGCTGGTTCATCACGGTCTGGACCGTATGCACAGAACTCATCTCATCGCCATGGACACCGCTGACCAGGACGGCACGCTTGCCCGGCTTTGCCCCCTTGGCGACCGTCACAGACACATACCAGTGCTGTCCGGTGGGCATCTGCACGCCCTGAAAATACAGAAGGTGCTTCTGCCCCGGCTCGAGGTCGTTGACGTCAAGCGCGCTGACGACCTTTTTCCCCTGGATAATATCGCCGGTATAGGCCGTTCCTGATGCCGGATCGGCAGAGCGTATCGCTGCGTCCTGGGCGTTCGCGGCACTCGCGTTGACGGCGAGGGTAGCCGACGCGCCGACCGTGGCGATAGATGCGATTACGAAATCGCGGCGATCGAGGCCCTCTTTAGGATTATCCGGCATGATGGAGGTCCTTTGTGATTTGAAAAGCTACGTAAGAACGACGGCATGCATATCGGTCACAAAAATTCCCCGCGACTTAAGCCACAACCATGTTCCTAACCTCGGAAAGTTGCAAGATTTCGGCGGAGCTATGTCGGGGTTGCGAACTTGCGGCGTCGTTCGACAAGGTCCGGGAACGGAGACGCAAAGAGCTTATTCAGTTCAGGCACAGTGAATGATGCCCGCCCAGGGCATCCTCATCCAACCGCATGGTCGCGAACGGATCGGACCACTGAACGTCATCAGACACAACCGGTCTTCCCTGACCCATTGATCCGATGTGTCCGGCGACGTAATTCCGCCACGCCAAGCTCGCGATCGACATAGGCGCGCGTCCGCTGGGGCAGCGGGATATCGACCTTACACCTTGTCATTGCAGGGGCATTCGCACCGGCCCCATGCTACGCTACCCTTCCGATCTGGCGCAGATAGCTTTGCGCCGAGGCGCCCCGTACGAAGGCCGGAACGGCTGGGGCGACAAGGGCTGCCGCGGAGCGAACCAGCACGTCTCGCAGGGTGATTAAAGCGCGCAGCGTCGTGTGATCTCCCGGCGATCCTCACGAGCGTTCGTCGCACGCGCCATGCTGCGATGCACTTTTCACGATGCCCCGAATGCCTTGCCTCTTCACGGGTACGCGGGTTTGGGCTGCCCGCTATCACATGCCGTTGTGACAGACGCCGCGCGTCGCCCGCGCCTAGTGTCAAACAAAAAGCGGAGTAGCCACACGGGGCTACAGAGGGAGAAAACGATGGTGAGATGGTCGGGCGCCGTAGCCATCGCGGCGCTGCTCGTCACCGCCGCGCATAGCGAAGAACCGCTCCCGAAGCGGACGTGGGACGAACTGAAAGCTGAAACGCTCTCGCGTGCGGAGCGCGGCGCCTATCCTGTCTTCCACATTGAGAGCGCGGATGCCCGCGCGATCCTCGACAGCATCCATAGTCTCAGCCCCGAAGAATGGGGCAGTGCATGGATGAAGGTCGGCGACGAGCACTTCGCACGGGCGCAGACACTGGAAGCGAACCAACCCGCCGAGGCGCGCGATGAGTACCTTTATGCTTGGCGGCTCTATGGCATGGGCGGCTGGCCGGTCGCGACGTCACCGAAGAAAGCGGAAAGCCGGGCCAAAGCGTGGAAAGCATTCGATGCCTATGGCGCGCTCGCCCGTCCACGCATTGAGACCGTCACCATCCCCTTCGAGGGAAAGACCGTCCGGTTTACGCTGCAGAAGCCCGACGGCGTCCAGCGGCCGCCCGTTGTAATCGGTATCGCGGGATCGGACCTTTGGCGCGACTACGCCGCGATCACGATGCGCTCGTTTTTGCCACATGGCATCGCCGGGATCACGGTCGATATGCCGGGAACCGGTGATGCTCCCCTGCCCGGTCGTCCGGGCGCGGAGCGGATTTACTCGGGCATCATCGACTATGTGCAGACCCGACCCGATCTCGATGGCCAACGCATCATCGTGCGCGGTGAAAGCTGGGGCAGCTATTGGGCGGCCCGCGTCGGGATGGCAGAGGCCAAACGGCTCAAAGGCGTCGTCTTCCAGAGCGGGCCGGTAGATGCCTATTTCCAGAAGAGTTGGCAGGAAAAGGCATTCCATACGCGCGAGTTTCTGTTCGACTACGTCGAGTCTCGCCTGCACATGCTGGGGGTCACATCCGTCGATGAAGCCTATCAAATGATGCCGATGCTTTCGCTGAAGGCAGATGGCCTCATCGATCGGCCGACACCTCCCATGCTCGTGATCGGCGGCGCGAAAGACACGCAGGTCCCATTCTCGGATACCGAACTTCTGCTGAAAAGCGGAAGCCCAAAATACGCCTGGATCAACCCGTCAGGCCAGACCATGGGCCGGTCTGTCACCGTCAAAGATCAGTGGATCTTCGATCACGTCATCGTCCCATGGGTTCGAGCAAGATTTAGCGAAGCCGAATAAACGCGCGTTTCAAGCGCGGGAGGAAACCGTCCATGTCCAAACAGAATAGAGACCGCGCGCCTACCAATACGGACGGCGATATTGTCAATCGGCGCACCATATTGAAAGCCGCCGCCGTTGGTATTTGCCTGCCGTCGCTCGCCACCGCCGCCTTCGCACAGGGCGCCGCCGGAAAGACGATCCGGGCGATCGTTCCGTTTTCGGCCGGCAGCGGTAGCGACGTTACGGCGCGCACAGTCCTGGAGCGCGTTGCCGAAAAGCTTGGTCAAACGATCATTGTCGAAAACCGCACCGGCGCGGGCGGCACGATCGGCGCCGGATATGTCGCAAAAGCCGAACCGGATGGCACCTCGCTGTTGATGGACGCATCTGCGCACACGACGCGTCCGTTCTTCTACCGCAAACTCGACTTCGACCCGATCAAGGACTTCACAACCATCGGCTCGATCGCGACGATTCCGCTGGTGATGATCATTTCATCGTCCAAGGGCATCAAAACCGCTCGCGAATTTGTCGATTACGCCAAAGCAAATCCCGGCAAGGTGACCTACGCCTCGGGCGGAAGCGGCAGCGCGACACATCTGGCGGCGGAACGTTTCCGGGTCCGGGCCGGCTTTCAGGGCACCCATGTCCCCTTCCGGGGCGGGCCGGAAGGCATGCGCGAGGTGCTCACCGGACGCGTCGACTTCTATTTCCTGCCGATCTTGCCCGCGCTTCAATTTGTCAAGAATGGCCAGCTCGTCCCCCTCGCCGTGAGTACGAACCAGCGGTCCCAGACGCTCCCCGATGTGCCGACGCTCGCCGAAGCGGGGTTTCCCGATGCTGACTATAATTTCTGGCTTGCGGCGTTCGGACCGCCGAAGACACCCGATGCCATCGCGGATAACCTCCACCAGGTGCTTAACGGTGTCGTTCGCGAGCCTGCCATGACGAAGAAGCTTGCCGGGTTCGGCGCCGAGCCGATGCTAATGTCCCGGGCCGCGTTCGATGAATTTATCGAGCGCGAGCTAAAGGTCATGGGACCGTTGATCGCCGAAACCGGTATAAAATCGTCCGAATAAGCGCTGTTCAAGGAAGTATCGCTCGCATGCCCAAGGCCTTCCGGCTGTACGTCAATGGCGGTCCCGACGTTATGAAGTGGGAAGACGTCGACGTTCCGAGCCCAGGGCCGGGACAGCTTCGCATCCGGCACACGGCCGTTGCGGTAAATTATCGCGATGTCTTGATCCGCAATGGACTTCATACGGCCAAACTGCCGGGCGGCCTCGGGCTTGAAGCGGCAGGAACCGTCGATGCCATCGGCACGAATGTCAGT
>DATDMA010000364.1:0-3186 GCA_036519015.1 Pseudolabrys sp. | reverse complement strand
GAAATAATGCGCAGTGCCAATCGAAATCGCAGGCTTGTTGCACATCGCCGCCCTCTTCACGGGCTTGTCCAGAAGCCATTGCGTGCGCTCTGCAATTAGGCGCCGCCAAGCGCGAGTTCCGGCAGCTACACAAAATGGTGTGCTTACAACTCTTTCTGGAATGCTCGATTGCCGATGTCCAGGTTGGGTTATGCAGCGTACGTAATACGGCGCTCGCGATCAGCTCGGCTAAGGGCCATAAGCCGCATCTCCTACGAGGAAAAAACGCATCGGCTGGGCTTTTTGCCACGTCACCATACGTTTCGCGGCGCAGACCTTGTAGCCGTGACCGCGGGCCGTAGCGGCTTTTATCATTGCGAGCGCGTATTGCAGACTTTCATCCACCCAACTTTTGCCAAAAACGAAGACAAAAACAGCAAGATTAACTAAGTGCGGCGCAAATAAATTGAAAATCATCGCCTCTGCAACGGATTTATTGCAGCGTGCGAGTGCACAAAGAAGGTTGCGATCGATGGTCGATTCGAACACTACTGCTGCTGCGACGCTGTCTGCCCAGAGACCGGTGGACGCTTGGGCCGACGTTGTTCTCGACGGGCCCGCGCTGGGTTGCGAAGCTTGGCGGGAGGCGCTTCGCCCGGCTTGGGGTCGATATGACCCCAAGGATGTTGAATCGAAAAATTTTATCGGGACGATGATCCCACAAAGGGTGTGCGGCTTTGTGGGAATGCATCTTGGGTGCACGGGCCACCGTGTTGAGCGGACGCAACGGGATGCGCGCCTCGACGGGATAGACCACTACACCGCTCTTTTTCTGGTTGCAGGGGGGACAACGATGATTCAGAACGAGCAGGCCGTTGAGCTGACGACGGGTGACACAATGCTCGTCGATTCGGGGCGGCCGATAACTTACGTCTGCAAAAATGATTATACACATTGCTTCGTTCTCCAACTGCCGCGCCGAGCGCTGGCGTCCCACCTCGGATTCGAACCGCAATATGCCCAAGGCAATCGCCGCAATGCGCGCGCGGGGCGTCTACTCTTCCAACTCGTTCGTGATGCGGTTGATGGAGATGTGGAATCGGCAGCCACCAATTATATGCGGTTAGCCGTCTTTGATCTCGTCGGCGCGCTGTTTTCTGCACCCGACTCGATTTCCATCTCACCTAACTCAGACAAGCTGTATACGCGCCTCTGCAACATCATCAAAGATCGTTTCGCCGATTCCAGCCTCACTCCATGCGAAGTCGCGACCGAAGCGGGTATATCGCTGCGCTACCTGCAGAAGCTCTTTACGATGCGAAATATGACCTGCACCCAGTTCATAAATTCCCTTCGTCTGGACTACGCCGCGTCTCTCTTGCAACGCCGAACCGCGCTGAAGGGTGTCCAGCCGATCAGCGAGATCGCCTATGCCAGCGGTTTTGGCGACTATTCGTATTTCGCTCGACTATTTTGCTCTCGCTTCGGCCACCCCCCGGGAGCACACGGCCGCCTCGCCGTAGCTGATGAGACGAGTTTGTGGAAGCCCTAAATCGAACATCGGACTGACCCGGCCGGTTGCAAATGGAGTCGGACAGGGGCGCAACCAACATCGGGAATGTGTACAGCAAAACACCGGACAGTGCATTGCGGTCCTAAGCGGCTGGAAGTGCACGAGAGTCATGCAGCGATGTCGGCAGTACGCTCATATAGCCGACCTCAGATCCCAGGCCACGGATGACTGCCTCGGGTCAAACTGAGAAGAACTCAGTGCGAGCAAATGTTTTCCGCTTCGCCCTCGAACTCGGACATCGCGTGATGATGTCGGGCACTTCGCATTTGTGCCGATTTTGTTCTCTAATTCCGGGTCTGGGTGTCAAGCTTTCCAATAATATCCTTGCCGGACTCACTGTTCTCTCCGCGGTAAGGGTAAGACCCTTCTATATCGCGCAAGCAAGCTCGACTGCGATGTATGCCTACTCAAACCGCAGTGTTGCCCGAAGGAACCATCACGCAAGATCCCCGCGCGACATCCACAAGCATGCCCGAGACGTTGCCCGGTCGTTCCCTGCGCCGAGGGCTTCGAGCAGTCGCGGCGTGAGCGCAAGAAGATCGAGATGCGGTCCGCACACTTGAAGCGCATCCTGCGGCTCGGTCGGCGCTTTGCAACTATCGCGACTTCGGCGAGAGGACTGTGACCCCAGATCACGGCCGTCCGCCGCGCCAGCGGGATAGTTCGGCCAATCTGACATCAGTCCGTGGGCCTGCTGGTTACGGCGAATGTCCAGTTCCGTTCTCTCAATGCGAGTAGCATTGCAAGTGAGATCTGTTGCAACGAATCCGGAGACGCGCCGCGTGCCCACCTTGCCGACGAAGATGTTGGTTTGGAGAGCAGGACTAAACCCTCCCCAATCCTCGCGCAGTGCAGCTCGGAAACCCTCATAGTCCAATTCTGGAGCGCTGAGAAAATCGTCGTTCGGGTGCACCATCGACTCCACGGGGCAATAATCTTGCAAGCCTCATCGTATATTTTGTAGTGGCCAGCGCCGAAGCCACGGGCAGACGTTGACCAGCCTAGCGCGGTCCGAGATAGGCACCGCTCACCTCTGCGTCACGCCAAATCACGTCTCCGAGATCGTGTCAGCGCCGCCGCGGGGCGCGCCAGGCCGTGCGCGCCAGGAGGGACGATTGGGCGCGATCGCCTCACGACACCTTGAGGTCCTGCCGCCTAGCGTCCGGTCTTCGTAGTCATTCGTTGCAAAGATCAGAGACAAAGAATGGAAGTTTCCAAGCTCAAAAGCTGGGTGATGGTGCCCTGGACGGAAAGTACGCTGCCGAACAGCGTAGTCGTCAGCCAGCGCGGTTGGCTGATCATCTCGCAATGACCCGCAACCCTCGTCATCAGAGTCAGCCATGTCCAAGACCATCCTCATCACCGGCACATCGAGCGGCCTCGGCCGCGAGACAGCGGAAAGGCTGGCGCGCGAGGGCTATCACGTGTTCGCCGCGATGCGCGACATCGCCGGTCGCAATCGCAGCCACGCCGACGCGCTGCGAAGCCAGAAAATCGGCGTCGTGGAACTCGACGTTACCGATGACGGCTCGGTCGATCGCGCCATTACTTCTATACTCGCCGAGGCCGGCAAGATCAGCGTGCTGGTCAACAACGCCGCCATTGCGTCGGTCGGCGTGACGGAAGCCTTCACG
>DATDMA010000363.1:0-3064 GCA_036519015.1 Pseudolabrys sp. | reverse complement strand
AGCCTTCAGTTCTCAATGGCATCGAGCAAACTATTCTCGCCCTGGGCCAACTTCGGCACTCGCCGCTGAAGTCCTTCAGCGCGGTGCCGCCGGGTCTGCCACTCTTCAACCATGTCTCGACATTCACCAACACGGCGGATGCCGCGCGCCATGCCGTCGTCCGCGTCATTGTCGATGGCACACGATCGCGCGCCTTAAGCGTCATCCACAGTAACTCGTTGATGGTGCCCCGATGTCGCGTCGGACATAAATTCTCGCCACGACGCCAAGCCCCGGACCTGTAGAGCAGCAGCTTCTTGCGCAGCGTCTCGCCTGCCGCTCGATCCGACATGCCAGTGCAAAAGCGAGCGGCAGCGGCTCGGATGAACGGATCGAGCATAACGATGTCGATCTTGCGCGCGGCGATGGTGCGGTGTTGCAAAAGTCGAAAATCGAAAGAAGTTTCGTTCGCTATACCAAGGCGACGATGGATCTCATAAACACAAAAAAAGACGGCCCCCGTTTGGGGGCCGCTAAAATCCGATTACTGTCTGTCGATGACAGCAGGTCGGCGATCATGGTCAACATCCCTGTCGTGATCGCCCTTTTGAATGATGACCGTTTTGCTGTCGTCCCGATGATCACGGTCGCGTATGACGTCACGGTCGCGATCCCTGTCACGATCTCCGTGCCCCTGTCCAACCGTTACGCCAACAGGACCAACACCGACCCCAACCTCTTCCGCTCCAGCAGGTATCGCGCTGCAAATTCCAGCCACGGCGGCGATCATTACGGCATACCTAATCATTGCGTACTCCTATCGTTGTTAAACTCTAGGAGGCAATACCCCGACGCCAGGATCGTTCCCTATTGCTGGTCCGCTAAAGTGGGAGGAGCAATTAAAGGTAGGAGAAGGGACGAAGAGGCCCCACGCTTGTCACTGCAGAGAAGCCGTGAACAAATAAATCAGGCGACCCGCGAAGATATCTCTTCCGAGAGTGAGCTAAATTGCTCACTCGTTTTCTCTGAAACAGTTTGAGGAGGAGGGGTGAGCAATATAGCTCACTCGCTCTTTCTCCGGAGGAAACCGGACCTTTTGTCTGGCCACGCTGTTGCAATGTGGGCGCATACTTCCGTCGCCTTGCCACTAGCGCCGCCGGCGCATCAATCGGACAGCCCGACGTGAAGCCATTCAGGTATTTTCGGTACACTCGACGACCTGGTGCCGGTATCTTTGCCGTTCCGCAAACGTCGCGCTAGATGGATATCCCGATCAGCCAGGGCATAGCCGACGACCTCGCGTTCCGGGTTGCTATTCGCCAATCGGAAATTCGCTACCGCCGGCTTTTCGAGGCTGCCCACGACGGCGTTCTTATTCTTGACTCCGTCAGCCGAAAAATCACCGACGCCAATCCTTTCATGTCCGAGCTGCTCGGCTACCGGCATGAAGAGTTGCTGGGCAGGGAGCTTTGGGAAATCGGCCTGCTCAAGGACGAGCAGGCGAGCCAGGCCGCGTTTCGGGAATTGCAGAATAATGGTTATGTCCGCTACGAAGATTTGCCGCTGGAATCCAAGTCGGGCGAGAAGCGGGAAGTTGAAATCGTGGCCAACCGCTACGATGAGGACGGCACGCAGGTCGTTCAGTGCAATATCCGCGACATCACCGAGCGAACGCGGACTGAAGCTGCGTTACGCGCGAGCGAAGAACGCTTTCGCACCTTGTTCGAGCTGGGCCCCTCAGCCGTCTATGCCTGCGATGCACGCGGGGTCATTCAGGATTTCAACCGGCGTGCTGCGGAATTGTGGGGCCGCACACCGGCCCTTGGGGACGACAGCGAACGGTTCTGCGGATCGATCAGGATGTTCCGTCCGGACGGAAGTTTCATGCCGCACGACCAGTGCCCCATGGCGTGGGTAGTCTCCGGAAAAGTATCGGAGGTCAATGACGAGGAAGTAATCGTCGAGCGGCCCGACGGCTCGCGGGTGACCGCCGTCGTAAATATCCGCTCGCTTCGGAATGAGCGCGGAGAGGTCACAGGTGCGATCAATTGCGCCTACGACATTACCGAGCGGAAGCATGTAGAGGAGCACCAGCGGTTCCTCATGGGCGAACTCGCCCACCGGGGCGGAAACCTGCTGGCCGTGATCCAATCCATCGTGGCCCGCACCCTGATTGGAGCGAAGCCTATCGCCGAGGAGCGCAACACGCTTACGCGGCGCCTGCAGGCGCTTGCACGCAGTCAATCGGCGCTGATGAGCAAAGGATTCCAGGGCGCTCTGGTGGCTGAGATCGTCCGGCTCGAGTTCGAAGGATTTTCCGACCGCGTCACGGCTGCTGGCCCGCACGTGATGCTGAACTCAAGGGCGGCGCAGACCTTTGCGCTCCTGCTGCATGAACTCGCTACCAATGCGGCCAAATACGGTGCTCTCTCGCAGCCGGCCAAGGGCCAGGTCGACATTCACTGGTCGATTGACGGGGAAGCTGAGGAAGCCAGATTCAAGTTTCATTGGCAGGAGCGCGACGGACCGCCAGTCGTCGTTCCGGCGCGTAAAGGTTTCGGCAGCGTCCTGCTCGAAAAGCTCGCTTCGCAAGATTTTGGCGCGCAACCAACGATTATGTTTGCACCCCATGGATTGAGCTATTCGATCGACGCATCCCTCCCCACGATGACTGCCGGGAATCAGCGAACAAATCTCCTGCGTTCGAGTGACTACTCTCGTTCCTGAAAGGTTGTGCTTCCACCCGATCAGCTCAGAAAAATAGCTGGAAAGACGGGATAGCGACAGTTCTGCGTTTTGGAGCGCATAGTTTGGTAATGAGTGTCGGAACGAAAACACAATTTGGATCAGGAACCGGAGCCCCCGCGACCGGCGGAACAAACCATTGGCTGATCGCGGTGATCGTGTCCGTCGCCACCTTCATGGAGGTGCTCGACACCACAATTGCAAACGTCGCGCTACGTTATATTTCGGGCGGCCTCGCCATCGGGCCCTCACAAGCCGCATGGGTTGTGACAAGCTATCTCGTCGCCAATTCCATCGCCTTGTGCGCGAGTAGCTGGTTGTCGGGCGCGTTCGGGAGGCG
>DATDMA010000362.1:0-3011 GCA_036519015.1 Pseudolabrys sp. | reverse complement strand
AGGCGAATCTGTCTCCACCAGCACGCGCTCGGCCGGCAGCACCGCCGCGATCTCGCGCAGGGCGCCGGAATTCTTGAAGGTGATGATGCCGGTGAACGACACGAAGAGCCCGAGGTCGATGGCGGCGAAGGCGAGGTCGCGTCCGCCGGTGAAGCAATGCAGGACGGCAGGGAAGGCGCCCTTCCCCGTTTCTTCCTTCAAGATACGGGCCATGTCGGCGTCGGCCTCGCGCGAATGGATCACCAGCGGCAGGCCGGTCTCGCGCGCCGCGGCGATGTGCGCCCGGAAGCCCTGCTCCTGGGCGTCGCGCGGGCTGGTGTCGTAATGATAGTCGAGACCGGCCTCACCGATCGCCACGACCTTTGGATGCTGGGCGATCGCCGCCAGCGCCGCGGCGTCGATGTCGAGCTCCTCGTGGGCGTTGTGCGGATGGGTGCCGACCGAGCAGAATACGTCTGGGAATTTCTCTGCGATCGCAAGCACCTGTGCGTGCTTCTTCACCCGGGTTGAGATCGTCACCATGCGGCCGACGCCGGCCGCGCGAGCGCGCGCCACCACCGTGTCGAGCTCGGCTGCGAAGTCGGGGAAATCCAGGTGGCAGTGGCTGTCGATGAGCATGGTCAGGCTTTGACCTCGACGTACCGAGGAAAGACCGGCGCCGGCGGCGGAAGGGTGGCGCCGGCCTTGATCCGCCTGCCGCCTTCAAGCGCGGAGAAACCCCGTTCGTCGGGCGCGACGCCGAGAAGATCGAGCAGCTTCGCCGCGGAGGCCGGCACGAACGGCTGCGCCAGGATCGAGACCTGGCGCAGAATCTCCGCCGTCACGTACAGGATCGTCCCCTGCCGAACCGGATTGGTTTTGGCCTGCGCCCAGGGCGCCTCGGAGGCGAAATAGCGGTTGGCGTCCGCCACCACAGACCACACCGCGTTGAGCACCTGGTGGAGCTGCTGCGTCCGCATGTGCTCGCGCGCCGTGGCGAGCATACCGTCGGCCGCCGCCAGGATCACCTTGTCGGCATCGGTCAATTCGCCCGGCTGCGGCAGCACGCCGCCGAAGGCCTTGCCGACCATCGATAGCGAGCGCTGCGCCAGATTGCCCAGGTCGTTCGCCAGGTCCGCATTGATGCGGTTGACGATCGCCTCATGGCTGTAATTGCCGTCCTGGCCGAACGGTACTTCGCGCATGAAGAAATAGCGGAACTGGTCGACGCCATAGGTGTCGGCCATGGTGAACGGGTCGACCACGTTGCCGACCGACTTCGACATCTTCTCCCCGCGATTGAACAGGAAGCCGTGCGAGAAGATGCGCTTGGGCACGGCCACGCCGGCCGACATCAGGAAGGCCGGCCAATAGACCGCGTGGAAGCGCACGATGTCCTTGCCGATGACGTGCAGCGCCGCCGGCCAATAGCGCTTGAACTTTTCGCTGTCGGTGTCGGGATAGCCGACGCCGGTGATGTAATTGGTCAGCGCATCCACCCCCCCATACCTGATGTGCTTGGGGTTGCCCGGCACCTTGACGCCCCAGTCGAACGTCGTGCGCGAGATCGACAGGTCCTGCAGTCCGCCGCGCACGAAGCTTGCCACCTCGTTGAAACGCTCCTTCGGCAGCACGAAGTCGGGCACGCTGGCGTAAAGGTCCAGGAGCTTCTGCTGGTAGGACGAGAGCTTGAAGAAATAGCTCTCCTCCTCCACCCACTCGACCGGCGTGCCGGTCTTGGTGGCGAGGCGGACCTTGTGCTCATTCACATGCGTTTCGTCCTCGGCGTAATAGGCCTCGTCGCGCACCGAGTACCAGCCGGCGTATTTGTCGAGATAGATGTCGCCGGCAGCCTCCATCCGCTGCCAGATGGCTTCCGAGGCGCGGTGGTGGCGCTCCTCCGTGGTGTGGATGAAGTCGTCGTTAGAACAGTTGAGCGCGGTAGCCATAGCCTCGAAGCGCGGCACGTTGCGGTCGCGCAATTGGCGGGCGGTGAGGCCCTCCTTCGCCGCGGTCTGCTGCATCTTCTGCCCGTGCTCGTCGGTGCCGGTGAGGAAATAGACGTCGTAGCCGTCGAGTCGCATGAAGCGGGCGATGGCGTCGGTCGCGACCACCTCATAGGCGTGGCCGATGTGCGGCGGGCCGTTCGGGTAGGAGATCGCGGTGGTGATGTAGAATGCGGTCTTGTCGGGCATAGTCCGTTTTGTCTTCCCCGGGCCGGCGCGGGCGATGCGCCCTTCCCCGGTGATCCCGATCAGGATGGCACAGCCTGCCCTCCCCCAGCCATCCACCTGAAACGCAAGCGTTTTCAAAGACGTGGATGGCCGGAACTTGGGACGCGAAGATGGTGCTTCGCGCTTGGAGCCCGGCCATGAAGATTCAGGAGGTTAGGTAGCAATCAGAAGGGGGTGGGGCAAGCGAGAGGGCGCAGGTCCGGCTTTTCGTCGCCGCTGCCCTCCGGTTGCTGGTATGGCTCCACAACAATAAAGTAACGGCATGAAACCATCAGCCATTTCCCGAGACCCCCAGGTCATGGGCGGCGCCCCGGTCTTCGCCGGCACGCGTGTGCCGGTACAGACCCTGCTCGACTATCTTGAGGCTGGTGAAACGATCAATGACTTCTTGGCAGGATTTCCCTCGGTCAAACGCGAGCACGTTATCGCCTTCCTGGAGCAAGCGAAGGACCGTCTCGTCGATTCCGTTTCGTGAGGGTCTTCCTAGACGAGTGCATCGACTGGCGCTTGTCGCGTGACATCGTCGGGCATGACGTTAAGACCGCCCGTCAGATGGGATGGACGGCGATTAAGAATGGCGAGTTGTTGAGTCTCGCCGCGGAGCAGTTCGACGTGTTCGTGACGGTCGATCGAAACCTCTCCTTTCAGCAGCATATCGCGGATTTGCGGATAGCCGTGATCGTGCTGCGGTCAAAGAGCAATCGTTTAGCTGATCTTAGGCCGCTCGTGCCGGACCTGCTGGCGGCGCTCGGCGACACGAAAGTGGGCCGCGTCATGCTCGTCGGCGACTAATTACGG
>DATDMA010000361.1:0-3463 GCA_036519015.1 Pseudolabrys sp. | reverse complement strand
CACCACCAGCGTGTTGCCGCTGCGGACGGCGGCGACGTAATTGGCGACCGGCGCCGCCGCGGTCGGCAGGGCTACGCCGAGGCTTGCGAGTTTCTGTTCAACCGTGCCGGCCATCGAGACCTCCTCCACTTGGATACCTTTCGGCGATCCTGAGCGACCCGCCACTCTTTCGCAAGCGCGGACGCAGCACATTGCCGAGACTCAGGGCGGCCTCTATCTTGCCCTTATCTTGCATATCTGTGGTTCCGGACGAACGCGGCCCATGCTGCCGGCGAGAGGCTTTTGAACGATGACCTTGCTCACAACCGCCAAACGGCTGCTGCTGCCGGCGCTCGCCCTCGGTTTTGTCGCCGCGGCCGCTTACGCTCCGGCGCTGGCCGCGCCGGAGAGCGACACCGTGTTCCTGGCGCCGCACCGGGCGGTGTATGACCTCAAGCTGTCCAAGTCGCGCGGCAGCCGCGGGATCGAGGCGGTGCGCGGGCGCATCCTCTACGATTTCTCCGGCAATGCGTGCGACGGCTACGAGCTGCAATTCCGCCAGGTGTCCGAACTCGACTCGGGCGAGGGCAAGGCGGCTTTGAGCGACCTGCGCTCCAAAACGTGGGAAGACGCCGCGGCCAAGAAATTCCGCTTCGACTCGCAGAACCTGCTCAACGACGAGCAGACCGACGCGGTCAACGGCCATGCCGAGCGCAACACGCAAGCCGTGGCGGTCAGTCTGAGCAAGCCATCGGAAAAGTCTCTCACGATGCCGGAAGGGGCGGTGTTCCCGACCGAGCACATGCGCCGCATCATCGTCGCCGCGCGCGAGGGCAAGAGCGTGCTGGAATTTCCCGTCTATGACGGCTCCGACAGCGGCGACAAACTCTATAATACGCTGACCGTGATCGGTCGTCCGATCCCGCCGGGGGGCAAAGTGCCGGACGATGCGGCCGGCAAGAATCCGGAGCTTGCCAAGCTCACGCGCTGGCCGGTGACCATCAGCTATTTCGACAAGAAGGACGCGAAAGACGAGCAGACCGGCGAGCAGACGCCGGTTTATTCGATCGGCTTCGAGCTTTACGAGAACGGCATCTCGCGCGCGCTCGTGCTCGACTACACCGACTTCACCATTTCCGGCCAAATGACGTCGCTGGACATGAAGACGGTCAAGCCCTGCCCGTGAGGGGATTCGTGTCCCGGACGCGGTGCAGCGCGTAGCGCAAGCGGAGCGGTGCACCGCAGATCCGGGACCTTACCAACCTCCGCACTTTGCGACGGTCCCGGTTCTGCAGCGCACCGTTTCGCCATAGCGCGCAAACGCGCTTATGGCTGCACGCTGCGCGGCGCCCGGGACACGATCGCTTGCGCTCAAATCGTTTCCAACCGCCGGGCCAATGTGTGGACGTTGTGCGCTTCGCGCGGGAGCGACGAGGCGACCGTCGGACTGACGGCGAAACTGTTCAGAAGCAGCTTGCCCCCGCCTACATACTGACGTTGCTGCGCAACGGCGTGCTGTCCGGCGACATGAAGATCGCGCAGGCGCCGTTGCAACGGTGAGGTCTCGTAGAGCGCGCTGCCCCCGCCGAGCGCGAAGCAGGCGTCGGCGCTGCGAACGCAGGTCGTGTTGAGCCAGACCGCGGTCTGCGTCGCCTGCGTGAGAAGTGCGTCATCATTCAACGTTCCGGCCAGCGCATGTCGCCAATGGTTTGCGGCCTGGACCTGGAGAAAGGCGCGTGCGGCCGCTATGTCGGCGGCAATGCGGCCGAGTTCGCCTTGGAATGTTTCCGAATCCCGCATCGGCACGGCAGCTCGCAGCTGCTGGCGGCCGGAATTGGCAAGCGCGACGATTTCGTCCAAGGCGCCCTCCGCGATGCCGACGCAGATGGCGCCGTGCATCAGCGGAAGGATTTGCCGGACGGCTTGATAGAGCGGTCCCGGCTGGCATGGCGTGCCGCTCGCGACATCAAAGAAGTTCACCGCTGGAACGAAGACGTCCTTGATCGTGATGTGATGGCTGCCAGTGCCCTTGAGTCCGGCAACATGCCAAGTGTCCTCGATCTGCCAGTCGCTCGCGGGCAGGACGAAGCCCTGCACCAGCGGCGGGCCGTCGTAACCTGCCGGCCCGGGGATCGGCTGCCCGTTCCTGGTCATCGCGCAGAACCCGAAAATCCAGGCGGCATGCTGGCAACCGCTGGCGAAGGGCCAGCGTCCGTTGACCCGCCAGCCGCCGTCTACGGCATCGGCTGTGCCGGCAGGCTGGGCTGAGCCGGCGAGGATGACGTCGGGGCCCTCCTGGTACACACGATCGTAGGTTTTGCGCGGCAACAGGGCCGCGAAGACGTCGCACCCGCTGGCGATCGTCGCGCTCCAGCCGACCGAACCGTCGATCCTGGCGAGCGCTCGGAAAACGTCGAGCGCCGCGGGCAGGTCGAGTTCCAGGCCGCCGCGGTTCCGAGGCGCGAACATACGAAAGACGCCGATCGATCGCAACGCTTCCACCAGATCGGGCGGGATCCGGCGTCCGGCTTCGATCTCCGCAGTCCGTGAGGTGATCTGAGGGGCCAACTTTTCGATTTCGGCGAGCAAACGGTCGGCTGTTGTGCTGATCATGTATCCGCAATCCAGGTCGGAGGGTTCGTTCAGCCGTACCTTTCACCCGCCCGCCTTCAGCATCATTTCAGGCCGCGTAAATTCAATTACGAATGAAACCTGTCTCCGCGGAACCTGCGATCGGTTCCGCGCGCGCTCGTCAACTACTCCTCATCCAGCGCCAGCCCCTTCACCACCGCGTCGCGGCCGAATTTAGAGCGCAGGCGGTCGACCGCGTGCTCGGCCTGCGCTGTGCGGCGGTCGAGCAGGTCGGAAAGCTCATCGCCCTCGGAGTCCTCGAGATTGCTGACGCCGATGCCGATCAGCCGGTAGCGCATCGTGCCGACCTCGTTTTTCAACAGGTCGCGGCCGGCGGCGAAGATGCGCGAGGCGAGTTGGGTGGCCGAGCCGAGCGCGCGCGCCCGCGTGCGCAGCTTGAAGTCGGCGGTCTTGAGCTTGAGCGTGACAGTCGAGCCGGCGAGGGCCTTCGCCTTGAGCCGATCCGACACGCGCTCGGTCAGTTCCCACAGTTGCTGTTCGAGCGGACGGAATTCGCTGATGTCGCTGTTGAACGTGGTTTCCGCCGAGATGCTTTTGGTCTCGTGGTCAGGCTCGACTTTGCGCGTGTCGATGCCGCGCGCGAGCCGCCAGAGGCGGCTTCCTTCCTCGCCATAGCGGCGCATGAGGTCGCGCTCTTCCGCGCGCTGGAGGTCGGCAATGAGACGGAAGCCGTCATTGGCGAGCTTGGCCGCGCTCACCGCACCGACGCCATAGATAAAACCGACCGGCTTGGGCGCAAGGAATTCGGCCGCCTCCGCCTGGCCAATGACGGCGAAACCGCGCGGCTTGTCGAGATCGGACGCGATCTTGGCGAGGAACTTGTTGGCGGACA
>DATDMA010000360.1:0-2428 GCA_036519015.1 Pseudolabrys sp. | reverse complement strand
CATCCCGACCTGTTCAACGTGCTCCTGCAGGTCATGGACCACGGCAAGCTGACAGACCACAACGGCAAGCAGGTCGACTTCCGCAACGTGATCCTGATCATGACCACGAATGCGGGCGCGGCCGACATGGCCAAGGCCGCCTACGGCTTCACCCGCTCCAAGCGTGAGGGTGACGACCAGGAAGCCATCAGCAAGATGTTCTCGCCCGAGTTCCGCAACCGGCTCGACGCGACCATCACCTTCGCGCATCTGTCGCAGGACATCATCGCGCAGGTGGTCGAGAAGTTCGTGCTGCAGCTCGAGGCGCAACTCGGCGACCGCAACGTCACCAGCGAGCTGTCGGAAGAGGCCGCGCGCTGGCTGATCGCCAACGGCTACGACGAGCTGATGGGCGCCCGGCCGATGGCCCGCGTGATCCAGGAGCACATCAAGAAGCCTTTGGCCGACGAGGTGCTGTTCGGTCACTTGAAGAGCGGCGGTCATGTCCGCGTCGTCGTCGTCAAAGACGAGCAGGATCGCGACAAGATCGGCTTCGAGTTCCTCGAAGGGCCGGTCACGCCAAAGCCGGAGAAGCTGCCGGCGGTCGGACCCAAGGCCAAGCGCCGCTCGCCGCGGCCGAAGCCGCCGAAGCGCGGCTCGGTGCCGAAGGTGCCGCTCGCTAAAGTCTAGCGGGCGCGTCCCAACAACGAGATCAAAGGCCGGGCTTGTCGCCCGGCCTTTTCATTTTGCGGGCCCCGCATGCGGGGCCCGGCGGTTGCGCAGACTCCTGGGCTGTGGGAGGGGTTGCGCCCCATGTCGGATCTCACCGTCTACGCATCCCAATCGGCCGCCTTCGGAAACGGCGTCAAATCCGCGCTGTTGTCGGTGTTCTCGCTGGTGCTGGCCGGCACTTATCTGGGCCTCGGCGCGTTGGCGCATGATTTCGGCTTCACCGAGTGGTGGTTCGCGCTCTCGACCATTCTGGTATGGGCCGCGCCGGCGCAGGTGATCCTGCTCTCATCGCTCGGGACCGGGGCGACGGTCGTTCAGGCCGCTGTTGCGGTCACGCTCTCGGCCATTCGGCTGCTGCCGATGCTGGTGGCGCTGCTGCCGCTTCTGCGCAGCAAGGGCACGCGCTTTCGCGATCTGCTGCTGCCGACGCATTTCACGGCGATCAGCATGTGGGTGGAGTCGCTGCGACTCTTGCCGGGCATCGCCCCCGAATACCGAATTCCGTTCTGCAACGGATTGGGTGTCGGCTACATGAGCACGGCGCTCGTCTTCGGATTTCTTGGCTACTACCTCGCAGCCGGACTGCCGCCGCTGCTCGCGGCCACGCTGCTGTTCCTGACGCCGATGTCGTTTCTGATGTCGACGGCGCGCAACGCACGCATGCTGGTCGACCGCGCGGCTTTCGGGCTCGGCCTCGTGATCGGGCCGGCGCTCGCCTGGTATCACGTCGAGCTCGATCTGATGTGGACCGGTGTCATTGGCGGCGCGCTTGCCTATGGCGTCCATCGGCTGCGCGGGGCGCTCGCATGAGCGCCGTGACAGCCGAGCTGTGGCCGTACTTTCTTCTGATCGTCGCGGGCTACCTGCCTAACGAAATCTGGCGCGCGCTCGGTCTGGTGCTCGGGCGCGGGCTCGATGAGGATTCCGAATTGGTGGTGCTCGCGCGGGCAGTGGCGACCGCAATCATCGCCGGCGTCGTCGCCAAGCTGATCCTGTTCTCGAGCGGCGCGCTCGCCAACGTCCCGCTTACGGTCCGGCTCGGCGCGGCGGGCTGCGGTCTCGTCGCCTTCGCGCTCGCTAAGCGCTCGGTCTTTGCCGGCGTACTGGCCGGCGAAGCGGCGCTGCTTTTGGGCGGATATTTATTCGCGCATTAGCGCATGATCCCGAAAAGTGGGAACCGGTTTTCGGACAAGATCATGCGCAAAGAAAAACAAATCACGCGAGCGCCGCCGCGAGCCGCTTCGCCTGATCGGCCAGCACCTCGGGCTTTTCCTTCTCGCTCGCGGCCGGCTTCATCATCACGCCCGCCTTACGCGGGATGACGTGCATATGCAGGTGGAAAACCACTTGGCCGCCGGGACCTTCGTTGAACTGCTGCACGGTGATGCCGTCGGCCGAAAACACCGTCATCGCCGCCTTGGCGATCTTCTGCGCGACCTTAGCGACGTGAGCGAAGTCTTCGGCCGGCACGTCGAGGATGTTGCGCGCCGGCGCCTTCGGCAGCACCAGCGTATGGCCGGGCGCGCGCGGCATGATGTCGAGGAAGGCGAACGCCTTGTCGTCCTCGTAGACCTTGTAGCAGGGCAGTTCGCCGCGCAGGATCTTGGCGAAGATGTTGTTCGGATCGTAGCTCGGCATCGCGTTCCCCCGGTCTTCTCTCAAAAGACTACTCTTGCTCGACCAAATCCTTGCGGAACGGCGCCATCGCCGCAAGCTC
>DATDMA010000359.1:0-2302 GCA_036519015.1 Pseudolabrys sp. | reverse complement strand
CGCTGCGCCGCGGCCTCGTCGATGCTGATGCCCTTCTGCTTCGCCGCGCCGGTCAGCACGCTGCGCAGCCGATCGGTGTCGAAGGCGCCGGGCAGGATGTTGTTGATGGTCACGTTCTTGTCGGCGACCGTGCGCGCGACGCCGGCAAGGAAGGCGGTGAGCCCGGCGCGTGCACCGGACGAGAGGTCGAGGCCGGCGAGCGGCATCTTCACCGAGCCCGAGGTGATGTTGACGATGCGGCCGAACTTGCGCTCGCTCATCGGGCCGATCACCTTCTGGATCAGTTCGACGGCGACGATCATGTTGGCGACGACGCCGTCGATCATCTGTTGACGCGTGAGGTCGCGGAAGTCGCGCGGCGGCGGCCCGGCATTGTTGTTCACCAGGATGTCTGGCGCCGGACAGGCGGCGAGCAGCGCCGCCTGACCTTCTGGCGTCGCGACGTCGGCTGCGATCGGGATCACCTTCACGCCGGCGACGCTCAACAACTCGGCAGCAGTCGCTTCCAGCTTGTTCGCATCGCGCCCGTTGATGACGACCTCGCATCCGGCTTCCGCGAGCGCCCGTGCGCAGGCTTTGCCGAGCCCGCGGCTCGATGCGCAGACGATGGCCTTGCGGCCGGCGATACCGAGATTCATGGGGGCCTCATTCGCGAAAGATGCTTGTCGCGGGAGTGTTAGGGGTGGGACGAGAGGCGTCAAGGGCGGGGAGAGCTGTGCTGCGGCGTGTTGTCGCTCAACTGTAGCAATCGCTTGGTAACCCCGCTGTCGAACGCCGCCGTTTCGATTCGTGAGGGAACCATGCAGCAGCGCGATCCCGCCAAAGCCGTGATGGAAAAAGCCTATGCCCGCTGGGCGCCGATCTACGATGTGCTGTGCGGACCGGTATTCCTGAATGGCCGCCGCGCGGCTGCTTCCGCCGCGCGAGACGTCGGCGGACGCATCCTCGAGATCGGCGTCGGCACCGGCCTGTCGTTCGACGACTACGACGCCACGACCGAGATCACCGGCATCGACATGTCGGAGCCGATGATTGCGCGGGCGCACGAGCGGCTCGCGGGCGGCCGCTACCCGTTCGTCAAGGATCTGCAGGTCATGGACGCGCAAAATATGACCTTCCCCGACGCGACGTTCGACTGCGTCGTCGGGCAGTTCGTCATCACCCTGGTCGAGGATCCTGAGCGCGTGCTGTCGGAATGCGCGCGCGTGGTGCGGCCTGGCGGCCAGATCATCCTCGTCAATCACCTCTATTCCGAGAAGGGGCTCGCCGCCGCCGTCGAGCGGCTGCTGGCGCAGAAGGCGCGCAAGCTCGGCCTGCGGCCGGAATTCCCGTTCCAGCGGCTCGCCGCCTGGGCCGAGAACCACGGCGGCGCCGAGCTGATCGAGCGCCGCAAGGTGAAGCCGTTCGGTGTCTATACGCTGGTGCGCTTCCGCCGGGCTGAGCGGGAGCGGGCGGCCGCGTAGGATCGGTAAATGTCGCTGTCATAAAACCGCAACGGGGGCCTGCTAATGCTATTGGGCATGAAGAGACCATTGGAGACTGTCGCGCCGTGACGGAGAACGCCACGCGACGGTTTCGCGCGCTTTTTATCTCCGATGTGCACCTCGGAACGCGCGGTTGCCAAGCCGACAAACTCCTCGACTTCCTCCGCGTGCACGATGCCGACCTTATCTATCTCGTCGGCGACATCGTCGACGGATGGGCGCTGCGCTCATCCTGGTATTGGCCGCAGGCACACAATGATGTGGTGCAGAAGCTTCTGCGCCAGGCGCGCAAGGGCGCACGGCTCATCTACATTCCCGGCAATCACGACGAATTCCTGCGCGGTTATTACGGCACGCATTTCGGCGGCATCGAGGTGGTGGAGAACACCATCCACGAAGGCGCTGACGGCCGCCGCTATCTGGTCGTGCATGGCGACATCTTCGACCTCGTCGTAACGCAGGCGCGCTGGCTGGCGCTGCTCGGTGACAAGGCCTACGACTTCGCGCTCACCGCCAACCGCGTGTTCAACGCCTTCCGCCGCATCTTCGGCGCGCCTTATTGGTCGCTGTCGAAATGGGCCAAGCTGAAGGTGAAGAACGCGGTGAACTATATCGGCGCCTTCGAGAAGGCGCTGGCGACTGAAGCGAAGCACCATAAGGCGGACGGCGTCATCTGTGGCCACATCCACACCGCGGCGATGCACGACGATTTCGGGCTGCGCTACATCAATTGCGGCGACTGGGTGGAAAGCTGCACGGCGGTGGCGGAAAGCCACGACGGGCACTTCGAGATCATCACCTGGACGCACACCGGCAGC
>DATDMA010000358.1:0-2440 GCA_036519015.1 Pseudolabrys sp. | reverse complement strand
GTCGCAGCACGCCGAGGAGGCGGGCGCGGATGCGGTGCTCATCGTCACGCCCTACTACAACAAGCCGACCCAGGAAGGGCTGTACCAGCACTTCAAGGCGATCAACGACGCCATCGGCATCCCGATCATCATCTACAATATTCCCGGCCGCTCGGTGATCGACATGTCGGTCGACACCATGAAGCGGCTGTTCGAGCTGAAGAACATCGCCGGGGTCAAGGACGCCACTGCCAACATGGTGCGCGTGTCGCAGCAGCGCGCGGCGATGGGGCCGGACTTCAACCAGCTCTCGGGCGAGGACGGCACCTGCCTCGGCTTCATGGCGCATGGGGGGCACGGCTGCATATCGGTGACGTCGAACGTCGCGCCGCGGCTCTGCGCCGAGTTCCAGAACGCCTGCCTGAAGGGCGATTACGCCACCGCGCTCAAGCTCCAGGACAAGCTGATGCCGCTGCATCAGCACCTGTTCATCGAAACCAACCCGTCGCCGGCCAAGTACGCGCTCTCGGTGCTGGGCAAGATCAGCGACGATGTGCGTCTACCGATGGTGCCGCTGTCGGACGCGTCGAAGGCCAAGGTGCGCGAAGCCATGGTGCATGCCGGCCTGCTGAATTAGGGGGCTGCTCTCAGCCGCGTCGACACAAAGGGGACAGGCGGCCATGCTTGAGGAGTTCAAGAAATTCGCGTTGCGCGGCAATGTCGTCGATCTCGCCATCGGCGTCATCATCGGCGCCGCGTTCGGCGGCATCGTGAGCTCACTGGTCGCCGACCTCATCATGCCGGTCATCGGCGCCGTCACCGGCGGGGTCGACTTCTCGAACTACTTCATCCCTCTCTCATCCAAGGTCACGGCCGTTTCGCTTGATGAGGCAAAAAAGCAAGGTGCCGTATTGGCTTGGGGCCATTTTGTGACCCTCGTCATTAACTTCATCATCATCGCTTTTGTGCTCTTTCTGGCCATCCGGGCCATGACCCGGTTGATACGGCGCGAGGCGGACAAGCCGCCGGCTCCGACCAAATCCGAAGAACTGCTCACCGAAATCCGCGATCTGTTGAAGTCGCGCTGAACGCCCTATATCGGACATCCATGGCTCCCAAACCCGAGCGCCGCTTCAAAGTGGTCTCCGAAAACCGCAAGGCGCGGTTCAACTACGAGATCGGAGAGACCTACGAGGCCGGCATCGCGCTCACCGGCAGCGAGGTGAAGTCGTTGCGCGCCGGCAAGGCGACCATCGCCGAATCCTACGCCGACGCGCGCGGCGGCGAGCTGTGGCTGGTGAACGCCAATATCCCCGAGTATCTCCAGGCCGGGCCGCACAACAACCACTTGCCCAAACGGGCGCGCAAATTGCTGCTGCATCAGCGCGAGATCGACAAGCTCTCCGGCGCGGTCGAGCGCGAGGGCATGACCGTCGTGCCGCTCAAGCTTTACTTCAACGAGAGGGGGCGGGCGAAGGTCGAGGTCGCGCTCGCACGCGGCAAGAAGCTGCACGACAAGCGCGAGACGGAAAAGAAGCGCTCGTGGGAGCGCGAGCGCGGCCGGCTGATGCGCATGAAGGGGTGAATGCCGTGACAGCGACACGCCGCATTGGGATGTTGCTCTTTCCGAGGCTCACGCAACTTGACCTCACCGGTCCTTACGAGGTGCTGGCCCGGTTGCCCAATACGACGGTCGATTTGGTCGCGCGCACGCTCGATCCAGTGAAGACCGACCGCGGCATGATGATCATGCCGACCGCCACGTACGCTGACTGTCCTCAGCTCGACATCGTGATGGTGCCGGGCGGGCCCGGCCAGCAGGACCTGATGGAGGACGAGGAGGCGCTGGCGTTCCTGCGCCGACAGGCGGCAGGGGCGACCTATGTCACGTCAGTCTGCACCGGCTCGCTGGTGCTCGGCGCTGCCGGTCTGCTCAACGGCAAGCGCGCGACATGCCACTGGGCGGCGATCGAGCACCTCAGCCTGCTCGGCGCCGTACCGACGCGCGAACGCGTGGTGGTCGATGGCAATATCGTCACTGGTGCCGGCGTCGCTTCCGGCATCGACTTCGCGCTCAAGCTCGCCGCTATCCTGGAAGGCGAGGCGGTGGCGCGCGAAATCCAATTGCAGATCGAGTACGACCCCGATCCGCCATTCCAGTCCGGCTCGCCCGCGACGGCTGCGCCGGAGACCCTTGCCACCCTGAAAACCCGCATGGCGACTCTGAACGCGGAGCGCCGGACAGTGGCAGCACGCGCCGGCCGCAGGCTCGGCACGGCGCGTTGACCGTCCGCTACTCGATGACGCCGCAGGCGATGCGGCCGCCGGCGTCGCCGGTCGGATCGGTCTTATAGTCGTCCTTGTTGGCATGGATGATCACCGCCGAGCCGTCGGTGTCGAATACCGAATTGGGCTTGCCCTTCTCGAGCGTGATCGCCGCATTCTGCACCTCGACCGTCAG
>DATDMA010000357.1:0-9356 GCA_036519015.1 Pseudolabrys sp. | reverse complement strand
GCACGGCGAAGAAACCGACCGCCGCTGCTGCAGGCCCGGCGCATGAGGAAGAGCCGATCGTGATGGATTGAGTTTCTGTCGTCCCGGGCGAGCCCTTGCGAGACCCGGGACCCATACTCCGCAGCATCTCGATAGACTGCGACGTATGGGTCCCCGCCTTCGCGGGACGACGGCAAACAATCAGCGCGAAATAAACTCCCTCCGCACCATCTCTGTATGCTCGCCCAAAGCCGGGATCGGCCCATAGCTCCGCTCCTCGCCCGCACGTAGCGGCGCCGGCGCCGGCGTCGACACCGGGCCGCTCGGCGTGCCGACCGTGATCCGGCGCAGATGCGGGTGCCTCGACAGCAGCTGCCAGTCATTGACGCGGGCGAAGCCGATCTCGGCCTTCTCTAACATTTGCGCCAGCGCTTCGGCGTCGTGACGCGCGAACACCGCGCCAACTACGGCATCGGTCTCGGCGCGATTGGCCACGCGCTTCGGGTTGGTCGCGAACTTCTCGTTGCTCCCGAGCGAAGCATCGCCCAGCACCTTGTCGGCGAGCACGCGCCATTCGCGGTCGTTCTGGATGGCGATGAGGATGTCGCCGCCATCACGCGTTTTGAACACGCCATAGGGCGCAATGGCGGCATGCGCGAGCCCGATGCGCTTGAACGGCGTGCCGCCCTCGCCGTGCAGCAACGGCACCGTCATCCATTCCGCCATGGCGTCGAACATGGAGACGGAGATCTCCGCGCCCTCGCCGGTGCGGGAGCGCGCGATCAAGGCTTCGAGGATCGCCTCATAGGCGTTCAGGCCGGCAGCGATGTCCACGATGGAGACGCCGACACGCGCCGGCCCCTCGGGTCCGCCGGTGACGGAGGCGACGCCCGACTCCGCCTGGATCAGCAGATCATAGGCCTTGCGCTGCGCGTACGGCCCGCTCTCGCCATAGCCGGAGATCGAGCAGCAGATCAGCCGCGGATAATCGTTGCGCAGGCGCGCCATGGCGAAGCCGAGCTTGGCCAGCGCGCCGGGCTTGAGGTTCTGCACGAATACGTCGGCCTTGGCGAGCATGGCCTCGAGCAGCGCCTTGTCATCGGTCTTGCCGAGATCGAGTACCACCGATTGCTTGCCGCGATTGAGCCAGACGAAATTGGCGCTCTCGCCGTGGACGACATGATCGTATTGCCGCGCGAAGTCGCCTTCCGGCCGCTCGACCTTGATCACGCGCGCGCCGGCATCGGCCAGCCGGCACGTGCACTGCGGCGCCGCCACGGCTTGCTCGATGGAGACGACGAGGAGGCCTGAGAGGGGGAGGGTCATGCTGCTTCTCTGCTTTTCCCGGGCGCAGCGCGGCATGCAATGACGCGCTGCAGACCCGGGATCGTCCTAAAAGAGTGAATTCGTAACGGTCCCGGATCTGCGGTGCATCACTTCGCTTCCGCTCGTGCTGCACCGCGTCCGGGACACGAAGCCCTCAATACGACCGCGGCAAGCCGAGCACATGCTCGGCCAGATACGACAGGATCATGTTGGTCGAGATCGGCGCCACCTGATAGAGGCGCGTTTCGCGGAACTTGCGCTCGACATCGTATTCCTCCGCAAAGCCGAAGCCGCCATGCGTCTGCACGCACATGTCGGCGGCCGCCCACGAGGCATCGGCGGCGAGCAGCTTCGCCATATTGGCCTCGGGGCCGATGTCGTCGCCCGCTTCATATTTGCGCGCGGCCTCGTGCACCATCAAATCCGCGGCGCGCATCTGCGCGTAAGCCCGCGCGATGGGGAACTGCACGCCCTGGTTCTGGCCGATCGGCCGCTCAAACAGCACGCGCTCTTTGGCGTAGCGCGTGGCCTTGTCGATGAACCATTTCGCGTCACCGATGCATTCGGCTGCGATGAGGATGCGCTCGGCGTTCATGCCGGAGAGGATGTAGCGGAAGCCTTTGCCCTCCTCGCCGATGAGATTCTCCGCCGGCACGCGCAGATCGTCGAAGAAGATCTGCGTGGTGGCGTGGTTCATCATGGTGCGGATCGGCGTAATCGCCATGCTGGTACCCTGTGCGAGCCGCATGTCCACCAGGAACACCGAGAGGCCGTCGGTGCGCTTCGTCACCTTCTCGCGCGGCGTGGTGCGTGCGAGCAGCAACATCAGGTCGGAGTGCTCGGCGCGCGAGGTCCAGATCTTCTGGCCGTTGATGACGTAGTGATCGCCCTCGCGCCGCGCCGTCGTGCGCAGCGAGAGCGTGTCGGTGCCCGAGGTCGGCTCCGTCACACCGAACGCCTGCAGGCGCAGATCGCCGCTGGCGATCGACGGCAGATAGGCCGCCTTCTGTGCATCGTTGCCGTGCCGCAGGATCGTGCCCATCGTGTACATCTGCGCGTGGCAGGCAGCGCCGTTGCAGCCGGAGGCGTGCACCTCCTCCAGAATCGCGGCGGCGGCGCTGATGGTGAGCCCGCTGCCCCCGAAGTTCTCCGGGATCAGCGCGGCGAGATAGCCGGCCTCGGTCAGCGCTGTGACGAATGCGGTGGGATAGGCCCGCTCGCGATCGAGCGTCCGCCAGTATTCGCCGGGGAACTTGGCGCACAGCGCGCGGACGCCCTCGCGGACATCGGCGAACTCCTCAGGTTGGGTACGGTGTTTGGTCATGGCGCTTATTTAGTTGCACAGCCCGGGATAATACGGAAGCGGCGCACACGTGCAGGTCGCTAGTCCGTGATCTCGGCCCGGCCGTTATTAATGGCAATCACGTCGCGTTCGACAACCCGCGCGCAGAAACTGACGACGCCGCCGTCGCGCCAGATCTCGGTGCGGATGGTTTCGCCCGGAAAGACCGGTGCGGAAAAGCGGCCGGACATCGCCGTCATTCGTTGCGGCTGATAGTCGCAAACGGTCTTGAGCAGCGCGTGTCCAGCGACGCCGAAGGTCGCGAGCCCGTGTAGGATCGGCCGCGGGAAGCCGCCGGCCCGTGCGAAATCCGGATCGACATGAAGCGGATTGATGTCGCCGGACAGACGATAGATGAGCGCCATTTCCGGCCGCGTCGGCAGGTCGCAGGTAAAATCCGGCGCGCGTTGCGGCAGCGCATGCGGTGCCGGCGTTTCGCGGCGGGGTCCGCCGAAGCCGCCGTCGGCGCGGCAGAACGTCGTCTGCTGCAACGTGGCCAGCAGCCGTCCGCTCACCTTGTCGATCACCTGGCACTCGGAATAAACCAGCGCGCCCTTCCCCGCGCCTTTGTCGACGACGTCGACGATGCGGTTGCGTCCAATGACCGTACCCTGAGGCGCGACCGGCTCGTGCAGGATCAGCCCCTGCTCGCCATGCACCGTCTTGGCCCAGGTGACACCGGCGTTCGCCTCGAACAGCCAATAGGGCGCGTAAGCCTGCACAAGCGCGTAGGTCGGAAGCACCTTCAGGTTCTTTTCGTAGACGAAGGCGAGCTCGTTCGCATCGACCGGATTGAGGCCGACGCCGACGCCCAGCGCATAGAGGATGCAGTCCTTCGGCCCGTAGCTTTGCTCGACGTCTGGAATCTTGAAGGCCAGGAGCTTGTCGCGGTCGAGGGGCATGGGGGGATAGACCAATGTCGCAGCGTTCAAAGGATATCCTACGACATACATTTCTGTCATGGCCGGGCTTGTCCCGGCCATCTCGCTTAGGAAGGCATAGTTCGGGCCTTCCTAAACGGGATCACCGGGTCACGGCGCTTCGCGCCGGCCCGGTGATGACAGCGAAATATTAGCGGGGGAAGGATAAGACGCTACCCCCAAACCTCGTCCGCCAATTCCACGATCATCCGCAGCTTGGCCCATTGCTCCTCTTCGGCCAGCGTATTGCCTTCCTCGGTCGACGCAAATCCACATTGCGGCGACAGGCAAAGCTGGTCGAGCGGCGCGAACTTGGCGGCCTCGTCGATGCGGCGCTTGAGCTCATCCTTGCTCTCGAGGCGGCCGGTCTTGGAGGTGACGAGACCGAGCACCACGGTCTTGTCCTTCGGCAGCAGACGCAACGGCTCGAAGCCGCCGGCGCGGTCGCTGTCGTATTCCATGAAGAAGCCGTGCACGTTGATCTTGTTGAACAGGATCTCCTGCACCGCCTCGTAGCCGCCCGCGCCCATGTACGTGGACTTATAATTGCCCCGGCACATGTGCATGGTGATGGTCATGTCGGACGGAATGTCCGACATCGCCGTGTTGATGAGATCAGCATAGAGCGTGCCGAGCTTTTCCGGATCGTCACCACGTGCCGTCATCTGCTGGCGATACTTCTCGTCGCACAGCATGGCGATGAACACTTCGTCGAGCTGAAGATAACGGCAGCCGGCGTCGGCGAATGCGCGCACGGCCTTCTTATAGGCATTGCCGAGATCGTCGAACATCGTCTCGAGCTCGGGATAGATTTTGTCGTCGACCGGCGGGCGCACCGGGCGGCCATAGAGCGCCGACGGCGCCGGGATCGTGATTTTCGGCGTGCGCTTAGTGTGCGCGGCGACGAACTTGAAGTGCTCGATCATCGGGTGACTGAGAGAGCCGATCTTGCCGGTCACCTTCACGCCTTCGTTGCGCGTGTTGACGGCGGCGAAGGCGACGCCACTGTCCATCACATGCTTCTCGACGCCATCGAGGCCCCAGAGGAAATCGAGGTGCCACCAGGAGCGGCGGAATTCGCCGTCGGTGATCGCCTGCAGGCCGACCTCTTCCTGCTTCTTGATGACACGCTCGATTTCGCGGTCTTCCACGGCCTTGAGCGCTTCGGCGTCGATCTCGCCCTTGGCAAACTTGTCGCGCGCCTGCTTCACGGCGGCCGGACGCAAGAGGCTGCCGACATGGTCGGCGCGGAACGGCGGCTTAGTACGTTGAGACATTTTTTGTTTCTCTCCCTGAATACCCATTCCGCTCGTCCCCGCGAAAGCGGGGACCCAGTCTTTTTGGCTTATCTGGATTCCCGCTTCCGCGGGAATGAGCGGTCTATTACCTTACCCCCAAACCTCCTCCGACAATTCCACGATCATGCGCAGCTTGGCCCATTGCTCGTCCTCGGCCAGCACGTTGCCTTCCTCGGTTGAGGCGAAGCCGCATTGCGGCGACAGGCAGAGCTGGTCGAGCGGCACATATTTCGCGGCCTCGTCGATGCGGCGCTTGAGTTCGTCCTTCGATTCGAGACGCCCCGATTTCGACGTGACCAGCCCGAGCACGACCGTCTTGCCCTTCGGCAAAAAGCGCAGCGGCTCGAAGCCGCCGGCGCGGTCGCTGTCGTACTCCATGAAATAGCCGTGCACGTTGATCGTGTTGAACAGGATCTCGGCGACCGGCTCGTAGCCGCCCGAGGCCACGAAAGTAGAAGCGAAATTGCCGCGGCACAGATGCATGGCAATGGTCATGTCGGACGGAATGTCGGATATCGCCGCGTTGATCATGCCGGCGTAGATCATCGGCAGCTTTTCCGGATCGTCGCCTCGGGTCGCGACCTGCTCGCGCAGCTTCGGATCGCAGAGATAAGCGAAGTTCACCTCGTCGAGCTGGAGATAGCGGCAGCCGGCATCGGCGAATGCGCGCACGGCCTTGCGGTAGGCTTGCCCGAGATCGCGGTAGAACGCGTCCATGTCGGGATAGATCTGCTCCGGCACCGCGTCGCGGCCATAGCGGAAATGCATCGAGGACGGCGACGGGATGGTCATCTTCGGCGTCGCGCGCGTATGCTCTTTGACGAACTTGAAATGCTCCAGCATCGGATGGCCGGAAAAGCCGCCGAGCTTGCCGGTGACGCGCATCATCATCGGCTTCGGATTGACGCCCTGGAACTTGATCTTGCGCTCGCCGAGATAGGCTTCGGCGCCGTCCAACGCGCCAAGAAAATCGTAGTTCCAAAAGGCGCGGCGGAACTCACCGTCGGTAACGGACTTCAGCCCGATCTCTTCCTGCTTCTTGATGATCTTGTCGATCTCGCGGTCCTCGACCGCCTTGAGCGCCGCTGCGTCGATCTCGCCGCGCTCGCGCTTGAGCCGCGCTTCTTTCAGCGGCGCCGTGCGCAGGAGGCTGCCAACATGATCGGCACGGAAGGGAGGCTGGGTTCGTTGCATACTGAATACACCTCATGGAAACACGCGACGATGCTCGACAGGAGCACCGCCCTCTCAACCGTCATGCCCGGCCTTGTGCCGGGCATCCACGTCTTTCTCTATGTCTAACAAAGTAAGACGTGGATGGCCGGGACAAGCCCGGCCATGACGTGGAGAATCATTCGATACCGGCTAAGCCGGTCTTACTTCACGATCGCCTTCTCATAAGGATAGATCACCTCGCCGCTCTTGTACTCCGGCGGATAGACGATGACGTCGGTTTTCAGGTCGCGGAATTCGTCGATGCTGTTCCCTTTGATGTTCTGGAACTGGGTCGCCAGCGTGCGCTCCTGCTCCCATTCACCCGTCGGGCCGAACTTCACGTCGCCGACCACGGTCTTGAACGTGGTCTTGCGGATGTAGTCGGCGAGCGTATCGTCGTTGAGGCTCTTGGTCCCCTCGACGGACTCGCCCAGCACCTGGAGATAGGCATAGGCCCACACCGGCATGAAGTAGCCGAGCGGATCGACGCCCTGGCCCTTCGCGCGCTCCTGATACTTCTTGAGCAGGTCGGACGAGCCGGGGAAGTCCATCGACTTCGTCGGCAGCCAGGTGTCGAAGTTGACGACGCCGTTGAGCAGCGGCCCGAGTTGCGTCTTGAACACGGTGGCCTGCAGGCCGACCATGGCGCCACCCCACAACTTCGGCTTGAAGCCGACTTCGTGGATGGCCTTCACCATCCCGACGGTGTCGAGCGGATAGGAGCAGATGACCAGCAGGTCCGGGTTGGCGGCCTGGATGGCGCGCACGACCGGCGTGAAGTCCGTGGTCGACGGCGGATAGGTCTTGTCGTAGATGATTTTGAAGCCGGAATCCTTAGCGTTCTGGCGCGCGCCTTCACAGGCGTTGCGGCCGAACTCGGCGTCGGCAGCGGCGAGCGCGATGGTCTGCGGCTTTGGATTCTGCTGCTCGGCCACCTTGAAGAAGCCGCGGCTGAAGGCGGCCTTCGGCGTCGGGCCGTTCGGGATCATCGAGAAGTAGCGCGAATAATTAAAGGTATCGTTGACGCCGGTGCCGAAGAGACTGAGGAACAGTTTTTTCTTCTGCATGATAACCGGCATGGCCGGGGCAATCTGGCCCGTCGCATAACCTGAGACCACGAGATCGACTTTGTCGATGTCGATCAGCTTTGTGTAGATGCCGGGCACGGTCGAAGGATTGCTCTGGTCATCGTAGTAGACAAGCTTGACCGGGCGGCCGAGCAGCCCGCCCTTGGCGTTGATGTCCTCTTCCCAGATCTGCATCGCCAAGAGCGACATTTTGCCGTTGGCGGCGAGCGGGCCGGAGAGCGCCATGCCGAAGCCGATCTTGATCGGATCGGCGGCCTTGGCGGGCACTGATGCGAGCAGCATCGCGGCCGCAGCAGCCGAGCACGCGAGACGTGTCAGTTTTAGCCATTTCGACGTAGACATTTTACCCCTTCCAGTTTCGGGAGCCCGCGCGAGCGGATCACCCCTTTCAATCACGGCTCGTCACTTAAGACTCATAAGAGTTAACAGTCATAAGCACCGGATAGATGGCGCAATAGCGCCCGTCTTGCTTGTTCCGGACGCGGCGCAGCGTGAGCGAAGCGAAATGCTGCGCCGCTGATCCGGGACCTTCTCATACTCCGAGTTCGCAACGATCCCGGGTCTGCGGCGCACCGCCATAGGCCACCTTCGGCGGCCGTAAGCACGCTGACGCTACGCGTCAGCTATGGCGCTGCGCCGCGCCCGGGACACACGAGGCCGTACTAACCCCAAACCTCTTCGGCGAGCTCCACGATCATGCGCAGCTTGGCCCATTGCTCGTCCTCGGCCAGCACGTTGCCTTCCTCGGTGGAGGCAAAGCCGCATTGCGGCGACAGGCAGAGCTGGTCGAGCGAGACATATTTCGTTGCCTCGTCGATGCGGCGCTTGATGTCGTCCTTCGGCTCAAGCCGGCCACTCTTGGAGGTGACGAGGCCGAGCACGAGTTGCTTGTTGCCCTTGGGGAAGTTGCGCAGCGGCTCGAAGCCACCGGCGCGGTCGCTGTCGAACTCGAGGAAATAGCCGTCGATATTCACCTTGCCGAGCAACTGCTCGGCGACGAAGTCGTAGCCGCCCGAGGCGATGAAGGTGGAGCGGAAATTGCCGCGGCAGGAGTGCATGGTGACGACCATGTCCGCGGGCTTGCCCTCCAGTGCCGCATTGGTCATGCGCGCATAGATCTCAGGCAGCTTGTTCGGATCGTCGCCGCGCTTGCCGGCCTCTTCTCGCTCGTGCGGATCGCAGATCATCGCCCAGGCGGTGTCGTCGAGCTGCAGATAGCGGCAGCCGGCGTCATAGAAGGCGCGGATGGCCTTGCGCCAGGCGGCCGCCGTATCGGCGAAGTAGGCGTCCATGTCCGGATAGACGGACTTGTCGATGGCGACGCGGCCCTGGCGGAAATGGAAGGTGCTGGGCGCCGGGATCGTCATCTTCGGCGTCACATTGGTATGCGCCTTCAGGAACTTGAAGTGCTCCAGGTGCGGATGGCCGACGAAGTCGATCTTGCCGGTGACCCTGATGCCCTCGTGCTTGGTCTCGACACCGGCGAACTTGATGCCGTGCTCGGCCTCATAGGCGCTGACGCCGCCGATGCCCTTGAAGAAGTCGAAATGCCACCAGGAGCGGCGGAATTCGCCGTCGGTCGCGAGCTTGAGGCCCACCTCTTCCTGCTTTTTGATGATCTTCTTGATTTCGTCGTCTTCGACCGCCTTGAGCGCGGCGGCGTCGATCTCGCCCTTGGCGTGCTTGGCCCGCGCCTGTTTCAGCGGGGCGGTGCGCAGAATACTGCCGACATGGTCGGCCCGGAACGGCGGCGTTTTACGTTGAGACATTGTGTTTCACTTCCCTTTTCCTTCACCTCTCCCCGCTTGCGGGGAGAGGTCGACGTCCGAGCGAAAGCGAGGGCGTCGGGTGAGGGGGCGCAGCCTCGATTCTGAGCACGCTGAAGCGCCCCCTCACCCGGCTCGCGGCTTTGCGCCGCTCGCCACCCTCTCCCCGCACGCGGGGAGAGGGATTAACCCCACACCTCTTTCGACAGATCGACGATCATGCGCAGCTTGGCCCACTGCTCTTCCTCGGCCAGCACGTTGCCTTCCTCGGTCGAGGCGAAGCCGCACTGCGGCGACAGCGCGAGCTGATCGAGCGCGACATATTTGGTCGCTTCTTCGATGCGCTTTTTGACGTCATCGCGCGGCTCCAGCCGGCCCGACTTCGAGGTGACGAGACCGAGCACGACGACCTTGTTGCCCTT
>DATDMA010000356.1:0-2249 GCA_036519015.1 Pseudolabrys sp. | reverse complement strand
AAGGAGTTTCCGCACACCGGCTACAAGCCCAAGCTCAAGGGTGACATCGACAAGATCAAGGAAGCGGTGGAGATGATGGCGCATGCCAAGCGCCCGCTGTTCTACACCGGCGGCGGCGTCATCAATTCCGGCCGCGCGGCGAGCGACCTGCTGCGTGAATTCGTGAAGCTCTCGGGCTTCCCGATCACCTCGACGCTGATGGGGCTCGGCGCTGTTCCGGCGACCGATCCGCAATGGCTCGGCATGCTCGGCATGCACGGCACGCTGGAAGCCAACATGGCGATGCACGACTGCGACGTGATGGTCTGCGTTGGCGCACGCTTCGACGACCGCATTACCGGCCGCATCGATGCTTTCTCGCCGGGCTCGAAGAAGATCCACATTGATATCGATCCGTCCTCGATCAACAAGAACGTGCATGTGGATGTGCCGATCGTCGGCGACGTCGCGCACGTGCTCGAGGATATGGTGCGGCTGTGGAGCACCGGCGGCAAGCAGGCCGACAAGAACGCGCTGTCGATGTGGTGGACGCAGATCGACAAGTGGCGCGCGCGCAAGTCGCTCGCCTATCGCTCGTCCAACGAGGTGATCAAGCCGCAATATGCCATCCAGCGGCTCTTCGAACTAACCAAAGATCGCGACACCTACATCACCACGGAAGTCGGCCAGCATCAGATGTGGGCGGCGCAGTTCTACGGCTTCCAGGAGCCGAACCGCTGGATGACCTCCGGCGGCCTCGGCACCATGGGCTATGGCCTGCCGGCCTCGGTCGGCGTGCAGCTTGCGCATCCGAAGTCGCTGGTCATCGACATCGCCGGCGAGGCGTCAGTGCAAATGACCATGCAGGAGCTTTCGACGGCGGTGCAGTATCGCCTGCCGATCAAGATCTTCATCCTGAACAACGGCTACATGGGCATGGTGCGCCAGTGGCAGGAGCTGCTGCACGGCGGGCGCTATTCGGAAAGCTATTCGGAATCGCTGCCGGATTTCGTCAAGCTGGCGGACGCCATGCACGCTTACGGCATCCGCTGCGAGAAGCCGGGAGATCTCGACTACGCGATCCGCGAGATGATCGATGTCGACCGGCCGGTGCTGTTCGACTGCGTGGTCGACCCGAAGGAGAACTGCTTCCCGATGATCCCGTCGGGTCGCGCGCATAACGAGATGATCCTCGGCGACGCGGGCGAGAGCCTCGATGACGCGATCACCGAGGAAGGCAAGATGCTGGTTTGATGGCTGTCGTCCCCGCGAAAGCGGGGACCCAGTACCCACCGAGAGCAATGTGATGACTGGATCACCCGCTTGGGCGGGTGATGACAGTGCGAGCAAGGACCAAGGGCCGTGAACGCAAACGCAAATCTGACCCCGAGCACGTCGCATTATCCCAGCGCGCCGACCGCGCAGAAGGCCGAGAGCCACACGCTCTCGGTGCTGGTCGACAACGAGCCGGGCGTGCTGGCGCGTGTGATCGGCCTGTTCTCCGGCCGCGGCTACAATATCGAGTCGCTCACGGTGTCGGAGACCGAGCACCAGCAGCATCTGTCGCTTATTACCATCAGCACCACGGCAACGCCGATGGTGATCGAGCAAATCAAGAACCAGCTCGGCCGCCTGGTGCCGGTGCATCGCGTCGTCGACATGACGCTCGCCGGCAATTCGATCGAGCGCGAGCTCGCCATGGTGAAGGTGCGCGGCAAGGGCGAGCACCGCGTCGAGGCGTTGCGCCTGGCCGATGCCTTCCGCGCGCGCGTGATCGACGCGACCACCGAGAGCTTCGTATTCGAGATCACCGGCGCCAGCGAGAAGATCGAGCAGTTCATCGCACTGATGCTGCCGCTCGGGCTGGTCGAGGTCGCGCGCACCGGCATCGCGGCGATCAGGCGAGGGCCGGAAGGCCTGTAATGCCCTACGATCTCTTCCTCGCGCTCACTGTGTTCGCCGTCGTGATGTCGTTCACACCGGGGCCGAACAACATCCTGCTGACGGCATCGGGCGTGAACTTCGGTTTCGTGCGGTCAATCCCGCACATGCTTGGCGTGGAGATAGGGTTCCTCGTGCTGGTGGCGGCCTGCGCCGCCGGGCTCGGGCTGGTGTTTGCGGCGCTGCCGGGCCTGCACGTTGCGCTGAAGCTTGCCGGCGGCCTCTACATGCTGTGGCTGGCCTGGAAGGTCGCCAATGCGAAGCCGGCGGGCGATGACGGCGCCCTGCTGGCGCAGCCGATGACATTCCTGCAGGCGGCGGCGTTCCAA
>DATDMA010000355.1:0-7696 GCA_036519015.1 Pseudolabrys sp. | reverse complement strand
TCAACGCTACAAGCGCCTCTTTACCGGCGCCCGCTGGGACAGCCTGGCTGCCAAGGGCGCCCGGGTTCAGCGGCTGTTATGGGCCAGCACCGGGACGAAGGACAAGAAATACAGCGATGTTCTTTACGTCGACGAACTGATCGCGCCCGAGACCGTCAATACGGTGCCGCCGGCGACCCTGGACGCCTTTCGTGATCACGGGAAACCGCGGGCCAGCCTAGAGGAGAACATCGACCAGGCTGAGCACGTTATGACGGAGCTTGAGCAGTCCGGCATCTCGATAGATGCGGTGACGGCCACGCTCGTCGATGACGGCGTCCAGCTCTTCGCGGACGCCTTCGACAAGCTGCTCGGTGCAGTCGCCAGTAAGCGCGCCGCCCTCCTCGGAGAGAAGCTCGACGGCCAGGTCGCCACGCTGCCCGCTGATCTGGAAAAAGCGGTCGCGACGTCGCTCGAATCGTGGCGTCACGACGGGAAAGTCCGACGGCTGTGGGCCGGCGACGCCGCCCTCTGGACGAATTCCGACGAGGCCAAGTGGGTAGGCTGGCTCGGCATCGTCGAGGAGCAGTGCCACCGGATCGAGGCTCTTGCGGGCCTGACGCAAGATCTGCGCCGGGATGGTTTCACTCACGTTGTTCTTCTCGGCATGGGCGGATCAAGCCTTGGGCCGGAAGTCCTGACGAGAACCTTTGGAAAGCAGCCGGGCAGCCCCGAACTCCTGGTGCTGGACTCAACCGATCCGGCACAGATCCGGACCATCGAAAGCCAGATCGATCCCGCACGAACGCTTTTCATCGTATCGAGCAAGTCCGGCAGCACGCTTGAGCCCAATGTTCTGAAGCAGTATTTTTTCGAACGGGTCAAAGCGGCGGTCGGCAACGCCGGATCGCATTTCGTTGCCATCACCGACCCGGGGTCCGCATTGCAGAAAATTGCCGAGCGCGACCAATTTCGGCACATCGCATTCGGCAAACCAAGCATTGGCGGCCGCTACTCGGTGCTGTCGGATTTTGGCTTGGTTCCGGCCGCGGCGATGGGACTCGATATCACGCGATTGCTGACGGCGACGCGCAAGATGGTCCGCTCCTGTGGCGTAGACGTGCCGCCGAGCGAAAACCCCGGTGTCATCCTCGGGACCATTTTGGGTGTGCTCGGCAAATCAGGTCGCGACAAGGTGACCATCGTGGCGTCGCCCGGCATTTCCGATTTCGGGGCATGGCTTGAACAACTCCTGGCGGAATCGACCGGCAAACAGGGCAAAGGTCTCATCCCGGTCGACGCAGAGCCGCTCGGAGCCCCGGATGTGTATGGGCAGGATCGCTTGTTCGCCTATCTACGACTAACCCCCGAGCCGGATCCGCAACAAGACAGTGCAATGGAAGCGCTTGAACAGGCTGGCCATCCGATCGTTCGGATCGCCATCGCCGATCGTTATCACATTGGCCAAGAATTTTTCCGCTGGGAAATCGCCACGGCGGTCGCAGGAGCGAACTTGGGAATCGATCCTTTCGATCAGCCTGACGTCGAGGCGAGCAAAGTGAAAACGCGCGAGCTCACCTCCGCTTACGAACGGACTGGAAAACTGCCGCCGGAAGCGCCGTTCTTCGAAGAAAATGGACTGACGCTGTTTGCGGACGACAGAAATCGGAAAGCGCTCGGAAAGTCCGAGACGCTTGCCGGTTATCTTAAAACGCACTTCGCGCGAATCCAGGAGGGGGACTATTCCGCGCTGTTGGCGTACGTCGAACGGAATAGTCGCCACAGCGCCGCTCTGCAGGAGATTCGTCTCATGCTCCGCGATCGGAAGCGGATCGCCACCTGCCTCGGCTTCGGGCCGCGTTTTCTCCATTCCACGGGACAGGCCTACAAGGGCGGCCCGAACTCCGGCGTGTTCCTGCAGATCACTTGCGACGATGTCGAAGATTTCCAGGTGCCAAATCAGAAATACACCTTCGGTGTGGTCAAGGCGGCAGAAGCGCGCGGCGACTTCGAGGTATTGGCGGAACGCGGCCGACGCGCCCTGCGCGTTCATCTCGGCCCGGACGTCGCGGCAGGATTGACGATGCTGCAAAAGGCCGTGCGGCAAGCTCTGGCATGACGCCAATTTAGGGAGAACGCAGATGCAGCTTGGCGTGGTGGGCTTGGGCCGCATGGGCGGCAATATCGTCCGGCGCTTGACGCGCAAGGGGCACCAATGCGTCGTCTTCGACCAAAAGCACGATGCGATCGAGGCTTTGGCGAAGGAAGGCGCAAGTGGTGGCTCCAATCTGGAGAACCTCGTTGCCCAACTCAAGAAGCCACGAGCGGTGTGGGTGATGCTGCCGGCGGGTGAGATCACCGAGAACACGGTGGATCAGCTCGGTAAACTTCTAGAGCGCGGAGACATCATTATCGACGGCGGCAATTCCTTCTACAAGGATGACATCCGGCGCGCGCAGGCCCTGAAGGCAAAAGGAATCCTTTACGTCGATTGCGGCACCAGCGGCGGTGTCTGGGGCCTCGATCGCGGCTATTGCATGATGATCGGGGGCGAAAAGGCAGTCGTCGATCACCTCGATCCGATCTTCGAGGCCTTAGCGCCGGGCGTTGGAGATATCCCCCTGACGCCCGGCCGCAAGGGCGGTGATCCCCGCGTCGAGCGCGGCTACCTCCACTGCGGCCCGAGCGGCGCGGGACGCTTCGTCAAGATGATCCACAATGGCATCGAATACGGCATCATGCAGGCCTACGCCGAGGGCTTTAACATCATGCGGCGCGCGGTCTCCGATGAACTGCCGGAGGGTCATCGCTTTGATTTAAACCTTCCCGACATTGCCGAGGTGTGGCGCCGCGGAAGCGTCATCGGATCGTGGTTGCTCGATCTCACGGCCATAGCGCTCGCGGAAGACCCGGGCCTGAGGCGCTATTCGGGATTTGTCGAGGATTCCGGCGAGGGCCGCTGGACTATCCAGGCGGCGATCGAAGAAGCTGTGCCAGCCGATGTGCTTTCGGCCGCGCTCTACGCACGCTTCCGGTCGAGGGAAAAGGACAGCTTTTCCGACAAATTGCTGTCGGCGATGCGAAACGAATTTGGCGGTCACGTCGAGCCGAAGGCGGCCGAATAGCATGGCGGAGCACGAACGACCTGCTGGGCCCAGCACCCTCGTTATCTTCGGGGCAGCTGGAGACCTCACCAAACGTCTGCTCGTTCCGGCGCTCTATAACCTTCGACGCTCGAAACTATTGCCGGACTCGTTTGCCGTGATCGGCGTCGCCCGGAGCGACAAAGACGACGACGCGTTCCGGCGCGACCTCTATTCCAGTCTTTGCGAATTCAGCGGCGGCAAGGTGGACGAGGGAGACTGGAAGTGGCTTGCCGAGCGCCTGTCCTATTTTCAGGGCGAATTCGGCGAACCCGCCACCTACCAGCGGCTGGCGGAGCATCTGAGCAAGACGGATGCGGTACGCCACACCGACGGCAATTATCTCTTCTATCTCGCAACCCCACCGCAGCTCTTTGCGCCTATCGTGCAGCATTTGGGTAAAGCCGGCCTTGTGAGCGAAAAGCAAGGACACTGGCGCCGTGTCATCATCGAGAAGCCCTTCGGCACCGATCTGCCATCGGCCCAGGAACTCAATCGCGAAATCCTGTGTGTGCTGGGCGAAGACCAAGTTTATCGCATCGACCACTATCTCGGTAAGGAAACGGTCCAGAATATCATGGTGCTCCGGTTCGCGAACGGCATCTTCGAGCCGTTATGGAATCGGAATCACATCGACCACGTCCAGATCACCGTGGCGGAAACCGTCGGCGTCGAGACCCGCGGCAAGTTCTACGAGCGGACGGGGGCAATGCGCGACATGATCCCCAACCACCTGTTTCAGCTTCTCACGCTCGTCGCAATGGAGCCTCCAACCTGTTTCGCCGCCGAGTCCGTGCGCTCGGAGAAGTCCAAGGTCTTGGAAGCCGTCCATTCCTTCGGCAAAGATGATGCTCTGCGTAATGTGGTTCGGGGTCAGTACGGTGCCGGAATTGTCGCCGGCAAGAAGGTCGAGCCATATCGGGTGGCTCCCGATGTAGCGCGCGACTCGACTACCGAGACCTATGTCGCACTGAAACTGATGATCGACAATTGGCGTTGGGCCGGCGTCCCTTTCTATCTTCGCACAGGAAAGTCTCTGGCGGAGCGTCGTACCGAAGTGATGATCCAGTTCAAACAAGCGCCGTTGGCTCTCTTTCGCGACACGCCGATTGAGCGGCTCACACCCAACGACCTTATTCTTCATATCCAGCCCGAGGAAGGCGTAACGCTGCGGTTCGGCGCCAAGATCCCGGGACCGGCCGTCCACATGGGCGGCGTCCAAATGAGGTTCGACTACCAGGACTATTTCAACATCGCACGGAGCACCGGCTACGAGACGCTGATCTATGACTGTATGATTGGCGATCCCACGTTGTTCAAGCGCGCCGACGACATCGAGGCAGGCTGGCGGATCGTACAACCTGTGCTCGACGCCTGGGCTGCGGGCCAAGCCGCGGCGCCAATTGAGTATCCTGCCGGAAGCAGCGGACCGAACGAGGCCGATGCGCTTCTGACGCGAGACGGACGGCACTGGCGTGCGCTGAATGGCCGCGCCGGCGGATCTTCGTGATGACGACCGTTCCGCGCACGCTCCCGACGACGATCTCTGCCGTCGTCTCCGACGTCGACGGCACGTTGGTCACAGACGACAAGACCCTGACGCCTGCGACTGTTGCGGCGGTCGCAAGGCTTCGTTCCAACGACATTGCCTTTGCAATCGTCAGCAGTCGTCCGCCGCGCGGCTTACGCATGGTGATCGACGCTCTCGGAATCACGACTCCTGTCGCGGGCTACAATGGAGGCTTGATTGCGACCCCCGGACTTTTAGCCCTGACGCAACATCTGCTTTTGCCGGCGATTGCGCGCCAAGTCGTCGACGTCATCGTCGCTCACGGCGCGGAGGCGTGGGTCTTCAGCGGGGAGGATTGGTTGGCGCAGCAGCCCGAAGGCGCCTATGTCGACCTCGAACAGCGCACGATCGGGTACCCGCCGCATATCGTCGCGGAGTTTGGAGGCGCGCTTGACTCCGCCGTCAAGATTGTCGCGGTCAGCAACGATTTCGGCCTTCTCGATAAGCTGGAATTGCACGCCCGTGCGGTGTTTGCAGAACAGGCCACCGTCGCGAGATCGCAGCGCTACTATCTCGACTTCACCCACCCGCTGGCCAACAAGGGTGTCGCCCTGTCGGAGCTCGCGAAGCTGCTGGCCATACCGGTTACGGAGATCGCGGTCCTCGGTGATGGCGGGAACGACGTCGCTATGTTCGGGCGCAGCGGCCTCAGCATCGCGATGGGCAATGCCAGCCCGGACGTACAACGCGCGGCGGATTTCGTCACGGACCACAATAGCCGGGACGGCTTTGCCAAGGCCATCGATAAATTCGTCCTGGGCGGCTCGCGGTTGAATCCCTCTGCGTCGGGGTCCGCATTTGAATCGCATACCGCCAACAAGGACCCCATGAAATCAGGCCGCGCATGACAGAGTCAGATCGTCTTCCTTCGAAAGTCTCGCTGGTGATCGCCGATGTGGACGGCACCCTTGTCACCGCGGACAAGATATTGACTCCGCGCGCCAGTGCTGCGGTCAAGGCGCTTCATGACGCCGGCATTGCGTTTGCCATTACAAGCGGGCGGCCGCCGCGGGGCATGGCGATGTTGATCGAACCGTTGGCGCTGCAGACAGTGATTGCAGGTTTCAACGGAGGGGTATTTATCCGGCCCGACATGACCGTCCTCGAAGAGCACCGGCTGCCTGCCGATGTCGCCGCGCGGGCAGTCGAGGTCATCACTCGCAACGGTCTGGATGTCTGGATCTATAGCGGCCGAGATTGGTTCATTCGCGACCTGAAAGCTCCCCATGTCGAGCGGGAGCAATGGACCGTCCAGTTTGCGCCGACCGTCGTCCAGGATATCTCGGCACTGCTCGGAGACGCCGTCAAGATCGTGGGCGTGAGCGACGATTTGGATGCCGTCGAGCGCTGCGAGCGCGACGCGCAAGCTGTGCTGGGCAGCGCGGCTTCCGCAGCACGCTCCCAACCGTATTATCTCGATGTTACGCATCCAGACGCCAACAAAGGAACCGTCGTTACGAAGCTCTCAAAACTTCTGTCGGTCCCTTGCGCGGAGATCGCCACGATCGGTGACATGCCGAACGATGTTCTCATGTTTCGCAAAAGCGGTTTCAGCATCGCGATGGGAAATGCCAGCCCGGAGGTGCAGGCGCAGGCCGATCGGGTGACGGACTCCTTTAGCGATGACGGCTTTGCAAAGGCGATCGAACGCTACATCTTGGCGGGCCAATCACAGTCGCAGCGGGGGCCAAAATGACGTCCGTCATCGTCGCCTCGTCAATCCTCGCGGCTGATTTCGGGCGGCTCGGCGAGGAGGTTCGCGTCGTCGATGAAGCTGGGGCCGATTGGATTCATATCGATGTGATGGACGGCAGGTTTGTACCCAACATCTCCTTCGGACCGGTAATCGTGGAGGCGGTGCGCCGCTTCACCGAAAAGCCGCTCAACGTCCATCTGATGATCATTGAGCCGGAAAACTACCTCGATGCCTTCGCCAAGGCCGGGGCCGATCACCTCCTGGTACAGGCCGAGCCTTCTTCTACAATTCACCTTCATCGCGTGCTGTCGCGCATCCGGCAGCTCGGATTGAAGGCAGGCGCTGTCCTCGATCCCGCGAGTCCCATCGCCTTTGTTGAGCAGGTTCTGCATCTCTGTGATGTGATCCTGGTCATGACCGTCAACCCAGGTTTCGGCGGCCAGAAATTCCTACCGGAGATGCTGCCTAAGATCCGCGATCTACGCCGGCTCTGCGAATCGCGAGGGCTAAGCCCCTGGATCGAAGTCGACGGCGGTCAGAACGCCGAAAATGCCAAACAGGCAATCGCGGCGGGCGCAAATGTCATTGTCGCGGGATCGGCAATATTCGGATCCGACGATTACGCCGCGGCAATCAAGCAAATTCGAAACGGCGGGTCATCGATGAAGGATGAAGGCAAATGACCGACGTGGCGCCTTCCGACAAACAAGTTTTCAGGGATTCTGACGCACTCGCGCATAATGTGGCCGAATGGCTCTGTGCACTGGCGCTCGCGAGCGATCGCGATTTTGCGATCTGCTGCTCGGGTGGATCGACCCCGAAGCGTCTGTATGAAGCTCTTGCGGAGCCGGCCATTGCCTCGCGCTTTCCGTGGAGCCGTGTGCATTGGTTCTGGGGCGACGAACGGTTTGTACCGTATGATCACCCCGACAGTAACTATCGCATGGTCCATGATGCGCTGCTGTCGCGCGTGCCCGCTCCACAAGGCACAATCCATCCTATACCGACCACACCCCTTTCGCCGGAGCAGGCAGCGGTCGCTTACGAAGCGACACTGAAGAACTTCTATGGTGCAGATCTCATCACTCCCGATCGACCGATCTTCGACGTGACCTTGCTCGGGATCGGACCGGACGGACACACAGCATCGCTGTTCCCGGGTCATTCCGCCCTCAACGATACCACGCACTGGGCGCTTCCTATCGTCGGGGCAAAATCCGAGGCACGCATTACATTGACGTATCCCCTGCTCGATAGCAGCCGCGACGCCGCTTTCTTGGTGACGGGAGAGGAGAAGCGGATCGTGGT
>DATDMA010000354.1:0-8189 GCA_036519015.1 Pseudolabrys sp. | reverse complement strand
TCCGTCTCGGCGAGATCGGGCAGGGCATCTTCCGGCTTGATCTCGGCCATCTCCGCGACGTTCGCCGGCTCGGTCTCCAGCATGTCGTGGATTTCGCGGGCAATGTCGGTCAAGCGGCGCTTGGCGGCTTCGAAGCGTTCCTCGGCGCGGGCGAAATCTTCGCGCGCGGTGCTGGCGGCTTCGAGGGCGGCGCGGGCGTCGCGATCGGCCGTGGCCAGCGCGTTCTCGGCTTCCTGCAAACGATCGGCGCAGGCGCGACGGTCGGCCTCGGCGAGCTGCACTTCGCTGATCAGCGCCTCGCGCTTCTCGGCGAAGGCCTGTGGCGCGTTCTCCAGTTCGGCGCGGGCAGCCTGGGCCTCGCCGAGGCGCTGCTCCAGCGTGGCGAGTTGCACGAGGGCGCCTTGCTGCCGCTGCATCGAGGCGGCCTGATCGGCGGCGAGCGCCTTGAGGCGGCGGTCGGCGAGCTCGGCCTCGCGGACGATGGCCTGCTGCTCGGCGCGGATTTCGGCGAGCTTGGCGCGCTTGCCGGCGATGTCGTCGCGCACTTGCGCCAGTTCGGTTTCGAGATCGGCGGCGGGTGCGAGCTCAATGAGTGCGCCTTCGGCGTCGGCCTGGGCGGCGGCGGCTTCGTCGCGGTTCGTGGTCAGGCGCAATTGGCCTTCCGACAGCGCCGAGAGACGCGCGGCATTGCGGTTGTTCTCGCGCTCGGCCGCCTCGTAGCGGTCGCGCTCGGCATGCGCCTCACGCTGACGCTCGCGCGCGGCGGCGCGAGCTTCGGTCTCGGCGCTGGCTGCAGCGCGCAAAGCGCTGTCCGCAGCTTCGGCCTGGCCGCGCACCTCCTCGGCTTCGGCGCGCGCGATTTGCAATTCAGCTTCGATGTCGGCCAAGCGCGCGCGCTCGGCGAGACGGCGCGCGGCGCCTGTCGGTGCATGCGCGGCGGTGGCAAAGCCGTCCCAGCGCCACAGATCGCCCTCGGGCGACACCAGCCGCTGGCCGGGCTTGAGCAGCGTCGCGAGGCGTCCGCCCTCGGCACGATCCACGACGCCGATCTGGTTCAGGCGGCGGGCGAGCTCGGCAGGCCCCTGCACATGTTTGAGCAGCGGCTCGACGCCTTCCGGCAGTGCCGGGTCGGTGGGATCGATCGCCGAGCCCATCCAGCGCATCGATGCGGTCGGATCGATCGGCGCGTCGAGATCGTCGCCGAGCGCGGCGCCGAGCGCCTTCTCGTAGCCTTTGCCGACGGACACGTTGTCCATCACCGGCGGCCACATGTTTTTGGTCTCGACCGCCAGCACCTTGGCCAGCGTCTTCGCCTCGGTCTCCAGCCGCTGCACGCGGCGCTCGGCCTCGGCGAGCGGCGCGCGCGTGGCTTCGAGCTGCTGGCGGGCGGCCTTATGCGCGGCCTCGGCCTCCAACGCGGCGGCTTCGCCCGCGGCGACGGCGGCCTGCACCTGTTCCACGGCGGCAGCGAGTTCGGCGAGATCGGGACCGCTGGCCGCCTGCAAGGAAGCGAGCTCGCGTTCGATCTCGGCCAATTCGGCTTGCGCGCGCGCGGCGCGGTTGCCGTGGTCGCGCGCGGCGTTTTCCAGCTGATTGCGCTGCGCGGTTAGCGCCGCGAGCTGCGCCGTCAGTTCGGCGAACACCTTCTCCGCCACCGACAATTCGCTGTCGGCTTCCGCCACCTTGGCGTCGACGCCGCTACGGCGGCCGGCATTGGCATGCGCCTCTGTGCGGATCGTTTCTTCCTCGGCCGCGATGCGGGCGATGGCTTCTTCCGCGTCGGCGGCGAGGCGCTGTTCGCGTTCGCTGTCGGCGGCGAATTGCACCAGGCGCTTGTCGAGCTCGGTCAGGCGGTCGCGCGCGCGCTGTTCCTCGCGGTCGAGATCGGCGAGCGCCAGGTTGATCCGATGCAAGGCAGCGCCGGCGCGCGCTTCCGTCTCGCGCAGTTCGGGCAGGCCGGCGGCGGTTTCCGCTTGGCGCTTTGAGGCCTCGACTTCGGCTTCGGTGCGCGCGGCGACTTCGCGCACGCACAGGTCCTTGGCGGCTTCCGCCGCAGTGACTTCGGCGGTCGCGGCGGTCCAGCGCAGGTGATAGAGCGTCGCTTCTGCCTTGCGCACCTGCGCCGACACGGTGCGATAGCGCACCGCCTGCCGCGCCTGCTTCTTCAAGGCTTCCATCTGCGCGGAGAGCTGGCCGATCACGTCCTCGGCGCGCAGCAGATTGGCTTCCGCCGCCTTGAGCCGCAGCTCGGCCTCATGCCGGCGCGCATGCAGACCGGCGACGCCGGCAGCTTCTTCCAGCACGCGGCGGCGCTGTTCGGGCTTGGCCTGGATGATCTCGCCGATGCGGCCCTGGTGCACCAGCGCCGGCGAGCGCGCGCCGGTCGACGCGTCGGCGAACAGGATCTGCACGTCGCGCGCGCGCACGTCGCGGCCGTTGATGCGGTAGTTCGAGCCCGACTCGCGCTCGATACGGCGGGCGATCTCCAACAGGTCGGTGTCATTGAACGCGGCCGGCGCCGAGCGCTCGGCATTGTCGATCGAGATCGCAACCTCGGCATTGTTGCGCGCGGGCCGGGTGTTGTTCCCGTTGAAGATGACGTCGTCCATCGACGCCGCGCGCATGGATTTGTGCGAGGATTCGCCCATCACCCAGCGCAGCGCTTCGACAAGATTGGATTTGCCGCAACCGTTCGGCCCGACCACGCCGGTCAGGCCGGGCTCGATCAGGAAATCGGTGGGTTCGACGAACGACTTGAAGCCGAGAAGGCGCAGCCGTGTGAGCTTCATACTTCAGGCCTAACTTTGCTTGCGCATGATCATGTCCGAAAGCGGGATTCCCGTTTCAGGATCATGCGCCGGGCGGGACAAAAGCCGGTCATCCCGCCGGAATTTCACAGTCACGATTGAACAACACACCCGGGCACTTTGCCCTGACAGCGTATGTCGTCGCCGCATTGGCCGGGAGAATGAACAGCCGGGCCTGCTTGAGCAACACCCCGCGCGCGAATCAGCGGCGGTTTTCCAGACATTTCGGAGAGTCGCAGGGCGGAATTAGGGCGGTTACGCCCGCAACGGCCAATATCAATCGTCATTCCGGGGCGTCCGCCGAAGGCGACGAACCCGGAATCCAGAACATATGCACTGCGCGTTGCTGGATTCCGGGCCCGACGCTAACGCGTCGGCCCGGAATGACCGGAAATCTCTCAGCCCTTGGCGATCAGGGGATCGAGGATCTTGGCGATTTCATCGATCGACATGGCGCCGGCATAGGAGGTGCCATTGATGAAGAAGGTCGGTGTGGATTGCACCTTGAATGCGTCGATCGCCCGTTGACGCACGGCCTGAATGCCGTCGAGCACCTTCTGATTCGCAAGGCACGCGTTGAAGGTTTGCTCGGTGAAGCCGGCCTGCTTGGCGATCGCCAGCAGCGGCGGCAGCGGCTTTTCCACCGCCCAGGTCTGTTGCTGGCGGAACAAAGTGTCGACCAAAGCGAAATACTTGCCCGAGTCGGCGGCGTTATCCCCGACCGAGCAACGCGCCAGCATGGAGGCTGCGGCGGCGAGGTTATCGAGCGGGAATTCGCGGAAGATGTAATGCACCTTGCCGGTGTCGATATAGCGCTTCTTCAGTTCCGGGAAGGTGGTGTCCTGGAAATGCGCGCAGTGCGGGCAGGTCATCGAGGCGTATTCGACGATGGTGACCGACGCCTTGTCGTTGCCCAGGCTCATGTCGGGCAGGGCCTCCGCCTTCATCAGCTCGGCGGGCGGCACGGTGTCGGCCATCGCACGCGCAAAGGGCGGCAGCGAGGTGAGGCCGAGAAAGGCGGTTCCGAGGGCCACGGCCGCGGCTCCCTGGCAAAGTTCGCGTCGGGTGATCTGCAACTGAAAACTCCGTAGGTTCGTGCCTGACGTCTAATCTATCCAAAAACGGCTCGTCTGGTCGGACTTTTGCGCCAAAAAACCGGTTCCGAAAGCGCCTTTGGCTAGCCGGATACAACGATTGTGGCAATGCCGGGCCCCGCTTCCAAGGCCGGGACCACCCTCACTTTCGCTTGATGGCCGCGCCCAGACGGGCGAGCGCCATGCGCAAGTCGTCATCTTCCACGTCGGGAAGGCTTTCGGCCAAGCGGGCCGTCAGCGCCGGATCAGGCCGGGGCGGGACGCGGCGGGGCTCGCGCCGGCGTAGCGGCGCCTGGCGCAGCGTAATGCGTCCGATCGCCTGCCAGCCGAAGAAGCGGTTGACCCGCTCCAGGATCACCGCCGACATATGCTGGATTTCCAGCGCCGCCGGGCCCTCCACGCGCAGCATGAGGGTGGCCGGTTCCGGGGCTTCTTCGCCCATCGGCCGCGGCCAGTTGATCTTCATCGGCTCGCTGTGCGCGGCGACCTCCGCGCCGACGATGTCGGCCCAGCGGGCGAGGATCTCGCTCGAGGCAAAGCCCTGCTGCCTGAAGGCGCCGCTCAGCGTTGCGCCGAGCAGATCCGACAGGGGCCGGGGAAAACTTCGCGAGGGCTTGCTCATGCGGGGGCGTCTCATGCCATCGTCGGCGGCATGACCCTAGCAGTCCGTTTGCCCCGGCGAAAGAAAGCCTCCCCCGATCCGGCCGAACTCCTCGCCTGGTACGACCGTCACGCCCGCGTGCTGCCGTGGCGGGCGCGGCGCGGGGAGCGCAGCGATCCGTATCGGGTGTGGCTCTCCGAGATCATGCTGCAGCAGACGACGGTGAAGGCGGTCGCGCCCTATTACGCGCGCTTCCTCACGCTGTGGCCGACGGTGACGGCGCTCGCGCAAGCCGACCTCGACGACGTGCTGCGCGCCTGGGCCGGGCTCGGCTATTACGCGCGCGCCCGCAACCTGCACGCCTGCGCAATCGCCGTGGTCGAGCGCCATGCCGGCGTCTTCCCCGACACGCTCGATGGCCTTCGCGCGCTGCCGGGCATCGGCGACTACACCGCGGCGGCGGTGTCCGCCATTGCCTTCGACGGCGCGGCGGTGCCGGTGGACGGCAATGTCGAGCGCGTCGTCACGCGGCTGTTCACGGTGGAAGAGGAATTGCCGGCGGCCAAGCCGATTATCAAACATCTCGCCACGTCGTTGCTGCCGCCACACCGTGCAGGAGATTTCGCACAGGCGCTGATGGATCTCGGCGCCACCATCTGCACACCGAAGAAGCCTGCCTGCGCGCTCTGTCCGTGGAACGATGTCTGCGCAGCCCGCACACGCGGCGATCAGGAGACGTTCCCGCGCAAGGCGCCCAAGCGCGAAGGCAAATTGCGGCGGGGAGCGGCCTTTGTCGTGCTGCGCGCCGATGGCAGCGTGCTTTTACGCAAACGCCCGGACAAAGGCCTGCTCGCCAAAATGACGGAAGTGCCCGGCAGCGATTGGTCGCATGACTTTGATGTGAACGCGGCACTCGACGCTGCGCCGCTGAAGGCGACATGGCGCCGCCTGCCCGGCGTGGTGCGTCACGTCTTCACGCATTTCCCGCTCGAGCTCACGGTGTTCGTCGCGCAGGTGCCGCGCGCCACGCCCGCGCCCAAGTCTTCTCCCAAGTCTGGGCTCAAGCCTGCGCATTGGGTGAAGCTCGCGGAGGCCGGCGACGAGGCGCTGCCGAACGTCATGCGCAAGGTATTGGCGCACGCGCTCGATCATCACGCCGCGAAAAGCAAATTGTCGGAAGAACGCTATGTCTGACCAATGGATCCCCAGCCTGCGCTATCCCGATCCACACATCACCTCGCTCGACAAGCGCTTCGACAAATACCGGCTCTCGCTTGCCAGCGTCGAACGCCTCTACACCGGCGCGCGCTGGAGCGAGGGGCCGGTCTGGTTCGGCGATGGCCGCTACCTATTGTGGAGCGATGTGCCCGGCGACTGCATCCGCCGCTGGGACGAGGAGACCGGCGCCGTCAGCATCTTCCGCAAGCCGTCCAACAACGGCAACGGCAATACGCGCGACCGGCAAGGGCGCCTGATCACCTGCGAGCATCTCACCCGCCGCGTCACCCGCACCGAATATGACGGCAGCATCACCGTCATCTGCGACCGCTTCGAGGGCAAGCGGTTCAATTCGCCCAATGACGTGGTGGTGAAATCGGACGGCTCGATCTGGTTCACCGACCCGCATTTCGGCATCACCTCGAACTACGAAGGCGACATCGCCGAATCCGAACTGCCGATGAATGTCTATCGCGTCGACGGCAAGACCGGCGCGGTGACCGTCGTCGCCGACGGCATCGACGGGCCGAACGGCCTCTGCTTCTCCCCCGATGAGAGCAAGCTTTATATCGTCGAGTCGCGCAGCGCGCCGCGCCGCATCCGCGTCTATGACGTGGCCGGCGCGGGCGACAAAATCGCCAATGGCAAAATCCTCATCGACTCCGGACCGCAAGGCACGCCGGATGGCATGCGCTGCGACATCGACGGTAACCTGTGGTGTGGTTGGGGCATGACGCCCGAGCTTGATGGCGTGCGCGTGTTCACGCCGCAGGGCGAGCCGATCGGCCACATCGCGCTGCCCGAACGCTGTGCCAATCTCTGTTTCGGCGGACGCAAGCGCAACCGCCTGTTCATGGCGGCCGCTCATTCGCTCTATGCGCTTTACGTGAACACGCAGGGCGTGGCTGGGGGATAGGAGAAGCCGTCATTCCGGAGCGCGAGCGCAGCGAGCGAACCCGGAATCCAGACGCGAGCACAGTGCATGTCTGGATTCCGGGTTCCGGCCTCGCGGCCGACCCCGGAATGACGGAGAAAATCTAAATCGCCGGTATGCCCGCGGCCGCGGTCAAGAATGCCGCTTGCGTCTGCGCCGCCTTGTCCAGCTTCGGCTTCCTGCGCAGCAGAGCCTTTCGGTTGATCTTGCGCGTGGCGATGCCGTTGAGCTTCTTGTCGGTCGCCTTCTCTTCCTTGAGGTTCATCGCCAGCAGCTTGGCGATGTCGCTGCGGCCGAGCAGCCTCGCCCAGGCCACCAGCGTGCCGTAGCGCGTGATCTCGTAGTGCTCCACCGCCTGCGCCGCCGCGATCAGCGCCGCGTTGAGGACCATCTTGTCGTCCACTTCGCCGGCAATGTCGTTCGCCTCGTCGAGGATGCCGTCGATGGCCGGGCATTTGGTGCCCTGCGCCTTCGCCTTGAGCTTCTTGAAGGCCTGGTCGAGCCGTTTGATCTGCCCCTTGGTCTGGCGCAGATGCATGGAAAAGCCCTTCTTCAGCTCAGGATCGGAGGCCTTCGCCACCATGTCGGGCAGCGCCTTCTCGATCTGATGCTCGGCGTAATAGATGTCCTGCAGTGTGTGCAGAAACAGGTCGTCGATGGTTTTGATGTCGGACGTAAACCAACCCATAGTCGCCTCCCTTTTGTCGATGCTTCTGCAATAAGCCGCGGAAGCGGTGGCGGGTTCCCAAACGGTGCGGAGATGGGCTAGGGAAGACGCCCCGAATTCAAAACGACACAGCGAAAGGCAACACGCGATGAGCATTGAACGTCATGAGGTCGGCGCCCGCATGAGCAAGGCGGTGGTGCACGGTAACACCGTCTATCTGGCCGGCATCGTCGCCGACAGCGCCAAGGGCAAGAGCGTCACCGAGCAGACGAAGGACATCCTCGCGCAGATCGACGGACTCCTGGCCAAGGCCGGCAGCGACAAGAGCAAGCTGCTCACTGCCAATATCTGGATCACCGACATGGCCAATTTCGCCGAGATGAACGCGGTGTGGGATACCTGGGTTTCGGCCGGCAACACGCCTGCGCGCGCCACCGTCGAGGCCAAGCTCGCCGCGCCTGACTACAAGGTCGAGATCATGGTGGTGGCAGGGCGCTGATCGCAGCGCTCTCTCCCGGTCCTCATGCTGAGGAGCGTCGCGTAGCGACGCGTCTCGAAGCATGGGGGCCGCCCTCTATTCTTCGAGACGGCCGCTTCGCGGCCTCCGCAGAATGAGGGCGGAGAGAAGCAGCGGCATGTGGCGCAGCAAAAATGCAGTCTTCTGAATAATTTCCCAGCCTCGAAAATAACTTATCCCCACCGACTCCAGCGGCCTTACATTCCATGCGTCCTGCTCAACGAGGGCGCTGTCATGAGGCGTCTTGATGGTGGAGCAGGACGCGGCGCCCGCGGGCGGGGGATGAACGCACCCCCCAACCCCCGGGCGGCGACGGGGCTCCGCTCGGAGGCACTAGGACCTCCCGCCAGG
>DATDMA010000353.1:0-11562 GCA_036519015.1 Pseudolabrys sp. | reverse complement strand
ACCACGACCTTGCCTTCCTTCTTCGCGGCGTCCACGAGCTTGGAATAGTCAGCCGGGTAGCCTTCCGGCACCTGCGCCTGCGCTGCGCCAGCGAAGGCCAGGGCAGCCGCAATGACCGCGGCGGATACGACGTGTCGCATGAGCGCTCCTTAAGTGTTCCTGCTCGGCCGTTATCCGTGCCCCAGCGGCCGTTCGGCCGGGATGCTACTCCAGGGCTTCCTCGCCCGCCTAGAGGAAAGCAGTACGAAGTGCTGTCCCGGGCGCAGTGCAGCACCATCAGCGCGTTTAGGCGCGTCTTCGACGCGCTATGGTGCTGTGCTGCTGACCCGGGATCCAGCTTTCTTGGATCAGTGCGCGAGCGGGTCCGGCCGAAGCTGGATATGCACCGCACGCGGGCTCGAGCCCTTGCCGGTCTCCATCAGCCACGGGGCGCGGTCACCATTGGTGCTCCAGAGCCCGCGCCCCTTCCAGCCGGCAGTCGGATCGTCGATGCGCCCGTCTAACCCCTTGGCATAGAAACCCATGGGATAGGGGATGCGCAGCGAGACCATCTTGCCGTCCTTCAGAGCGACGAAGCCGTCACTGAGATTGGCGGTCGAGATCGGGACGTTGTCGCCTAAGCCCAGTGTGTTGTGCTGGTCGACCCAAGTGTAATAACTCGCCTCGGCGCTCGTGTCGGGGAAGCCGTCGAAGCCGGGCCCGGGATATTTGTAGAAGGCCCAACCCTCGGGGCAATGGTTGCCGGTGGCGGCCGGCCCGTTGAGCGGGCCTTTGCACTTGCGCCGGTCGAAGCTCATGAGGTGCCCGCTCGAGCCCGAGCCCCAGAGCACGCCGTCACTGTCGATGTCGCCGCCCCGGATGCCGAAGCCGGGCTTCGGGATATAATAGACTTCCGACAGCTTGGTCTTCGGATCGAAGCGCAGGAATCCCGGCGGACCGGCAAAGGTGCCGATGGCGTACCAGATCGAGCCGTCCTTCGGATTGGGCATGACCGCATAAGGGCCGGAGCCCGCGGTGATGCGCTTGTCCTTGCTCGGATCGGCCGGCGCGTTCGGCTCGACGAAGTCGTCGAGCTTGCCGTTGCCATTGGTGTCGAGCACCCACGGTGCCCAGCCCTGCGACTTCTCCGAGTCGCCGGTCTCATCGAAGGTCTTGGTGTTGACCCAACCGGCGACCTGGCCGGTGCCGCTGAACCACAACGTGTCATCGGCGTCGTAACCAAACTGCGGGTGATGCGTTCCGAAACAGGTGTCGATAAAAGAGTACTTCATCGTCTTAGGGTCGAGCATCGCCACCTGACGTGGCGACCTTTCGAGTGGGAACACCTTGGCGTAAGGATTATCCGAGCCCTTTTTGCAGAATGCCGGATTGTTTAAAGCCCGCACCGAGGCGGCAAGCCAGACGCGGCCTTTCTCGTCGAACATCGAATTGTGGTTGTTGGCGCGCGTGTCCCAGAGCTGCCGGTCGCCCCAATAGGCCGAAGGCTGCAACGGCATGAGGCCGGCCGCGTGTCCCGGCCCGAGCGACAGCGGCATGTCCGCATCGCGTACCGGCATCTTGAAAAAGGTGACCTTGTTAGTCTTCGGGTCGAGGATCGGCATGTTGTCGGTCGAATATTCCGGCGAGCCGTACAACGGACCGTAGGCATTCACCGTCGGCTTGCGCCGATCGGACGAAATAAGATCGTGAAGATATTTGTCCGGCGTGGACCACTCCCACGAGGTGATGACGACATTGCGCTCGACGCCTTGCGGACGCGGGGGCTCGCTTTTGGGCAGTTCGCCCTTGGCAACGCGATCCGTCCAGTCGCCGAAATATTTGTAGGGCACGCCGCCGAACTGACCGGCGAGCCTGTTCGTCATGTCCTCGCCGGCTTGTCCGGACTGCGTGCGTCGCATCCACGCTTCTTCGCCCGATGCGAAATGACCAAGTGCGGCCGGGACGGTGCGGGTGGATTCCTGCCCGAGTTGATGACAGCCGATGCAGTCGACATTGTTCATCTGCCGCAGCCAATCGGTCTGCGTGATCTTCTCAGGGATATCGCCCTTGCCGCCGAACTCGCTCGCGGGCGGGATCTTCATCAGCGTGTACCAATAGATGGCGGGATAGTAATGCGCGGCCGCGGCGGCGTTCGGCGCAATCACGGCGGCAAGATCGAGATGCATGCCCGGCTTGGCGCGCATCTTGGGCGAATCGACCAGCCCATAGCCGCGCACCCAAACCGCGTAATCGGCAGTCGGCAGGTCGGGGATGAGATAGCGCCCCTGATCGTCAGTGACGACGATGCGCGCGAACTTGGTCGGCAACTCCGTTGTTTCCGCGATCACCCACACGCCGGCTTCCGGGCCTTTTGCGCTGGTGACCACGCCGCCGATGTCGGTGGCGCTGACGGTCAAGGTCTGCTGGGCGTGGAGTATTGAAGTCAGTGAGATTGTCGAAAGGACGAAGCAGGCAAATATCGTCATCAGGCGCCGAAGCGCCTGGGCTAGGAACAACATGGTCGCCTCCCTGGTACCGGTCCGCTTATGCGGGCTTTTTATCAAGCCGAGCGTAACAAAGGAGATGGACAAGGTCCCGTAGATTCGTCGTTAGCCGGAGAAGCCGCCTTGATCGAGGAAGGCCTGCTCTTCCGGCGTGGTCACGCGGCCGAGCACTCCGTTGCGGTGCGGGAAGCGGCCGAAGCGGCGGATGATATCGGCGTGCAACTCGCCCCATTTCAGGTTTTCGGTGTCGCCGCTTGCCTTGTAGAGCATCAGCGCGCGTGCCTGATCGGCCATGTCCTCCGAATGCTCGAACGGCAAATAGAAGAAGTTGCGGATGTCCGGGGCCACTTGTGCATCGACGCCCCGCACCAGCGCGCCCGCCGCGACCGCACGGGCCAGCGGATCGGTCGCGAACGCGCGCGCCTGTCCGCGGAACATGTTGCGCGGAAACTGGTCGAGCAGAAGCAGCAGCGCCAGCGTCCCGTCGGCGCTCGTTTCCCAATCGCTCAGCGCGCCGGCCGCGGCTGCTTCATGGAGCGCGAGAAAACGTTCGCGAATCTGGTCGTCGAGCGCCGTGTCCTTGTTGAACCAGCGGTCCGGCCCGGCCTCGCGCCAAAACGCGATCACGTCGGAGGGGCTGATTGTCACCGCGGCGGTGGTCATAGCGTCAGGCCGCTGGCGGCGGATTGTCCGGCTCGTCGCGCAAGGCGCGCCGCAATATCTTGCCGACATTGGTCTTCGGCAATTCGCTGCGGAATTCGATCTGGCGCGGCACCTTGTAGCTGGCGAGGCGGGCCTTCAGGAAGCTGTGCAGTTCCGTATCGGTGAGCTCAGGCTTCGTCTTGACGGCGAACAGCTTTGCCACTTGCCCGGAATGCTCGTCCGGGATGCCGATCACCGCGACTTCCATCAGGCCGCCGTGGCTCATGGCCACTTCCTCGACCTCATTGGGGAAGACCTTGAAGCCGGAGACGGAGATCATGTCCTTCTTGCGATCGACAATGCGCGCGCGTCCTTGCTCGTCCATCACGGCGATGTCGCCGGTGCGGAAGAAGCCGTCTTTGGTCATCGCCGCCGCGGTCTCCTCGGGGCGATTCCAATAGCCCGGTGTCACTTGCGGGCCGCGCGCGCAAACCTCGCCCTGCTCGCCCAGCGCCACCTCGTGGCCCTCGTCATCGCGCAGCGAAATCTCCGTGGACGGGACGGGCAGGCCGATGGTGCCGGTCCATTCGGGAATGTCGCCGCGATTGACGGTGAGCACCGGCGAGGTTTCCGACAGGCCGTAGCCTTCGACGATCGGTTTGCCGGTGGCCTTGAACCAGGCTTCCGCGACCGTCTTCTGCACGGCCATGCCGCCGCCGACCGCGCATTTGAGCATGCTCCAGTCGATCTTGCCGAAGTCGGGATGATGCAGCATCGCATTGTAGAGCGTGTTCACCGCAGGGAAGAGCGTGACTTTGTATTTGCCGATCTCCTTGATCAGCCCGGCGATGTCGCGAGGATTGACGATCAGCACGCACAGGCCGCCGTTGCGCATGGAGAGCAGGAAGCACGCCGTCAGCGCGAAGATGTGACAGAGCGGCAGCGCGGTGACCACGATCATACGGTCGATCGGCGGCGGCTGCGCGATGATCGGCTCCTGCCAGGCTTCCACCTGCAGCATGTTGGCGACGAGATTCCGGTGCAGCAGGATCGCGCCTTTGGCGGCGCCGGTGGTGCCGCCGGTATATTGCAGGAAGGCGATGTCGTCCGGCCCGCTCGCCGCCGGCGCGAACGTCAGCCTTCGGCCGGCGGCGAGCGCGTCATTGAATTTGATCGCCCCGGCAATCGCATAAGGCGGCACCATCTTCTTGACGTGCCGCACCACGCCGTTGACCAGCGCGCCTTTCGCGAAGCCCAGCATGTCGCCCATGCTGGCGACGACGACATGCTTCACCGGCGTTTGCGGCAGCGCCTGTTGCAGCACTGCGGCGAAGTTCTCGAGGACGATGACGGCCTCGGCGCCGGCGTCGGCGAGCTGGAACTCCAGCTCGCGCGGCTTGTAGAGCGGATTGACGTTCACCACCGTATAGCCGGCACGCAGAATGCCGACGATCGCCACCGGATATTGCAGCACGTTCGGCATCATGATGGCGACGCGCGCGCCGCGCGGCAGCCCGCGGCTTTGCAGGAAGGCGGCGAAGGCGCGCGAGGCTTCGTCGAGCGCCGCATAAGTCAGCGTCTTGCCCATGCAGACGCAGGCCTCGCGCGGCCCATGCTTCCTGAAGCTCTCCTCAAACATCGCGACGAGCGATGGATAGCGTGTCGGGTCGATATCCGCCGGGACGCCGGGCGGGTAATGGCGCAGCCAGATACGTTCCATGAGGATTCCCCGACGCGCTCCCGCGTTCATCCAGTGCGGTGAGCGAACGGACGGACTCTAACGGTCGATTCCGCCGAAGGGAACCAGCGGATTATCGGCCAGCGCGGCCCGGTCGGGCCGGTCGATGCCGGGCGCGCCCAGGAAGGCCTCGAAAAGCTCGCGGACGGTGCGTTCGGGCAGGTCGCGCGTGATGAAGACCAGCCGGCTGCGGTGGTCCTCGTCGGGCCAGCGCTCCAAGCGGGCGGTGGGGTGGAAAACGTGCTGGACGCCATGCACCACGACCGGCGTGTCGGGCATCTCGGCGAGTTTCACGATGCCCTTGAGGCGCAGCAACTGGGCCCCGTAATTCGCCCGCAGCAGTTCGAGGAACATCTCCAGGGTGCCCGCCGGGATGGCCTCGTCGGAGGTCAGCACGAAGGAGCCGATGTGCTCGTCGTGGCGGTTGCGGTCGAGATGCTGGTGATCGTGGTCATGGTTGTGATCGTGGCCATGATGCTGATGCCCATGGTCATGTTCGGCCTGGGCGTCCGCGTAAGCCTCTGCGGCGAGCCACTTTTTCACGTCGGGGATCTTGCGGTCGGGATCGAACAGACCACTGTTGAGGACGCGGTCGGCGGTCGCCTCGCCCTTGGCGGCGTCGAGGATCTGGGCCGCCGGATTGAGCGCATGCAGGCGGCCAAGGATGCCGGCGCGCTGTGTTTCGCTGGCGAGGTCGGTCTTGGTCAGCACGATGCGGTCGGCGACGGCAGCCTGCTTCACGGCTTCTTGGTGCGCATCGAGCGTTGATTCGCCGTTCACCGCATCGACCACGGTCACCACGCCATCGAGTCGGTAGCGCAGCACGAGATAAGGATGCGCCATGGCCGTGTGCAGCACCGGCGCCGGATCGGCCAAGCCGGTCGTCTCCAGGAGCACGCGCTTGAACGTGCAGCGCCGGTTGTCGAGATCGCGCAGCAGCGTCTCCAGCGCATCGACCAGGTCGCCGCGCAGAGTGCAGCACAGGCAGCCCGATTGCAGCAGGACCATGTTGTCGCCGACATATTCGACCAGCAGGTGGTCGAGCGACACTTCGCCGAACTCGTTGATGATCACGGCGGTCTCGGCGAGCGCCGGGTCCTTGAGCAGCCTGTTGAGCAGCGTGGTCTTGCCGGCGCCGAGGAAGCCGGTGAGGAGCGTCAGTGGAATGGGCGTCGGCGGCTGGCGCCGGCGCGCGCTATCGTCGTCGGAGCTCATTGATTGGCCGATGAGACTTTCGGCTTCGCGGCCTTGGCGCCGGCCGGCTTGGCGGTCTTCTTTGCGCCCTTCGCCGGATTTGCCGGCTTGTCGGCGGCTTTATCCGTGCCGCCGGCCTGTTCCGTCTTGTCCGGCTTATCCGTCGTCTTGGCGGCAACGCGCTTTTTCTTTTTCGGCGCGGCGCTGGCGGTCTGCGAGATGACGTCGGGGTGGTCGGCCGGGCCGGTGAACACGACGACCGGCGCGTCGGTATCGACCGGCGGACCGAGCACGAACTTGCCGTTGGCCGGCTTCAGGCTCGAGAGCATGAAGGCTTGCGAATTGTCGCTTTCGCCCGTGGCCGCGGTCGTGCCCTCTTCGCCTTCGTCATTGTCCTCGGACGGCGGCTTGCGCCGGTGGCCGCCACACATCTCCTCGCGCAGGTTCGGCGGCTGCGCGTCGATCGGCGCCAGCGCATCGACAGTGCCGAGCGAGGGCGTGAGCCAGCTCAGGCTGCCGCCGTTGAAGCCGCGTTCGAGAAGCTGCGCGGCCTCTTGCGCGCGCGCGCCGCCGGACCAGGCTCCCAGGATGACGGCGATCAGCCGCCGGCCGTTGCGGGTCGCGGTAGCGACCATGTTATAGCCGGAGGCGCAGATGAAGCCGGTCTTCATGCCGTCGGCGCCGGGATAGCGGTCGAGCAATTTATTGTAGTTGCGGACCACCCGATTGCCGTAGCGGATCGAATGGATGTGCCAATAGGAATCGTATTCGGCATATTCGGTGATCAGCGACCGCGCCAGGATGCCGAGGTCGCGCGCCGAGGTGACGTGGTTCTCCGCCGGCAGTCCATTCGGATTGACGAAGTTGGACTGCGACATGCCGAGCCGGCGCGCATTCGCATTCATCAGGTCGGCGAAGCCCTCGATCGAGCCGCCCACGCCTTCGGCGATCGCCACCGCCATGTCGTTGGCGGATTTCACCATGAGCATCTTCAAGGCATTGTCGATGGTGACGGTGGTGCCCACCGTGAAGCCCATCTTGGTGGGCTGCTGCGCTGCCGCGTTCTTGGAGACGGTGAGCAGGGTGTTGAGCGTGACGTGGCCCTGCTTGATCTCATGCAGCGTGGTGTAGACGGTCATCAGCTTTGTGAGGGAGGCCGGGTACCACGGATAAGTGGCATTCTCCGACATCAACACTTTGCCGGTCGCGGCCTCGATCAGCAGCTTGGCTTCCGCATGCGCGCGTGGCGCCATCGCCAGCGACAGGAGACCCAAGGCGGCAAAGCCCAGGATTGCAGCGCGGAGGCGGGGGCTCTGGCAAAGGCTCATCGTTCTGGGTCCGGTCGGGCTGGCGGGCCTCGGAAACGGGTGAGTTCCACAGGCGGCACTGCTAGGTTATCTAAGCTTTGGACATGAGGCAAAGCCAACTGATCCCCTAACGGTATTTATGGTGACTTTGGCTCAATCGCCGACCAATGCGACCAAAGTTCGGCAAAGGAGGCAGCAATGACGGCGGCAATCGTCGGATGGGCCCACACACCCTTTGGTAAGCTGAGTGGCGAGACGGTCGAAAGTCTCATTGTGCGAGTCGCCGGTGAAGCGCTCGCCGATGCCGGCATAGCGCCCAAGGATGTCGACGAGATCGTGCTCGGGCATTTCAATGCCGGCTTCTCGGCGCAGGACTTTACCGCCTCGCTGGTGCTGCAAGCCTCGCCCGACCTGCGCTTCAAGCGCGCCATGCGGGTGGAGAACGCCTGCGCCACCGGTTCGGCGGCCGTGCACCAGGGCCTCAAGGCGATTGCAGCGCGCTCGGCGCGCATCGTGCTCGCGTTGGGCGTCGAGCAGATGACAGCGACTCCGGGGCCGGAGATCGGCCGGAATCTGTTGAAGGCGTCCTATGTGCGCGAGGAGGCCGATATCGACGGCGGCTTCGCCGGCATCTTCGGCCAGATCGCCGGGCTCTACTTCCAGCGCTGGGGCGACCAGTCCGACGCGCTCGCCATGATCGCCGCCAAGAACCACAAGAACGGCGTCGGCAATCCCTACGCACAGATGCGCAAGGACCTCGGCTACGATTTCTGCCGTACCGAGAGCGAGAAGAATCCCTTCGTCGCCGGCCCCCTCAAGCGCACCGACTGCTCGCTGGTCTCCGACGGCGCCGCCGCCGTCGTGCTCGCCGACGTGGAGACCGCGCTGAGCCTCGACAAGGCCATCGCCTTCCGCGCCGCCGAACACGTGCAGGATTACCTGCCCATGTCCAAGCGCGACATCCTCAAGTTCGAAGGCTGCTCACTGGCCTGGCAGCGCGCGCTTCAGCACGCCGGGCTGGCGCTCGACGATCTGTCCTTTGTCGAGACGCACGACTGCTTCACCATCGCCGAGTTGATCGAATACGAGGCGATGGGGCTGACGCCCGAAGGGCAGGGCGCCACAGCCATCAAGGAAGGCTGGACGCAAAAGGACGGAAAGTTACCGGTGAACCCGTCCGGCGGCCTGAAGGCAAAAGGCCACCCCATCGGCGCCACCGGCGTCTCAATGCACGCGATGGCCGCGATGCAATTGACCGGGAGCGCCGGCGAGCTGCAAGTGAATGGCGCGCGCCTGGGCGGCATCTTCAATATGGGTGGCACTGCGGTAGCAAATTACGTTAGTATTCTCGAGCGCATTAAATAGCATTCGTCCGGTAGTATTAAAAAACGCCCGTATTTTCACACCTGCCCGCGAGGTTGCACAGCCGCAGCGATAGTTGGTGGGCCAACGAGTTCCCAATTCACCCATTAGCAATTTCGTTCTCGATTTCGCTGCCGCGCAAATTGATCGACAGAAAGGACGTGTTACATTGGCGACTTAGGGGGATGCATGTTTATTCGCATGCATACATAAGAAAATGACGTTTGGTGGGGGTTAAGGACGTCGCATGACAAATATACCAACGGACCTATTACGCACGCTGATCGCAGTTGTCGATCTGCGCAGTTTCACCAAGGCCGCGGTTTCGCTTGGGGTCACCCAGCCGGCGGTCAGCGCGCAGATCAAACGCCTGCAATTCCTGCTCGGCGCCGACCTGTTCGATCGCAGCGCCCAGGGTGTCAGCATGACGGCTCAAGGCGAGATCGTCGTCAGTTACGCGCGCCGGCTGCTGTCGATCAATGACCAGATCGTGGACCTCGGCGGCGCCGAACTGCGGCCCGACGTCTTGATTCGTGTCGGCACGCCGAGCGATTTCATCGCGTCTTCGTTGCCCGGCACGCTGGCCCGCTTCCGGACGCGCTGGCCAGACGTACGCTTCATCGTTCGCACCGACTTTTTCGATCAATTGGTGCGCGAGCTGCGCGGCGCCGAGCTCGACATTGTGGTTTCTCTGTCGATGTCCGAACCGCACGAAGCGCGCCATTGGCGGCAACAGGAAGTTGTCTGGGTGCGCGGCGAAAATGCGCCTGTCGATCTCAGTGGGCCGGTGCCCCTGGTTTCTTATGGCGAGCCTTCCATCTACCACCGCGTTGCCGTTCAGGCCCTGCGATCGGCCGGGCTCGACTGGCAGGACGTGTTCACCGGCCCGAGCATGACCAGCCTCCGTGGCGCTGTGGCCGCTGGGCTCGGCATTATGGCCGTCACCCGGCGGCGGGCCGAGGAGATCGGCTTGTCTGTTTGGGACGATGCGCCCTTGCCCAAGCTGCGCGACGTCTTCAGCGGCATCTACGTCCGCGAGAGCGGTGCGCGCAGCACCTACGAGCAATTGGCGGACGATATCGCCAAGTCCATCTATTCCGCGAGCGACCGTATGACAGGCAGCGTCGCGCGGCTCAGCGGCTCGCGGCAGGCGACCAGCGCGGCCTGACGCCTAATGCTGTTTGTGCGTCGCCGGCGCGCTGTGCCCGGGACGCTTTGCCCATCGGGAATTCTGCACATCCTGAAAAGTAGTGCCCACGGCGCTGGGACTGACTGCGCTTTGCGCTAAGCTCGGTCTCGGAGTCGGAGGCCAAAGCAATGCCAAACGCAAGGCCAGCGGCCGTATTCGGCGACATCGCGCCGTTCCGGGCGCCTTATGCCCCGGCCGACGAGGGCCTTGCCGTGGCGCTTCTGGAAAGTGCCGGCCGCTCCGAACAGGCCGAGGTACGCATCGATCTCCGCGCCACCCACCTGGTGCGAGCGATCCGCGCGCGCGTGGGCGGCCTCGGCGGCGTGGAAGATTTGCTGCACGCCTATGCGCTCTCCACCAAAGAGGGCCTGGCGCTGATGGTGCTGGCCGAAGCGCTGCTGCGCGTGCCGGATGCGGCGACTGCCGACCGGCTGATCGAGGATAAGCTGCAGGCCGGCGACTGGGCGCACCATGAAGCGCGCTCGCCCGGCTTTCTGGTGTCGGCCTCGGCCTGGACCCTCGGTATCACCGCCCGCGTCATCCATCCCGCCGAGACGCCGGAGGGCATCGTCGACGGGCTGGTGAGGCGGCTCGGCCTGCCTGCCGTGCGCGCCGCCACGCGCCAAGCCATGCGGCTGCTCGGTTCGCATTTCGTGCTGGGCGAAACCATTGAAGATGCACTCAAGCGCGCCAAGGGTCATCGCGAATTCCTCTATTCCTTCGACATGCTGGGCGAGGGCGCCCGCAGCGCCGCTGATGCCGAGCGTTATTTTGAGTCTTACGCGCACGCTATTAATGCGATCGGCAAAAGCGCGGGTAACGACGCCCTGCCGAAGCGGCCCGGCATATCGGTGAAACTCTCCGCTCTGCATGCGCGCTACGAGCCCTTGTCGCGCGAGCGCGTGCTCGCTGAGCTTGCGCCGCGCCTGCAGGAGCTGACGCGGCTGGCGAAATCGCACGCGCTCAATTTCACGATCGATGCGGAAGAGGCCGACCGGCTCGAACTGTCGCTCGAGGTGATCGGCGCGGTCCTGCGCGATTCGTCATTGGCCGGATGGGACGGCTTTGGGCTGGCGGTGCAGGCCTATCAGAAGCGCGCCGGCGCAGTGATCGACTGGATCGGTGCTGCTGCCGAGGCGTTGAATCGCCGGCTGACGGTGCGCCTGGTCAAGGGCGCCTATTGGGACACCGAGATCAAGCGTGCGCAGGAGCGCGGGCTTGCCGACTATCCGGTCTTTACCCGCAAGGCGATGACCGATCTGTCCTATGCCGACTGCGTCCGCAAGCTGCTGCGCCACCGGCCGCGCCTCTATCCGCAATTCGCCACGCACAATGCGCTCACGGTGGCCAGCGTCATCGAGGATGCCGCCGGAATCGAGGGATACGAATTCCAGCGCCTGCATGGGATGGGAGAGGTGCTGTATCAGGCACTGCTGGAGGATCTCCCCGCGCTCACCTGCCGCGTCTATGCGCCGGTCGGCGGCTATGCCGATCTGCTGGCCTATTTGGTGCGGCGGCTGTTGGAAAACGGCGCCAATTCGTCCTTCGTGTCGGCGGCGGCCGATCCCGCGGTGCCGATCGAAACCATCCTGCGGCGGCCGCAGAGCTTCATCGCCGGTCCCGCGCACGCGCGTCATTCGCATATTC
>DATDMA010000352.1:0-4005 GCA_036519015.1 Pseudolabrys sp. | reverse complement strand
CCGCCTTTGCCCGGCGAGGTGCCGCCGACCATCTTGGTGCCGTAGGCGATCGCCGCCTGCGAATGGAAGGTGCCGTTCTTGCCAGTGAAACCCTGGCAGATGACCTTGGTGTTCTTGTCAATGAGGACGGACATTACGCAGCTTCCTTCACGGCCTTCACGATCTTCTGTGCGGCGTCGTCGAGGTCGTCGGCGGACGTCACGTTGAGCTTGGACTCGGCGATGATCTTCTTGCCGAGCTCGACATTGGTGCCTTCGAGGCGAACCACCAGCGGCACTTTCAGGCCGACTTCCTTCACCGCGGCCACGACGCCCTCGGCGATGACATCGCACTTCATGATGCCGCCGAAGATGTTGACCAGGATGCCCTTCACATTCGGATCGGAGGTGATGATCTTGAACGCGGCAGTGACACGGTCCTTCGTGGCGCTGCCGCCGACATCGCGGAAGTTCGCCGGCGAACTGCCGTAGAGCTTGATGATGTCCATGCTCGCCATGGCGAGGCCGGCGCCGTTGACCATGCAGCCGATGGAGCCATCGAGTGCGATGTAGTTGAGCTCGAATTTCGACGCCTCGACTTCTTTCTCGTCCTCTTCGGTGAGATCGCGCAGCGCGACAACATCAGGATGGCGATAGAGCGCGTTGCCGTCGAAATCGACCTTGGCATCGAGACAGATGAGCTTGTTGTCCTTGGTCACCACCAGCGGATTGATCTCCAGCATGCTCATGTCTTTGCTGGTGAAGGCGGCGTAGAGCTTGGGCAGGATGTCGCCGATCTGCTTGGCGAGATCGCCGGTGAGCTTGAGCGCCTGCGCCACAGTGCGGGCGTGATGCGGCATGACGCCGGTGGCCGGATCGACCGAGAAGGTCATGATCTTTTCGGGATGGCTGTGTGCCACCTCTTCGATGTCCATGCCGCCTTCCGTCGACACGACGAAGGCCACGCGCGAGGTCTCGCGATCGACCAGCGCCGAGAGATAGAATTCGCGGTCGATGGCCGAGCCTTCCTCGATATAGAGGCGGTTGACCTTCTTGCCCTGCGGGCCGGTCTGATGTGTGACCAGCGTCGAGCCGAGGATGCGGGTCGCCTCTTTCTTCACGTCGTCGATGGACTTCACAACTTTGACGCCGCCGGCCTTGCCGCGCCCGCCGGCGTGGATCTGCGCCTTCACCACCCAGACCGGGCCGCCGAGTTCTTCTGCGCCCTTGAGCGCCTCGTCGACAGTGAAGGCAGGAATGCCGCGCGGGACTGGCACACCGAATTCGCGCAGCACCGCTTTGGCTTGATACTCGTGGATATTCATGCGGCTTCCTTAGCTACTTAATGGACCCGGGCCGGCGACGATCCGCCGACCCGGAATTTCGAACGTTAGCCAGCCAGAGCCGGCGCGATCTTCTTGCAGGCCTCGACGAGGCCCTGCACCGACGCGGCCGATTTCTCGAACGCAGCCCGCTCGCTGCTGGTGAATTCGACTTCGACGATACGCTCCACGCCCTTCGCTCCGATCACCACCGGCACGCCGACATAGAGATCCTTGACGCCGTACTCGCCGTTGAGCCAGGCGGCGCAAGGCAGCACGCGCTTCTTGTCGAGCAGATAGCTCTCCGCCATCGCGATCGCCGACGCGGCCGGCGCATAGAAGGCCGAGCCGGTCTTGAGCAGATTGACGATCTCGGCGCCGCCATTGGCGGTGCGCTTCACGATCTCGTCGACGCGCGCCTGCGTGGTCCAGCCCATCTTCACCAGATCGGGCACCGGGATGCCGGCGACGGCCGAATAGCGCGTGAGCGGGACCATGGTGTCGCCGTGGCCGCCGAGCACAAAGGCAGTGACGTCTTCCACCGAGACGTTGAATTCATCGGCGAGGAAATAACGGAAGCGAGCCGAGTCGAGCACGCCCGCCATGCCCACCACCTTCTGCGCCGGCAGGCCGCAGCTCTTCTGCAGCGCCCACACCATGGCGTCGAGCGGGTTGGTAATGCAGATCACGAATGCGTTCGGCGCATACTTCTTGATGCCCGCGCCCACCTGATCCATCACCTTCAGGTTGATGTCGAGCAGGTCGTCGCGGCTCATGCCTGGCTTGCGCGGCACGCCGGCGGTGACGATGCAGACGTCGGCGCCTTCGATGGCGTCGTAGCTGTTGGTGCCGGTGAATTTCGCGTCGAAATCATTGACCGGCGAGGACTCGGCGATATCGAGCGCCTTGCCTTGCGGAATGCCCTCCGCGACGTCGAACATGACGACATCGCCGAGATGCTTGAGGCCGATCAGGTGGGCCAGGGTGCCGCCGATCTGGCCGGCGCCAATCAACGCAATCTTGTTACGCGCCATTGGGAAAACTCTCAGCTTGGTGCTGCCGCGGAATGCGGCCGAGTGGTGGTTATCCCGTTAGGCATGTCCCGACAAGGCACCGAAAGACCCAAAGCCCGAGAGCGTCTGGCATCATGTATACATTATACCAGCAGAGACGGCGAGACCTGTCTAGACTGTTTTCGCGAATTTTTATTGGCGCATGCTGCACTGCAATCCCTGCGCGCTGCGGTGCAGCACGATGGATTGCATGATGTTGCGACACATGAATGCAGCACGATCAATGCGACGCGGAGCGTCAGTTTGGACGCGCGCGTCAGGTCTCGACGATCTTGTCCGACCAGTCGTGTCCCTGCGGCGCGCGTGGTCCGTGCGGCAGACCGAGATAGGCCTGCGAACGCATTTCGATCAGGCGCGAGGCCGTGCGTTTGAACTCATTCGCCTCATAGCCCTCGGTGGCGACATAGAGGTGATCCGGCTGCGCCTCGGCCGAGGCGAGCAGCTTCACCGCGTGGTCGTAGAGCGTATCGACGAGGATGATGAATCGTTTGGCCTCGTTGCGCCGGCTGTAATCCAACACCGGGACATGGTCGAGGATGATGGTGTGGAATTCATGCGCGATCTTGAGATAGTCGGCCGCGGCCAGCGGCTGCGCGCACAGGTCGGCGAACGAGAAGCGGGCGACGCCCATCGCCGCCTTTGGGACGTGCACGGCGTGGCCTTTCACCGTGAGTTCATGCGCGGCGCCGTTATGCCCGCCGGCGAGCCGTTTCCACGCATCGTCGAGCGCGGCGGTCGCGGTAGCGTCCGGCGGCACGTACCAGGTCGGCACGCCGGTGAGCTTTTCCAGGCGGAAGTCGACGCGGGCGTCGAGGCACACCACTTCGCAATATGTCTGCAGCAGAGCGATGAACGGCAGGAACAGCGAGCGGTTCAATCCATCCTTGTAGAGGCCGGTGGGCGCCTGGTTCGAGGTCGCCACCATCACGACGCCGAGATCGAATAGCCGGGTAAACAGCCGCGCCAGGATCATCGCGTCGGCAATATCGGTGACATGGAATTCGTCGAAGCAGAGCAGCCAGCCCTCCTCGGCGATCGCCGCGGCGGCGCGCTGGATCGGGTCGTGGTCGGCGGCGTCGCCGTTCTTCATCTCCCGCCGGTAGGCGTGCACGCGCTCGTGCACATCGGCCATGAACTCGTGGAAATGCACCCGGCGCTTGCGCGGCACGGCGCTAGTGGAGAAGAACAAGTCCATCAGCATGGTCTTGCCGCGGCCGACCTCGCCGTAGACGTAGAGCCCTTTGACCGGCGCCCCGGCTTTGTTGCGATTGCCGAACAACCAGCCGAGCGAGGACGACGTGTGCGCCAGCCGATGCTCCTCGAGCCGCTTCTCCAGCGCGATCAGATGCCGGACGACGACCGCCTGGCCGGGATCGGCCTCGATCTTTCCGGCGGCGACGAGCGCCGCATAACTGGTGCTGAAGGTCTCGGGCATTCGGGCTTTGTGACTTCGGGGACAGACCGGCCACGCGGGCCGGGTAGTGTGGACGAGCAGATCGGGGGGCCGTGCAGGCTGTCGCTGCGACACCTAGGAGGAAGCGGGCCGGCTGTAAATCGCCCCGGCGCGCGGCGAAGCCCTGCCCAAGCAGCATTGCTGCACGTGCGGCTGCAGCAATTGCTGCAACATTGCTG
>DATDMA010000351.1:0-2859 GCA_036519015.1 Pseudolabrys sp. | reverse complement strand
CGCCCGTCGCCCTTGATGAAGATCATGTCGAGCGGAATGTAGGTGTTCTGCATCCAGAACCCGACGTCCTGGTCGCGCTGGAAGTCGAACAGCATGCCCTGCCCCTCGGGCAGTTCCTTGCGGAACATCAGGCCCTTCTCGCGCTCGGGCTCGGTGGTGGCGAGTTCGACCGAGAACGGATGGACCCCGGACTTGGTGGCGATCTCAAGCGTCTGCTGGCCGGCGGCCCGAGCCGGGCCGGCCGCAACGAACAATCCGAGGAAAAGTACGGCAATCCACTGGTGTGCGCGCATACGCAGGCCTTTACGCGGACATCCGTCCAGCGGCAATGCGAAAATCCGTGATCACAGCGAAGCGATCAGTGCGAGGCCGGACCTAGCGGACCGCCATCGGGGTGAACCTCGGCCGCCATCATCCCTTTCGGCCCAGGCCCGAAGCGGACCAGCACGGTCTGCCCCGGCCGCAACTCGGCGATGCCGAAGCGGCGAAGCGTCTCCATGTGCACGAAGATGTCCGGCGTGCCATCGCCGCGGCTGAGGAAGCCGAACCCGCGCAAGCGGTTGAACCACTTCACCTGTGCGCGCTCGAGACCGCTGGTCGCCGTCACCGTGACATGGGTGCGCGGCGGCGGCATCTCCGCCGGGTGCACCGCGGTCGACTCGTCCATCGAGATGACGCGGAAGGCCTGCAGCCCGCGCGCGCGTTGCTGCACTTCGCAGACGATGCGCGCGCCTTCGTGGGCGGCTTGGAAACCATCGCGCCTGAGACACGTCACATGCAGGAGGATGTCCGGCATGCCGTTGTCAGGAACGATGAAACCAAATCCCTTTGAAACGTCGAACCACTTGATCACGCCCGACAGTTCAATGAGATCCGTTGCCGTCTCGTCGACGATCTCTGTGAAAGTCCCTGGCCGGAAGTCTGTCCCAGGCATCTTTTTTTCTACCCCGTCCGACGTGGTGACGCCGCACGCCGCCGCCTTCTGGCGCCTCTTCAAGGGCGCTTCACCGAATCTGTGGCTTCAAGATAACACCCGGACCTAAACCGCAAAGTGCAAAATGTGATTGCGCACAGCTCTGTACACAACAGAAGTCCTTGCGAATCAGGCGTCAATGAAGGTTGCGAGCACGTCGCCGATGTCGTTGCGCACGACGAGATCGGCATACTCGTCGAGCTCCGTCGCATCGCGATTGATGATGACGAGCGCGGCGCCATTGCGTTTCGCCATCAACGGAAATCCCGCCGCGGGCCAAACGACGAGCGATGAACCGACCGCAAGAAACAGATCGCAATTTTTCGTCAATTCTTCCGCGCGCTGCATCGCGTCGAGCGGCATCGACTGACCGAACGACACGGTCGCCGTCTTGATGAAACCGCCGCAGTGGCAATCCGGCACGTGATTGTTGTTAGCCTCGAACTTTTCTTTCACCCATTGCACGTCATAGCGCTGTGCACAGCCGAGGCAGGTCGCGTAGGTAGTATTGCCGTGCAGCTCGATGACGTCTTCGCCCGCGAAGCCGGACGCTTGGTGCAGGTTGTCGATGTTCTGGGTGATCAGCTCCGGAACTTTGCCGCGGCGATAGAGCGAGGCGAGCGAGCGGTGGCCGCGGCCGGGTCTCGCCCCCGCAAACGTCGCGTCGATCGCGAAGCGCCGCCGCCAGGATTCATCGCGCATCTCGCGGTCAGCGAGGAACGCGTCGAACGGGATCGGTCGGTTCTTGGTCCACAAGCCGCCGGGCGAGCGGAAATCGGGAATGCCGCACTCGGTCGAGATGCCGGCGCCCGTGAAAGGTGCGATGGTCCGCGCGCCCTCGATCAGATCGCGTAAGCGTGAGACGGCACTGGAAAGATCGGCAGCGATCATTTGCTATATACTCGCCTGCAGGCCCTGGCGGCCGCCCCACATCCCTAAGAGGTTCGACCTATGCGATATCTGCATACCATGCTGCGCGTCCGCAACCTGGACGATGCGCTCGATTTCTACGTGAACAAATTAGGCCTGAAAGAGACCCGCCGCCGGGTCGACGAGAAGAACCGATTCACCCTCGTGTTCCTGATCGGACCGGACGACGAGAAGATCGTCGAAGAGACCAAGAAGGCCGGGCGCCCGGGCCTTGAGGTCGAGCTCACCTACAACTGGGACAGCGAGGACTACGGCGAGGCGCGCTATTTCGGCCACCTCGCCTATGAGGTCGACGACATCTACGCCACCTGCGACAAGCTCAGGAGGGCCGGGGTCACCATCAACCGGCCGCCGCGCGACGGCGTCATGGCCTTCATCCGCTCGCCCGACAAGCACTCGATCGAGCTGCTGCAGAAGGGCGATGCCCTGCCTCCGCAGGAACCCTGGAAGTCCATGCCCAACACCGGGCATTGGTAATTTCCAAAGGGCGGATTTTTCCCTCACAGCCTCGCTTGCCGCTGGCGGCGAAGCTCTTTATACGTCCCGCCACTCCCCGCTGCCGGCCTTCGGCCGGCAGCCTGCACGCGCCCTTCGTCTAGAGGCCTAGGACACCGCCCTTTCACGGCGGTAACACGGGTTCGAATCCCGTAGGGCGCGCCACGGTTCCCAAGCCCTCAGAATTACCTGAAAAAATGGCCGTCCGGGCACTGCGCCTGCCGCAGCGGTATCAAGATTTTTACGCTCCAGTATCGTGTAACGTGTGAATACTTATCCGAATTGTACGCCTTCTATCTTTGACACTCGCCATAAGGGGGTCGGTTTCCATTCAGGATTGCATTGCATCATGAGCGAATACGGCGACATTTTTGATTACCAGCTATCTGCAATGGTCTTTGAGGCCCTAACCCTTGGCTTTATCGCTGTGTACGGGCTCGCAGTCGTCGTAATAGTGGCTC
>DATDMA010000350.1:0-2571 GCA_036519015.1 Pseudolabrys sp. | reverse complement strand
AGGCCAAGTAGCCCGAAGCAGGCGCCGACGAGACGACGCGTCTCGAACAGCGTAAAGGGCAGCACCTTGGCGGCGAGGGCCGACACCATGTCGAAGCCGCCGCCGTATTTGTAGAGATTGACGAAGGACAGCGCCCGCGTGTCGTGAAAGCCCGAGCCGTAAAGCTTGAGCAGCAGGTCGCCGTCTTGCGAGTGGGTGTAGTCGTCCCATACGAGACCGGAGGCGCGGACGGTGAAGGCGGCGAGGATCGCCACCACCGCCAGAATGAGAACGGCCACGCGGTCGGCCGCAGAGGCTGCCGGCCGCGTGGCCATGATCGTCTCGCCGCTAATCTTACTTGGTCGCCGCGGTGAACATCTCGTCGACGTGGTCCCAGTTCACCAGGTGATCCAGGAACGCCTTGAGATAGTCCGGCCGGCGGTTGCTATTGTCGATGTAGTTGGAGTGCTCCCACACGTCGCAGCCGAGCACCGGCGTCGCGCCGTGCACCAGCGGGTTCTCGCCGTTGGGCGTCTTTGTCACGATGAGTTTGCCGTCCTTCACCGCGAGCCAGCACCAGCCGGAACCGAACTGTGTGACGCCCGCCTGGGCAAAGTCTTCGCGCATCTTGGCGACGCCGCCAAGATCGGAATCGATGGCGGCCTTGAGCTTGCCCGGGATCTTGTCGCCGCCGCCATTCGGCTTCATCCACTTCCAGAAGTGGATGTGGTTGTAGTGCTGGCCGGCATTGTTGAAGAGGCCGGCATTCTTGCCGAAGGAGCCCTTCACGACTTCTTCAAGCGACTTGCCTTCGAGCCCGCTGCCTTCCAGCAGCTTGTTGCCATTGTCGACATAGGCCTTGTGGTGCTTGTCGTGGTGATACTCGAGCGTCTCGCGCGACATGTAGGGCGCCAGCGCTTCATAGGCATAGGGCAGGTCAGGCAGCGTGAACGACATCAGGTCCTCCTCGAACCACATACGGTGAGTGCGGAATAAACCAGCCTTGGGATGAAACCAGCAACGATCCAGGCGAGTTCCCCGGTTACGTTAATTAGGCTCTGGCGCGAGCCGGAGCAACGGGCAGCAGCGCCTTATTCGGGCAAAGCAGGGGGTCGGCTAGCCGCGCTTCCACACCCGGACAAACGCGGCACGTGCGCACGCTGGCGTAGCATTAAGGAACTGTGAGGGCGTTCGGTGGTATTTTAGGAATAATAGTTGCCATTGTGCTGGAAAAAGGCGAAATTCTTCGGTTGTTGAAGGGTTTAGCTGGTGTATTGGGCCCGGGAGGCTGGGTCCCCTCTTTCAGATGAGGATCGTGCGTATGTCGGCTCTCTTGTTCATCGTCGGCGCCATTGTTTTTGTCGCGGGTGTCGTGATGGCCGGATTTGGCATCCCGGTCGGCGAATTCTCCTTTGGCAATACGCTGATCACGTGCGGGACCACCATGGCGGTCGGCGGTCTTATCGTGATCGGACTCGCCGCGGTCGTGTCCCAGCTCAAGCACGTCGCCGAAGTCCTGGTCGCGCCGTTCCCCGTACGCCCCGGCCGCTCGGCGGACGCCCCCGAGGCCGCCGAGGCTGCGCCGGTCCCGTCTCCTGTGCGCGGAGCCACGGCTGCCGCCGGACGCATGGCATTCCCGTCCCGACCGAAACCGGAGCTGCGCGAGCCGGAGGCTGCGGAGCCTGTGCCGCCACGCGCCGCGGCCGTGGGGGCCCCCGAGGGGCGGTCGTCCTTCATGCCGAGCCTGCGTAATCCGGATGTTCCGCCGGTGACCCTCGAGGACGAGGTGTCGCTCTCGCCGCACGAGGCTCTGGCGCCAGCGCCCCGCGACCTTGACGAGCCAGCGCAGACCGAGCCGTCCGACGAGGACAATGTCGGCGTTTCGGCGATGCGCCGTGGCCCCATTCGCGAGACCGGCTGGCGGCCCAGCCCGCCGCCGGTGACGCCGGTGCCGAGCCGGCGGTCGACCAATTTCGACAGCATGTGGCCGGCCCGTGGCCCGGCGGTGAGCGAGCCCAAGTCCGATGTCCGGCCGGACGTCTTTCCGGAGGTGGAGCCCGCGCCGGAGTTTGCGGCCGAGCCGGGGTTTGAGATGCCGCCGGCGGCCGCCGAGCCGGAGGCGCTGGATGAACTCGCCGGCAACGAGCCGCAGCGCGGGGTCGCAGTGCTCAAGTCGGGCGTCGTCGACGGCATGAGCTATACGCTCTATGTGGACGGCTCCATCGAGGCCGAACTGCCTCAGGGCACGCTGCGCTTTGCGTCGATCAACGAACTGCGCGCGCATCTCGAGAAGAATTCGTAAGGGCGCCGCCTACGGGCTTTCGCTGAGTCAATTGTCAAACAGCGCAGTCTCTCGTTTCGTCATTCCGGGGCGCGGCCTTTAGGCAGCGAGCCCGGAATCCATAGTCCTCAACGCTGCGGCGTATGGATTCCGGGTTCGCTCGCTCCGCTCGCGCCCCGGAATGACGGGGAGAGTACAGCCAAGCGAAAGCGCCCGTATTCTTTGCGGCCCCGGGTAGGCGTCGTCCCATTTCGTCCCTCGCAAATACGAGGGGATGGCGCGCCGAGAAGACGCGTCAGGTAGTTCGATTG
>DATDMA010000349.1:0-3042 GCA_036519015.1 Pseudolabrys sp. | reverse complement strand
GATATCTCCAACCTCGCCGTCGCGCTATCCGCGGCCTCGCCAACAGCAAGTCAGAATAACACGGATTACACGGACTAAAGATCAAGCCACGGATTATACCAGTCCGCGATGACCGTGACTCTCAAGGGATTCTCAGATTCTGAGATTTCTGATTTGATCTTCTGCGGCGCCGATTCGCGGGAGGTAGCATCGGATGGGACAGGCCTTGGCGATTACGCGGATGGATCACACGGCGTGGGAGCTGCGGGCGATCGCGGGCAAGAGTAGCGACGGGCCTCAAATTCGGCGCTTGCTGGCGATCGCCCTTGTGTTGGATGGGGATGCGCGAACTCAGGCGGCGGAGCAGACGGGGATGGACCGACAAACTCTGCGCGATTGGGTGCATCGTTATAACGACGGCGGGATAGATGGACTGAAGTCTCGCAGTAGCCCCGGCCGCGAGCCCTTTCTGGCGGATGCACAGAAGGCGGAACTGAAAGCACTGGTCATTGAGGGCCCCGCTCCGGAGCGCCATAACGTCGTGCGGTGGCGATTGGCTGACTTGCAAGCTGAGATCGGGCGCCGCTTTTCGGTGCACGTGCACCAGAGCACGGTGGGCAAGTGGCTGCACCAACTGAACCTGACGCGGCTGCAACCGCGTCCGATCCATCCAAAGAAAGATCCCACAGCGGAGGAGGCTTTTAAAAAACGAGCTCGGATCGGCAGCCCGCCTGTGGCGGTAGAAACTGGCTGCGCTATCCTGGATCGGAGGGGAGCGGCCGAAAAGTTTTTGGTGGATGTGACCCCGTAAAAAAACGTGGCCCATGGGCTGTTGCGGACTTGCGAGTGGTGACGCTTTCGGGCGATCCCGTTTAGGAAATTGATCTTTCTCCGCGGCCCAGCCCCTCTCTGACTTTCTTCGGAAGGAGGGCATCTGGCATGGTTCAAACGAAGCGGTCTCGCAAATCACGGGATTTCTTCACTGTTCATCCGGCTGCGGCGGCGATCGACATTGGCGCTACCATACACGTTGCGGCCGTGGGTCCGGATCGCGATATGGAACCTGTCAGAACGTTCCGGACCTTTACAGATGACCTTCACCGGCTGGCGGACTGGTTCGCCGGTTGCGGGATCAAGACAGTCGTCATGGAATCGACCGGCGTCTACTGGATCCCGGTTTTCGAAATCCTCGAACAGCGCGGGTTCGAGGTGATGGTGGTCAACGCCAGGGACGCGAAGCACGTACCGGGCCGCAAGACCGACGTCAGCGACGCGCAGTGGCTGCAACGTCTGCACGAATATGGCTTGCTGCGTGCCAGCTTCCGGCCCCAAGCCGAAATCGCCGGATTGCGCGCCTACCTCCGGCAGCGGGAGCGGCTCCTGGATTACGCGGCGGCACACATTCAGCACATGCAGAAGGCGCTGACGCAGATGAACCTGCAGGTGCATCATGTCGTCTCGGACATCACTGGCGTGACGGGTATGGCCATTATCCGGGCAATCGTGGGGGGCGAGCGCGATCCCACCCTTCTGGCCTCTCACCGCGAACGTGGATGCCATGCGTCCATCGAGACGATGTGCCAGGCGCTGGTTGGCAACTACCGGGAGGAGCATGTTTTCGCCCTGACACAGGCGCTTGAGCTCTATGACGTCTATCAAGCGAAGGTGGCTGCTTGTGACAAGCAACTTCAGGCAATTCTGACGCGGCTGAAGCAGAATGCCACGCCACCCGCGAACAAGCTGCTCCCCGCCCGACGAAGGACTAGCCAGCCCAATGCGCCGGCGTTCGATGCCCGCGCGGCACTCCACGCCATCCTTGGAGTGGACCTCACTCAAATCGACGGTCTGGGGCCATACCTCGCGCTCAAGCTGGTCGGGGAGTGCGGCACCGACCTGACGGCGTGGCCGAGCGCGAAGCACTTCACATCATGGCTGGCGCTCGCACCCCACAACAAGATTTCCGGTGGCAAGGTGCTGTCGTCGAAAACGCGGCGCACCAGCAACCGAGCCGCATCCTTGCTGCGCCTCGCCGCCGGAACGGTGGGTCGAACCGACACCGCGCTTGGCGCGTTCTACCGACGGTTGTCGGCGCGAGTGGGAAAAGCAAAGGCGATCACCGCCACCGCACGAAAGATCGCGGTGCTGTTCTACAACACGCTTCGGCACGGAATGACATACGCGGATCCTGGCGCCGCGTACTATGAAGACCGATATAAGCAGCGTGTGCTACGCAATCTTCAACGACGGGCGAAGTCACTGGGATTCGTCCTGCAGGAAGTGGGGCCAGATGCCGCACAGGTTGGTGTTTCTTAGGAAACTTTGGTTCTCGGCTGAAGGAGGCTTTGCTCGGCTGCGCCGCCGGCACGCCGATCGAGATTTGGTTTCAGGACGAAGCGCGGGTCGGACAGAAGGGAACCCAGACCCACATCTGGGCGCCGGTCGGCTCGCGCCCGCGGATGGTGCGCGACAATCGCCACGACTCCGCATATCTATTCGGTGCAATTTGCCCCGCACGGGGTGTGGGCGCCGCAATCATCATGCCGGCAGCCAACGCACAGGCAATGAACGAACATCTGGCAGAGATCAGTGCGCGGGTCATGCCCGGTGCGCACGCCGTGATGCTATGCGACCAGGCAGGATGGCATCAAACCGGAGGAAAGTTGCAGCTCCCCTCCAACATCACATTGCTGCCTCTCCCGGCTTATTCGCCCGAGCTCAATCCGATGGAGAACGTGTGGCAATACCTACGCAGCAACAAGCTCTGCGCTCTGGTTTGGAACAGCTACGAGGCGATCATCGACGCCTGCCGCAACGCCTGGAACTTCTTGATCAACGACCCGGGCCGCATAACGTCCATCGGCCACCGCGAGTGGGCGTGTGTCAATCCTTAGGCGGACTGGTATGATACCAATCGGCTAGACCGTTGACTCTAATGTGAATCGGCGCGACGCGGCAGGGTGTGATTCGCCGTCCCCATCAGGCACAGGGGACGGCGATGACGGTAGCGATCACACGGCTGGAGCACTCGGCGTCGGACCTGCGCGCGGCGGCGGCAGAGACGCG
>DATDMA010000348.1:0-4737 GCA_036519015.1 Pseudolabrys sp. | reverse complement strand
ACGTTCTCGAGAAGCTTCAGGCGATGGGCGTCAAGATTTCGATCGACGATTTCGGCACGAAGTATTCGACACTCGACTATCTGAAGACCTACCGCGTGAACCGTTTGAAGATCCCTCCCCCGCTGATCCACGCGGCCATGCACGACCCCGGCAGCGCGGCCATGGTCCGCGCCATCATTGGCATCGCGCGTGAACTCGATATCGAGGTCATCGCACAAGGCGTGGAGACCGAAGAGCAATGGTCGTTCCTCACCGCGACGTCTCCGGTGCCGAAGGTGCAGGGCTTCTACTTCAGCGAGCCGGTCCTGCCCGAACGGGCGGACGAGTTGCTGAAGGTCGGGCGCATCGTCCCGGCAAGCGCGGCGGCCGATACGGCCGCCTAGAAACGCAACCGCGGCACGTGCGCGCGCGAGGCGGCGCCTGGCCAGCAGGGCGCTCGGTTGGACGGCCCGCAAGGTCCTGCTCAACTTTAAAATGAAAGTATTATAGGGAGGGCTGACAGCCAAACCACGACTGCTCTAAGTTCAGTACCAGAATACTATAAGTATTATGCTCCGTATCGGTACTCTATTTCTATCGATTTGACTTCTGTCAAAACCTTGCGTTGCATTTTCGATTACTAAAACCGCATTGAACTTCTTCGTACTGACCACACCAGGAGAAACCACAATGCGTCAGGTATCCAAGAAAGTGGCGGGCTGGCTCTCGATTGAATCGGAGCGAGGCGTCACCGCCATCGAATACGGGCTCATCGCCTCGCTGGTCGCGCTCGCGATCATTTTCGGCGCCGCGATGCTCGGCCATAGCTTGAATTCGCTGTTCGAATACATCGCCCGCAATATCGGCGGCAGGGGGAGATATTAGGCGACTTAACGTGGGCATAGCAGGCGCCTGACTGCTTCAGGGACCAAGCGAAAGTGCAATCCAATGAGCCTCGCTCTCATGCGCACTATCTTGTGGGCCACAAGCCTGACACTGCTCGCTATGGCCGCCGGAAACGATCTGCGGTTTCGGATCATCCCCAATCGTCTGGTTATTCTGATTGCTGCGAGCGGGCTGGCTCTCAATGCCCTCTCGTCACCCTGGTCGCTCTGGATCAGCCTGCTCGCAGCACTCCTCGTCCTATTCGGCTTCGGCGTCCTGTCGCATTTCAACATCCTAGGCGGCGGCGACGTGAAGCTGATGGCGGCGGTAACCCTGCTGGTGCCGCCCCACCAAATCGGATCGCTTCTCATGGCGATCGCACTCGCGGGCGGCGTGCTCAGCGTCGGCTACCTCGCCAGCTACCACACCATGCAACGCCCGAGCGTCGCGCGCGCCAATTCTTCGCAAGGTTCACCGCAGACAATCCAAGGCAATCGATGGCTCGCCAACGAGCGCGCCCGGATCCTCGCAGGCAAATCCGTGCCTTATGCAATGGCCATCATGGCCGGTGTCTTGATCCACGTCACACGTGAGCTTTTCCAATGCTTATCCGGAACCTCCTGCTCGGTTTAGGCGTCGTCTGCCTGCTCGCGGGTCTCGTCTTCTCGATCGTCTGGGTCGGCCAGATGCGTGATGCGACGGCGCAAAAGCCTGAGACGATGCGCCAGGCGGTGCTAGTCACCGCCCGCGCCGTTCCCGCCGGCACGCTGCTTCGGCCCGACGACATCAGCTGGAAGGACGTTGCGGCGGGCGGCATCCACGCCGGCAATCTCGTGCGCGGGCAAGTGTCGGACGCCGAGTTCGTCGGCGCCATCACGCGGCGCCACTTCGGCGCCGGCGACGCGCTCATCGCGTCCGATCTCACGCGGCCGAGCGAGCGTCAGTTTCTGGCCGCCGTGCTCAAGCCCGGCACCCGCGCCGCATCGATTGCAGTCGATGCGCCGCAGAGTGCCGCCGGCCTGGTCCTTCCTGGCGATCAGGTCGACATCATCCTGACGCAGAGTTTCGGCGACAACGTCCCCGACCCGGCACGTAAGACGGTCGGCGAGACGATCCTGCGCGATGTGCGCGTGATCGCCGTCGATCAGACACTCAATACCACCGCCCCCGCGCCGCAACCCGGCCAGAGTGCAGACTCACGCATCCCAAAAACGGTCACTTTTGAAGTCACCGAGCAGCAGGCGGAGCGCTTGTTCGTCGGGGCACAACTCGGCCGCCTGCAGCTGGCGGTTCGGCCACTCGAGGTCAGCTCGGAGACGAACACCGGGGGATCACGGATAACGGGACCAACCTGGGCATCGGACGTATCGCCAGCCGTTATCGGTCTCGCGCACGGCCCACAGCAGCCCGGTAGCACCGTCGAGAGCGCGGTCCGCCGGCCACCCGCTTCGACAATCCGGTGAGGCCCAACCTGTACCGCATTCCCGTATCCCATCAGCGAAGAGAGGGAGCATGCCGTGAGTGAGCGCGCCGCCGTCCAATCCCGAGCCCGCGCGCAGGCGGCGACGGCGCAGATGTTCATCCGCGACACGGCGTCCGAGGCAATCGTCCGCCAGGCGCTGCAAAGCCTCGGCCTGCGCGACGCCGCCTTCACATCGGGCAATATCGACACCGCGATCTCCGCCCTCGCCGCGCAATCCTCGCCGCGGCTCCTGATCGTGGATGTGAGTGGCGTCGACGACCCGCTCGGCCGCGTCCAAGCCCTGGCCGAGGTCTGCGAACCCACCACCGGCCTCATCGTCATCGGCGACCGCAACGACATCGTCCTTTATCGCGACCTCAAGCGCGACGGCGTTGTCGAATATTTCTTCAAGCCCCTGGTGGGCGATCTGGTCACCCGCACCTGCAACATGATTCTCAGCGGCAGCGCCGAGCCGCAGAAGACGCGTACCGGCAAACTGGTGTTCGTCCTCGGCGTGCGTGGCGGCGTCGGCGCCACCACCATCGCTGTCAACACGGCCTGGCACCTCGCCGGAACGCGGGCCCGCGGGGTCATGTTCCTCGATCTCGACCTGCAGCACGGTGACGCCGCCTTGCAGCTCGATTGCGTGCCGAGCCATGCGTTGCGCGAGGCCTTCGAACATCCCGAACGCGTCGACAAGCTATTCCTCGAGCGCGCGGTCATCCATGTCGAGCAACGCATCGATCTGCTCGCCTCGCTCGAGCCTTTGGCCGACGATATCGCGCCCGATGACGGAGCCGTCTTGACGCTGCTCGATAAGCTGATGCAGCGCTATCGCTTCATCTTCGCGGATGTGCCGCCCGCCATGGCAGCGCGCCTTTTCAGGGCGACGATGCCCTGCACCATCGTCATGGTCAGCAACGGCACGCTGGCGTCGGCCCGCGACGTCGTACGCTGGCGTGAATCGATCGGTCCCAATACGGCCGAACGGACGATGGTCCACGTCCTCAACCAGCACGGCGCGGCCGGCAGTCTGCCGGACGCCGAATTCGCCCAGGCCGCCGGACAGGCGCCGGACATCATCATTCCCTTCGACCGCGAGATCGCCGCCGCGACCACACTCGGAATCAAGAATGCGAAGGCGAACGCCGCGCTTACGCGTAGACTGGCGCCGCTTCTGCGGCTCCTGTCGGGTGAGAAGATCGAAGCGTCACGGTCCCTCCTGCGCAGGATATTTGGCTAGCCATGTTCCAGTTCGGCAGAAAATCCGACGACAAGGCGCAAGGCGAGATCGCGCCGATCGCGGCCGCGAACAAACTCGCCAAGCCCACCCCACTCTATGAAAGGCCCACGACGCAAAGCACCGCGTCCTCCTCCGCGGCCGACGTCATTCGCGACGAAGTGCTCACCCGCATCGAACCCGCCGTCGCGGTGCATCTGACCAAGAGCGAACTTGGCGTGCGCGTCGATGCACTGGTCGCGACAATCGCCAACGAGCAGCGTCTGTTGTTGAACCAGGCCGAGCAGCACGCCCTCGCGGTCATTATCGTTGACGAAATGGTCGGGCTCGGCCCGCTCGAGCCGCTGCTGCGCGATCCGACGGTGAACGACATCCTGGTCAATGGACCGCTCATGACCTTCGTCGAGCGGCGCGGCAAGCTCGAGCTCACGCAGTTGCGTTTCCGCAACAACGCGCATGTGCTGCATGTCGCTCAGCGCATCGCTTCCTCGATCGGCCGCCGCATCGATGAATCCAGCCCGATGCTGGACGCGCGCCTTGCCGACGGCAGCCGCGTGAACGTGATCATCTCGCCCTTGAGTCTGCGTGGTCCCTGCATCTCCATCCGGAAATTCTCGAAGAGCATGATGGACCTGACGAAATTCACCGAGATCGGCTCGGTGTCGGCGCCGCTCGCGCACGCGCTCGAAATCGCGGCGCGCTGCCGCCTCAACATCCTCATTTCCGGCGGAACCGGCTCGGGCAAGACGACGCTGCTCAACGCTCTCTCGCGCATGATCGACCAGGGCGAGCGCATCATCACCATTGAGGACGCGGCGGAACTGCAATTGCAGCAGCCGCACGTCATCCAGCTCGAAACCCGTCCGTCCAACATCGAGGGCCGCGGCGAGGTCGCCCAGCGCGATCTGGTGCGCAATGCCCTGCGCATGCGACCCGACCGCATCATCATGGGCGAGGTTCGCGGCTCGGAGGCCTTCGACATGATGCAGGCGATGAACACCGGCCATAACGGCTCGATGTCCACCATCCATGCCAACTCCGCGCGCGACGCCTTGGCGCGCCTCGAGAACATGATCCTAATGGCCAACGTCAATCTGCCGATGAGCGCCATCCGTGGGCAGATCACCAGCGCCATCGACCTTGTCATCCAGACCGAACGCATGCGCGACGG
>DATDMA010000347.1:0-5938 GCA_036519015.1 Pseudolabrys sp. | reverse complement strand
CGCGCGCCTACGACGACGAGGCACGCTGGCTTTTCCGGCGAATCCGTCCCCTCCCCATCTGGGGTGGCCGTGGGTCCGCGTGAAATCCAAGCACTTGATCGCGCGCAAAACTTCCCCGGCGCTGCGCGTCAAAACACGCTGCGCGACGTGGGTATAGCCTGGGTCGCGCACGAAAAACGCAAGCGCGGACGCGCGAAAACGACTTGCCGTTGCGAGTTCGCACTTCGCCCGATGCTGGTTAATTTTTGGTAAACGGCGCGCGCAGGCGCACGCGCGAGCACGAAGCACGCGCGTTGGAAATGTCCGGAAGCTTCAGATTATGGAGATGCCGGCGCCGCTCTCTGTGAACGGCGGCGTTTTCAGTTCGACGCCGAACCGCGCAGCGCGTCAGCGTCGCCGTTCATCGCGCCGCGGTCGGGTTCCCGGCTCGGGAACGCGACGACGTGCTGGATCAGATCGGCGGCGCCGATCAGGGTCTCCTGCGTGAGATGCGCATAGCGCTGCGTCGTGCGCGCGTGCAGATGGCCGAGAAGGCCCTGCACCACATAAAGCGAGACGCCGCGGTTCACCAGGAAGCTCGCGAAGGAATGGCGCAAGTCGTGCAAGCGCACATCGCTCAGTCCCGCGCGCGCGCGGATCCGGTCCCAGGGAAAGAATAGCGATGCCGACGGGCGTCCGGTGACGGGCGATGGAAAAATGTAGGGATTGCCGTCAAGCCGCGGCGTCGCCGTGAGCAGCGCGATCGCCGATTGGTTGAGCGCGATCACGCGGGCGTGCCCCGATTTCGATTTCGGCACCAGCAGCGTCTTGTTCTTCCAGTCGATGTAGTCCCACTTCGCAAAGGTGATCTCGTTGCGCCGTGCGCCGGTGAGCAGCAGCAGCATGATCGAGCGCGCCGCCGTCTGGTTCTCGTCGATATGGATCGCGCGCACCAGCGCTTCGGCCTCCTCTTCGTTGAGGAAGCGGTTGCGCTGCACGTCGGGTCCGGCCGTCAGGCCGCTGGCCGGGTTCTCCAGCCCACCCGGCACCTTCCACTTGCGAGCCAGATTGTACATGTAGCGCAGGATGACGATGACCCGGTTCATCGTGCCGGAGGCGTAGCCGTCCTCACGCATGCAATTGATCAGGTCGGAGATGGCATTCGTCTTGATCTCGTCGAGCGCGAGGCGGCCGAGCTTGGGCAGGATGTGAATGCGCAGCACCGTCTCGTCGGTCTGCCAACTGGTCTTATACGTGCGCACATAAGGAAGATAACGCTCGGCCACGAAGTCCTTGAGCTGCGGCACCGCGCGCATCTCGCGGCGCTTCTGCTGCGGGTCAGCGCCAAGCAGCGCCTCGGCGACCACCTGCCGCCCTTTGCGGCGCGCCTGTTCCAGGGTGACGACGTCGGCCGGACCAATCTTGTATTGCCGCTCCCGGCCGCGCTCGTCGGTGTAGCGCTGATAATAGGTCTTGCCGCCGGATTGACGGACTTCGAGCAGGAGCCCCCGCTGACCCGCGTCGAAATAGTCGGTCTTCTTGCGGCCAGCGAGGCACTGCGCCTGTCGCACGAAGGGGGCAGATAACGTGATGGTCGGCATTCGCGGTTACTTTTTTACGCATCTCCGCCCTTGGCGGAGACCGTCCCACTGCTTGGCCGGCTCGACTATTAATCATTCGTTACTTACCATTAAAAAACGGGGGCTTAGCGAAGAAAATCATACTTTATGATCTTCTGTTTATAACTGATGTGCTTGTGTAGAATTCATCATTTCCGTCAGCCCCTTATCAATCTACACAAAACTCGCGTTCTTTCAATAACGCATCTGCAAGCAAACAAATTTAGGGAACTCAGGCGGTATCTTGAACCCACACGTACGACTAAAGTCCAACGCCAAAAAACGGAATAAAACGGTTCTGAACCTAAACCTGCGCGGTCATAGCAGCATGGCTGACGGCAGCTACGAACATGGCTTGGTGGGTTCTCGGATTGTGGATAGCGGCGCCCTGCCCGCCGGGCACGAACGGCGTGGGCCGCGAGCCTCAACCGACCGGCATGACCTGCACGGAGACTTCGAGGCGCTGGCCGCCGGCGGCGACGATGACGCCGTCGATAGGCGCGACGTCCGGATAATCCCGGCCGACCGCCAGCACCACGTGGTCATTGCCGGCGAGCATCCCGTTGGTCGGATCCAGCCCGATCCACCCCGCCTCTTCCCCGCACCAGGCCAGTACCCAGGCGTGCATCGCATCGGCGCCTTCGAGCTTGGTCTCGCCCTGCACCTGGCCGGTGCGCAGATAGCCGCTCACATAAGCCGCCGGCAGGCCGAGCGAGCGCATGCCGGAGATCATCACGTGCGAAAAGTCCTGGCAGACGCCGCGTCGGAGCGCGAAGGACATCGGCGGCGTCGTGGTCGCGGTGGTCGCGCCAAGCTCGTAGACGAAATCGGCCTTGATGCGGTTCATCAGGTCCAGGGCGCCTTCGAGCACAGGCCGCCCGGGCGCAAAGCTTTCGGCCGCGTAGTCGCGGATCTCGGGATCGAGCGACACCAGCCTGCTCGCGAACAGATAATGCGCCGGCGCCTGCGGCGACAAATCCATGCAGCCGAAGGCGGCTTCCCTCACCTCTTCCCAGGGCGGGGTCGTCTCCGGCGCAATCGTTTCCGTGCGCTCGACGGCGATGCGCGCGGCGACGCGCACCGTCAGCGTCTCGTGCGGTGAATCGAGCTTGATCCAGGTGATGCGGTTGCCGAAGAAATCCTGGCCCTCGCGCCTCTCGACCGGCGTTGGCGTAATGTCGAGCGCGGCGGCGTGCACGCGCTGATCGCGACGGTCGATCGGCGTCAGGCGCAGCACATGATGCGCGTGTGTCACCGGGGAGGCGTAATGATAGATGGTCGCCTGGCGGACGTCGTAGATCATTCGAGCGCTTCCCACGGCACCTCGGTGCGCTCATGCGAGGTGAAATAGGTCGAGCCGATGACGTCGGACAGCCGCATCAGCGCATTCTCGGCGTCGATCAGCGCATTCTGGTCGACCGCGGCGGCCTCGGCGGTGCGCATGCGCGTCGCCAGCGCCGAGGCGATCTGCTCGGGTGGCGATAGCCGGCTGTCCATGCCGCGCCTTGGCAGAGCCGCGAGATGCGTCTCGATGCGCGCGAGCTGATTCATGACCGAGCGCGGGTTGTTGGGATCGAGCGCGACCAGGTCGATGACCGGTGCCCGCGCCGCCACCATCACATAGCGTAAACGGTACGTGATCTGGCTGTCGGCAAGCTCCAAGAGGCAATCGAGTGCCCCGTCGAGCTCGTCGCCGAAGGCGAACTGGCGCAGGAAGCGGCTGGTCACCAGCGCGCGCTCGACGCGTCGGCCGAGTTCGAGATAGCGCCAGCCGTGAAGCTGGCTCATGTTCTCCTGCGCGAGCCCGGAGAAAGAGGCGATGATGCGCAGCGCGCCGCTGACGCGCTCGAACATGGCGCTCTCGGCCGCGCTCCGCTCCAGCGGCGCGTTGATCATCTCGGACAACTCGGTGAGCGCGCGCCACGCATCCGGCGAGAAGCGGTCGCGGATCACCGAGGCCGCCGCCTGCGCCGCGCCGGCAAGCATCGGAAGCGCGCCGCTCATGTCGCGGTTTTGCAGCACGGCGGAGGCGACGAGCGCTGGCTTCACGCTGAGCATATCGGGCGCGACCGCTTCCCAGTTTGCGAGCACCGCGCAGATGCTGGCGTTGACCTCGCTCATCGCCTCGTCGTCTTCGCTGGCGCGATTGATCAATGCGCGTGTGAGCCGCAGCGTCGCCTCGGCGCGCTCCACATAGCGGCCGAGCCAGAACAGGTTGGCCGCTGCGCGGCTCGGCAGCGCGCCGGTGGTGCGGTTGATGGTGATGCGGTCGGGCGTCGGCAGCAGCGTCACTTCGGCGACGGGCTTGTCCGAGAGAACCCAGGCATCGCCGGTGCGACCGCCCTGCTGCAAGTTGACGGCGCGCGCGTCGATGTCGTTGGCGAGGCGGACGAAGCCGCCGGGCATCACGCGCCAGCTGTCGCCGACACGGGCGAGCAGCAGGCGCAGGATGAACGGCCGCGGCACCAGTTTGCCGTTTTCCCAGACCGGCGTGGTCGACAGCGTCACCGCCTCCTGCGCGACGAAGTCGATGCCGCGGCGGCCGATCTCCTCGATGAGCCGCGCGCGCGCGGGCGCGTCGAGATCGCGGCCGAGAACCATCGGTTTCTGGATATGCGCCGGCAGATCGCCGGGGAACGCCGGTGCGATCACCAATTCATCGAGACGCTCGATGGCATCCGCGCGCACCTTCGGATCGCCGAGCCACCAGGTCGCGACATTCGGCAGCGCCAGCTCCTGCCCGAGCAGAGCCGGCGCCAGCGCCGGCAGGAAGCTCAGCATCGCGCGCGCTTCCATCACACCGGAGCCGAGCCCGTTGGCGACGACCACGGTGCCGTCGCGGATCGCCTGCACCAGGCCGGGCACGCCGAGGCGCGAGCGCGCGCTTAATTCCAACGGATCGGCGAAGTCGGCATCGAGACGGCGCAGCAGCACCTCCGCGCGCTTGAGTCCGGACACGGTGCGGATGAAGACGCCGTCGTCGCGCACCGTGAGGTCTTCGCCTTCGACCAGCAGAAAGCCGAGATAGCGCGCCAGATAGGCGTGCTCGAAATAGGTTTCATTCAACGGCCCGGGCGTGAGCACGCAGACGCGAGAATCGTCCTGGCGGTTGAGCTGCGACAACTCAAGCTGGAAAGACTGGAAGAACGGCGCGACGCGCTCGACGCGCAGCGCGCGATAGATGTCCGGCATGGCGCGCGACAAAGCGAGCCGGTTCTCCAGCGCATAGCCCGCGCCCGACGGCGCTTGCGTGCGATCGCCGAGCACCCACCAGCGTCCGTCGGGCGACCGTCCGACATCGACACCATAGAAGCGCAGATGCGCGCCGCCCGGCGGCTCGACGCCGACCAGCGGACGCAGGAATTCCGGATTGCCGGCAACCACCGCCGCCGGCAGCCGGCCATCGTGCACGAGGTTGGCGGGCCCGTAGATGTCCTTGAGGGTCGCCTCGAGCAACTCGGCGCGCTGCACGAGCCCGGCCTTGAGCTCCTGCCATTCGGTCGGATCGATCAACAGCGGCACGTGGCTGAGCGGCCAGGGCCGCACCGCGCCGGCTGGGTCCTCGTAGACGCGATAGAAGACGCCAGAGTCACGTAAGTGCCGGTCGGCCGCGGCGAAGCGCCGGTTGACCTCTTCAGGTCCAAGGTTCGCGAGCATGGTCAGGAACGGACGCCAATGCGGGCGCACGGTCCCGTCGCGATCCATCATCTCGTCGAAGTTGCGCGGCAGCGGGCAGAAATAGCCCGACAGAAGCGGCTCGATCTGCTCTGTGTCCAACATGGCGGGGTCGGGCTTCAGCATGGCGGCGATCAGAACCGCGTCGGCCGGCGCAGGTCGAGCGTCGTCGGGTACTCGATAGAGCGTTCTTCCGTGGGAATTGCGAAAGGTCCGGGGGTGTGGCCGCGTCCCTCGAAGCGGGCCAGTCGGCGCGCCTGCGCCTCATAGGAGTTCACTGGAAAGGTCTCGTAGTTGCGGCCGCCCGGATGGGCGACGTGATAGACGCAGCCGCCGAGCGATCGCCCATTCCAGCCGTCGTAGACATCGAAGGTCAATGGCGCCTGCGGTTCGATTGTCGGTTGCAGCGCTGCTGCGAGCGGCCACGCCTTGAAGCGGACGCCGGCGACGTATTCACCCGAACGGCCGGTCGATGCAAGTGGCAGGCGGCGGCCGTTGCAGGTGACCGCGTGACGCACGGGATTGAATCCATTGACCCTGACCTGCAACCGCTCGACCGATGAATCGACAAAACGCGCGGTGCTGCCGCCGGCGGTCTCCTCACCGAGCACCTGCCAGGGCTCGAGCGCGTGGCGCAGTTCCAGATCGACGCCGCCATAGGTCAC
>DATDMA010000346.1:0-10346 GCA_036519015.1 Pseudolabrys sp. | reverse complement strand
GAGGCGCACCTCGTCCTGGGTAATATCCTGCTTGCTTTAGGACGCCCGGCAGAGGCCAAGGAAGCCTTTGCGGCGGAGATCGCTCTCGATCCCAAGTGTGTCCAGGCGCACAATAATCTTGGCGCTGCCTTGCATGACCTGGGCCGTCTCGATGAGGCGGCCGCCATGCACCGCCGCACACTGGCCCTCGACCCCGGTCATGTCCAAGCGCACATCAATCTTGGCGTCGCGCTGGAAAAGCGGGACGATCTCGCCGGTGCACGCACTGCCTACGAGCAGGCGCTGGCGCTGCAGCCGAGCAATACCTTGTCGCATGCTACAGCGCTCTCCAATCTCGGAATCGTGCTGGAGCAGGAAGGACAACACGAAGCCGCGCTTGCCATGCACCAGCGGGCTGCGGCCGTCGCGCCGAATTCGGCCAAAGTGCATTTCAATCTCGCGGTCAATCTCCTCCGCACCAACGATTTGGCCGCCGGCTGGGACGAATACGAATGGCGTTGGAAAGGCGGTGTGCCGACGCTCAAAATGCCCGACATCCCGCGTCCGATGTGGGATGGCACCCCCCTGAATGGCCGCACATTGTTGGTCCATGCCGAGCAGGGTCTTGGCGATACGCTACAATTCGCCCGTTATCTCGACCCGCTGATGCGCATGGGCGGCCACGTCATGCTTGTGGCCCCGGACGCGCTCACGCGTGTTCTGCGTTCGATCAAGCGCGTAACACTGCGCGACTCGGGCGAGAATCTGCCGCCGTTTGACGTCCATATCCCTTTGATGAGCGTCGCACGCGTTCTCGCGACGCGCCTCGACACGATTCCGGCCCAAGTCCCCTATGTCGCGGTGGATCCGGCCGCAGTTGCCGCTTGGCGCCGGCGGATCGGGGACGATGGTGCTCTCAAGGTCGGTCTCGTTTGGTCCGGCAACCCCGACCACAAATACGATCACCAGCGTTCGATTCCTGCCGCCACGATCATGCCGGCGGTGATGATGCCGGGTGTCAAACTATTCGCCTTGCAAAAGGACATCCGGCCGGCAGATCAGGCGACATTGGCCAGTTTGGGGGAGGGAATCATCGATTTGGGGGCCGAGTTCGGCGATTTCAGCGACACCGCGGCGGCGGTTTGCGCTCTCGATCTGGTCATATCGGTCGATACTTCCGTCGTCCATCTCGCCGGGGCGCTGGCGCGGCCGACCTGGACCCTGCTGCCGTTCACGCCCGACTGGCGCTGGCTGCTCGGCCGCGAGGACAGCCCATGGTACCCGACCATGCGACTGTTCCGGCAGTCCCAGCGCAACAACTGGGACGACGTGTTGGAACAGGTGCGGACGGCCCTACACTGTAGGGCGATACAGCATGCGGTCTTGCCGGAGGCCTCGCATTTAGCTATATGCCCCACTAATCGGGCCGCCATCGATATCGTCGAGGCCACCCGAGCGGGCCGAGGGTGCGGTTAATCGCCCCTCGCTGTTGGAGGACAAAGCCCCGCTCGCACCTCGACGTCAGGCTAGCCTGACCGCTCAATCGTTCGACAAGCACGGCTTTTGCGCCGGCCACCGGGGATTCCTGGGGCCGCCGTTGGTGTTGCCAAGACCATCGGCCCGCGCTTCCGAACGCCATTCAAACCGCCGGCGCTGGCTTCAGGAGATTACATGGCTACAGCTACCGCGACGCGTGAAGATTTCGCTGCGATGCTTGAAGAGTCCTTCACCCAGGGCAGCCCGCAGGAGGGCAGTGTCGTCAAGGGTAAGGTCGTCGGCATCGAAAAGGATATGGCCGTCATCGACGTCGGCGCCAAGACCGAAGGCCGCGTGGCCCTGCGCGAGTTCGCAGCGCCCGGCCGTCAGTCCGAGATCAAGATCGGCGACGAGGTCGAGGTCTATCTGGAGCGCGTCGAGAATGCGCTCGGCGAAGCCGTTCTGTCGCGCGACAAGGCGCGCCGCGAGGAAAGCTGGGGCAAGCTGGAGAAAGCTTTCAACGATAACCAGAAGGTCCATGGCGTCATCTTCAACCAGGTCAAGGGCGGCTTCACCGTCGATCTCGACGGCGCCGTGGCCTTCCTGCCGCGCTCGCAGGTGGACATCCGTCCGATCCGCGATGTCACGCCGCTGATGAACGTGCAGCAGCAGTTCCAGATCCTGAAGATGGATCGCCGCCGCGGCAACATCGTCGTCTCTCGCCGCACCGTGCTGGAAGAGACCCGCGCCGAGCAGCGCCAGGAGCTGGTGCAGAACCTCGAAGAGGGCCAGGTCATCGACGGCGTGGTCAAGAACATCACCGACTACGGCGCCTTCGTGGACCTCGGCGGCATCGACGGCCTGCTGCATGTCACCGATATCGCCTGGCGCCGCGTCAATCACCCGACCGAAGTGCTCAACATCGGCCAGTCGGTGAAGGTCAAGATCATCAAGATCAACCACGAGACGCACCGCATCTCGCTCGGCATGAAGCAGCTGCTCGACGATCCGTGGCAGGGCATCGAGGCCAAGTATCCGGTCGGCGCGCGCTTCAAGGGCCGCGTGACCAACATCACCGACTACGGCGCCTTCGTGGAACTGGAGCCAGGCATTGAAGGCCTCATCCACGTCTCCGAGATGTCCTGGACCAAGAAGAACGTTCACCCCGGCAAGATCGTCTCCACCTCGCAGGAAGTGGAAGTGCAGATCCTCGAGGTCGATCCGGTCAAGCGCCGCATCTCGCTCGGCCTCAAGCAGACCATGCGCAATCCGTGGGAACTCTTCGTCGAGAAGCACCCGCCGGGCTCGACGGTCGAAGGCGAAGTCAAAAACAAGACCGAGTTCGGCCTGTTCCTTGGCCTCGACGGCGACGTCGACGGCATGGTCCACCTCTCCGACCTGGACTGGAAGCGTCCGGGCGAGCAGGTGATCGACGACTACAAGAAGGGCGACATGGTCGAGGCCCAGGTGCTCGACGTCGATGTCGAGAAGGAGCGCATCTCGCTCGGCATCAAGCAGCTCGCGGGCGATCCGATGTCGCAGGGTGCGGCCGGCGAGTTGAAGAAGAACTCGGTGGTCACCTGCGAAGTCACCGAAGTGAAGGAAGGCGGCCTCGAGGTCACGATCGTCGGGACCGAACTCACCGCCTTCATCAAGCGCGCCGATCTCGCGCGTGACCGTGCCGAGCAGCGCCCCGAGCGTTTCTCGGTCGGTCAGAAGGTGGACGCTCGCGTCACCCAGTACGACCGCAAGACCCACAAGCTCGCCGTCTCCATCAAGGCGCTCGAAGTCGCCGAGGAGAAGGAAGCGCTTGCGCAGTACGGCTCCGCCGACTCGGGCGCTTCGCTGGGCGACATCCTGGGCGCCGCGCTCAAGCAGCGGGCCGGCGAGACCGAGAAGACCGAGGACTAAGGTCGGAAACGGCCGGTTCACGGTAAAAGGATACAAAACCCCCGGGCTTGACCCGGGGGTTTTTCTTTATGACATCAACGTGCCAAAAGTCGGCCCGATACACGTTTCGACCGCCGGGTGTAGTATCCCGGCCCGCCGTTCTCGAGAGGAGTGAGCTCCCATGTCGCTCGATGCCGATGCCATCGTCGATCGCCGCCGGATGCGGCGCAAGCTCACCTTCTGGCGCGTCGGCGCGGCGCTGATCGCCGTCGTCGCGCTCGTTGGCGCGGGCTTCGCGCTGCTGCCGGGCAGCCGGTTGAGCGCGCCCGGCGCCTACATCGCCCGGGTCAAGATCCAGGGCCTAATCCGCAACAACGAGGACCGCGTCGAGGCGCTGGGGCGGCTGTCCCGTTCGCAAGCCAGCGCCGTAATTGTGCATATCGATAGCCCCGGCGGCACCACGGCCGGATCGCAGCAGCTCTACGATTCGCTGCGCGAATTGCAGTCACGCAAGCCGACGGTGGTGGTGGTCGATGGGCTCGCCGCTTCCGGCGCCTATATCGCCGCCCTCTCGTCCGACCACATCATCGCCGAGGACACCTCGCTGGTCGGCTCGATCGGCGTGCTGTTCCAGTATCCGAATTTTACCGACGTGCTGAAGACCATCGGCATCAAGGTCGAGGAGATCAAATCCTCCCCGCTCAAGGCCGCGCCGAACGGCTTCGAGCCGACCAGCCCGGAGGCGCGCGCGGCCATCGAGGCGATCGTGCTCGACTCCTATGCCTGGTTCAAAGACCTGGTGAAGGAGCGCCGCAAACTGGACGATCAGCAACTTGCGCGTGTGTCCGACGGACGCGTGTTCACAGGCCGCCAGGGCGTTCCGCTCAAGTTGGTGGATGAAATCGGCAATGAGAAGACGGCGCGCGACTGGCTGGCGAAGGAAAAGAATGTGCCGATCTCGACGCCGGTGCGCGATTATTCGCTGCAGCCACGCTTCGGCGAATTCCCCTTCCTGCATGTCGCCGCCTGGGGCTTCGATGCGGTCGGGCTCTCCGCGGTTTCGCGCGGCATCGCCGAATGGGGCGGCGCGGAGGCTGTCGAAAGACTAAATCTTGACGGTCTGTTGGCGCTTTGGCACCCTGCCTCGCCCAATTGACCACGCAACGCGTAAGGCGGCGTCTATGATCAAGTCTGAGCTTGTGCAGCGGATCGCTTCGCAGAACCCGCATCTGTACCAGCGCGACGTCGAGAACATCGTCAACGCTATCCTCGGCGAGATCACCGCTGCCATGGCGCGCGGCGACCGCGTGGAGCTGCGCGGTTTCGGCGCTTTCTCGGTCAAACACCGGCCGGCCCGAACGGGGCGCAATCCGCGCACCGGCGCGCATGTTTCGGTCGATCAGAAATCCGTGCCGTTCTTCAAGACCGGCAAGGAAATGCGCGAGCGCCTGAACAATGAGACCGACGGCGTCGGCTGACGGCGCTCCCCACTTTCGTGCTTGGGGTATGACGGGCGCACCTTGCGCTCTGTGAGAGAGCCATGCTCCGCAAAATCGTCACAGCCGTGATCGTCGTCCCGCTGGCGGTGATCATCGTCGCCTTCGCGGTGGCCAACCGGCAGAGCGTGACCGTCTCCTTCGATCCCTTCTCCGCGACCGCTCCGGCCTATGCGGCGACGCTGCCGCTGTTCATCCTCATCTTCGTGCTGGTCATCCTTGGCGTCATCGTCGGCGGCATTGCCGCATGGCTGCGCCAATCCAAATGGCGCCGCACCGCCCGCAAGCTCGAAACCGATGTGCGCGCGCTGCATCAGGAGATCGACGCGCTGCGCCATCGCCTGGCCGCCGAGCAGCCCGCGCCGGGCCGCGCGCCGGCTTCGCCGTACCCAGTGATACCGCCGCCGACCGCGTGAACCGTCCCGCCTGTTCCGCTTTGCGGTGGCGCGGATAAGGCGCTAGAACGCCCTTACCATGGCTCTGTCGATCAAAATCTGCGGCCTCAAGACCCCGGAAGCGCTTGATGTGGCGCTGGAATCCGGCGCGGACTTGGTTGGCTTCGTGTTCTTTGCGCCGAGCCCTCGCCACGTCGCCTTGGGCCCCGCCCGCGACCTCGGCAGCCGCGTGAAAGGCCGTGCCGGCAAGGTCGCGCTCACGGTCAACGCGAACGACGAGACGCTGCGCGAGATCGTCGACGCGCTGAAGCCGGACATGCTCCAGCTCCACGGCACCGAAACCCCTGAGCGTGTCGGTGTCGTCCGTAGCCGCTTCGGGCTGCCGGTCATGAAGGCGCTGCCGATCGCAGAGCGCGCCGACCTGTCGCCGATCCGCCTCTATGCCAACGTCTCCGACCGCCTGATCTTCGATGCGCGCGCACCGCAAGATGCGACGCGCCCCGGCGGGCTCGGCAAGCCGTTCGACTGGACGCTGCTTCAGGGCGTCGATCCCGGCGTTCCCTATATGCTGTCCGGCGGCCTCGATGCCAGGAATGTCGCCGAGGCGCTTGCCATCACCGGCGCGCCGGGCGTCGATGTGTCCTCGGGCGTCGAACGCGCGCCGGGCGAGAAAGACTTCGACAAGATCCGCGCCTTCATCCGCGCCGCCCGCGCGGCCGATAAGGCGCGCTCGTCTTCACCGCTTCTCCTCAAAGAGGCATCGGTCGTACGCAAGACGGCCGGATGAGGAACTGTTTTTCATGACCGTGCAGCAGCCCAATTCCTTCCGCACCGGACCCGACGAGCGCGGGCATTTCGGCATCTATGGCGGTCGTTTCGTCGCCGAGACGCTGATGCCGCTCATCCTCGCGCTGGAGCGCGCCTACACCGAGGCCAAAGCCGACCCGAAATTCCAGAAAGAGATGGACGGCCATCTCGCGACTTACGTGGGCCGCCCCTCGCCGCTCTACTTCGCCGAGCGGCTGACCGAGCATTTAAGGAAGACGGCCTCCGGCCTTTCAGGTAAGGGCGCGAAAATCTACTTCAAGCGCGAGGAGCTCAACCACACCGGCGCGCACAAGGTGAACAACGTGCTCGGTCAGATCATGCTGGCCAGGCGCATGGGCAAGACGCGCATCATCGCCGAGACCGGCGCCGGCATGCACGGCGTCGCCACCGCCACGCTCTGCGCCAAGTTCGGCCTGCCCTGCATCGTCTACATGGGCGCGGTCGACGTCGAACGGCAGAAGCCGAACGTGCTGCGCATGAAGATGCTGGGCGCCGAGGTGCGTGCGGTCGAGAGCGGCTCGCGCACGCTGAAGGATGCGATGAACGAGGCGCTGCGCGACTGGGTGACCAACGTCTCCGACACCTTCTACTGCATCGGCACGGTCGCCGGCCCGCATCCTTATCCGACGCTGGTGCGCGATTTCCAGTGCATCATCGGCCGCGAGACGCGCGAGCAGATGCAAGCCGCCGAAGGCCGCCTGCCGGATTCGCTCGTCGCCTGCATCGGCGGCGGCTCCAATGCCATGGGGCTTTTCCATCCATTCCTCGACGACCGCGGCATCGAAATCTACGGCGTCGAGGCCGCGGGCCACGGCATCAAGAGCGGGAAACATGCGGCCTCCATCGCCGGCGGTCGTCCCGGCGTACTGCATGGCAACCGCACTTATCTGCTGATGGACGCGGACGGGCAGATCGAGGAGGCGCATTCGATCTCGGCCGGTCTCGACTATCCCGGCATCGGTCCCGAGCATGCCTGGCTCAAGGACATGGGCCGCGTGAATTTCCTCTCCGCGACCGACGAGGAAGCCGTCGCTGCATTCCAACTGTGCAGCAAGCTCGAAGGCATCATCCCGGCGCTCGAGCCGGCGCATGCGCTCGCGAAAGTATTCGACCTCGCGCCGACGAAGCCGAAGGATCACCTGATGGTGGTCAATCTCTCCGGCCGCGGCGACAAGGACCTCGCCAGCGTCGAAGCGTATCTCGAAAGCAAATCGAAATGACCACCCGTATCGAACGCCGCTTTGCCGCGCTGAAAGAGGAAGGCCGCGCCGCGCTGGTGACCTTCACCATGGCCGGCGATCCCGACACCGAGACCTCGCTCGCCATCGCAAAGGCTTTGCCGAAAGCGGGCGCCGACCTGATCGAGCTCGGCATGCCGTTCACCGATCCGATGGCGGACGGCCCAGCGATCCAGGCATCCGGCCAGCGCGCTTTGCGCGGCGGCCAGACGCTTAAGAAGACGCTCGCCATGGTGCGCGAATTCCGCAAGAGCGATGACGACACGCCCATCGTGCTGATGGGGTACTACAATCCGATCTATATTTATGGCGTCGATAAATTCCTCGCCGATGCAAATGCCGCCGGCGTGGACGGGCTTATCGTCGTCGATCTGCCGCCGGAAGAAGACGAAGAGCTGTGCCTGCCGGCGCTGAAGGCGGGGCTGAACTTCGTCCGCCTCGCCACACCGACCACCGACGACAAGCGTCTACCGACGGTGCTGAACAACACCTCGGGCTTCGTCTATTACGTGTCGATCACCGGCATCACCGGCGCGGCCGCTCCCGACGCGGCGAAAGTTTCGGCCGCGGTCGCGCGCATCAAGCGCCACACCACGCTGCCGGTGGCGGTCGGCTTCGGCGTACGCACGGCGGAGCAGGCGCGCGGCATCGCGCAAGGGGCCGACGGCGTAGTGGTCGGCTCGGCGCTTGTTGATGCGTTGCACAAGAGTCTCGACAAGGACGGCAAGGCGACGAGCGGTACGGTGAAGGCGGTTACGGATCTGGTTGCGACGCTCGCGGATGGTGTGCGGGCCGGGCGCCGCGTTGCGGCGGAGTAGAAGCTGCCATCGTTCGCGAAAGCGGGCGGTCCAGTAACCATATGACGGTCATAGTGGCAGGGTAGGCTGCCACAACTTAATGTCTGGAATTACTGAATGCCCGCGTTCGCGGGCATGACAGCCTGATGAGAACGCGCCCATGAACTGGATCTCCAACGTCGTCCGGCCAAAGATTCGCAGCTTCCTGCGTCGCGAGACGCCGGAAAACCTCTGGATCAAATGTCCGGAGACCGGCCAGCTCGTCTTCTACAAGGATGTCGAGGCGAACCAGTTCGTCATCCCCTCTTCGAATTACCACATGCGCATCAGCGCGCCCTTGCGCCTGAGGAGCATGTTCGATGCCGGCGAGTTCGAGGACATCGCGCTGCCCGAAGTGCAGCTCGATCCGCTCAAGTTTCGTGACGAGCGCCGCTATGCCGACCGCCTCAAGGATGCGCGCACCAAGACCGGGCTGCAGGACGCGGTGAAGGTCGGCATCGGCAAGCTCGACGGACTGATGGTCACCATCGCCGTGCAGGATTTCGATTTCATGGGCGGATCGCTCGGCATGGCGGCCGGCGAAGCAGTCATCACCGGCCTGGAGACGGCGGCCCGCCGCCAGACGCCCTTCATCATCTTCGCCGCCTCCGGCGGCGCGCGCATGCAGGAGGGCATCCTGTCGCTGATGCAGTTGCCGCGCACCACCGTGGGCGTGCAGATGCTGCGCGAGGCGCGCAAGCCCTACATCGTCGTTCTCACCAATCCGACCACCGGCGGCGTCACCGCGTCCTATGCGATGCTGGGCGACGTGCACATCGCCGAGCCCGGCGCGCTCATCGGTTTCGCCGGCCCGCGCGTCATTGAACAGACCATCCGCGAGAAATTGCCCGAGGGCTTCCAGCGCGCCGAATACCTCGCAGAGCACGGCATGGTGGACATGGTGGTGCACCGGCACAAATTGCGCGCCACGCTGAGCGAGCTGTGCCGGGTACTGACCAAATCCCCGCCCGCGCCCGCACCGGCCAACCAGCAATTGCCGGTCCCGGCACACGCGTAATTACCCTCCCCCGCGAAGCGGTCGGGAGGGTCGGTTTGCATCGCGGCAGCGATGAAACCGGGGTGGGGGACGTCTCGACGTGCTATCTAAATCCCCCCACCCCCGACCCCTCCCCACCACTCGCAAGGGCTCGTGGGGGGAGGGGAGACGAGAGGCTGGCGCCTAGGTTCGCGACGTATGACACCCATCGACTCCATCCTCGCGCGGCTGACCGCGCTGCATCCCAAGCGCATCGACCTCTCGCTCGATCGCCTGCAGAACCTGCTTGCTGCGTTGGATCATCCTGAGCGCAAGCTGCCGCCGGTGATCCATGTCGCCGGTACCAATGGCAAAGGCTCGACGGTCGCCTTCCTGCGCGCGATCCTGGAAGCTGCGGGCCTGCGCGCGCACGTCTACACCTCGCCGCATCTTGTTCGCTTCAACGAACGCTTCCGCTTGGGTGCGCAGCCGAAGTCGGATGTTTCCGACTTCGGCCACTCAATAATGCCGAGCTTGGACGGGCCCGAATTCGGGAGTGAAGGCAAGCTTGTCTCCGATGCAGAGCTCGCCGCCACCTTCGAGGAATGCGAGCGCGCCAATGCGAACGCACCCATCACCGTGTTCGAGATCACAACGGCGGCCGGTTTGTTGCTGTTCTCGCGCCATCCGGCCGACGTGCTGATCCTGGAGGTCGGTCTCGGCGGCAGGCTTGATGCGACCAACGTCATCGATGCGCCGCTCGCGTCCGTCATCACCCGCATATCGATCGACCACACCGACTTCCTCGGTGACACGCTCGAGAAAATCGCAGCCGAGAAATCCGGCATCCTGAAACGAAATGCGCCGGCCATCATCGCCGCGCAGCACCGCGACGTGCTGTCGGTGATCGAGCGGCAGGCGGCCAAGCTCAAAGTGCCGCTGCGCGTCGCCGGCGAGGATTTCACCGCCACCGAAGAGCGCGGCCGTCTGGTCTATCAGGATGAAGCGGGCCTGCTCGACCTGCCGGCGCCGAAGCTCTACGGCCGCCATCAATACGAGAACGCCGGGCTCGCCATCGCCACGCTACGCGCGATCGGCGCCTTCAAGATCCCCGCGGCCGCCTTCGAGGCCGGCATGAGCAAGGCCGACTGGCCGGCGCGGCTCCAGCGTCTCGCGCAGGGCAAGCTCAGCGAACTAGTGCCGGCGGGCAGCGAGCTGTGGCTCGACGGCGG
>DATDMA010000345.1:0-3114 GCA_036519015.1 Pseudolabrys sp. | reverse complement strand
CCGACGCGGAGATCGTCCTCACGTTTGATATGCAGACCGACGACGCCACGGCGGCTCCGCGCGACGATCATCAAACCGATGCCGAACACACGAGCCTCCCGCCGAGCGAGATCATCCGTGCGATCAACGAAGGATCGATCGCCCTTCGCGTTCGCGGCGCGGCTGCTCCGGCGGAGGCAAGCCCGATCTGGCTGTTCGACGAGGTGACGGGAACTCTGCAGCAGACCGGCTCGGGCACGTTCCTCGAAACGATTCGGTTGGACGTCAACGAACCGACGGATGACGATCAGGCGTCCATGGTGCACCCGGCAAATCAATACGGCTCAGCCATGGCACTCAAGCCGGCGCATGACGTGAGCTGGCACGAGCCGTCTTGGTTGGCGTTTCTGAAGGACGTGAAGAGCCGCTGGCTATAGGGTGCTGACGTGATCGGTGTGCTCACCGAGGTCGCGGCGCTCGGACATGTACGGCTTCGGCCGGCGCCACGTCCGCAACGTGAGCATGAGGCGAGCCGCCGCTAATCCGGCTCTCTTCCACCGTGGAGAGAGTGACCCATCCGTGAGGTGGGTTGTGCGGCGGCTCATCCGATGTTCATCCATTGATCCCCCGACTTTCCTACGGACGGCGTTATCCAGCCGATCCCCCTGACGCCGGCCGGCTGGTGATTTCGGTCCAGTCTGGCCGGACCTCGGCCTTGCCGAGCGTGCCGCACTTTTCACACCGCGGCCGCCACTCGATCGACACGAGCGTCACGTCATCGGCGAAGCCGTCGATCGCCATGATGCTGCTGTGGTGGCAAGAGGCCGCTAACTGAGCCCCAATATCCAGCTCAGTGATGTGGGTTATCAGAAAGCGGTCTTGATCTTTAAAGGTGCGCCGCGCCGTGTTACCGGAAAGCCGTAGCCTCGCCGAATCGTCGCTTCTCGCAGCCGGCGCAATCCTTTAGCCGCGCAGGTTTCGTCAGCGCTGCCCTTTTCTTGCCTGTCGCCGCGAAATCCCAAGCCGGGCAGCGGCCTAGCTGTGTACAGCAGTCTTTATGGTGCGTCGCAATTGTCCTCGGGCGCGGTCTGCGTACTAGATACGCCCCGTTTTTAGGAGCTTCCACGGCATGATCGGCATCGTTCGCATCGCTTTGCGGCGGCCCTATACGTTCGTCGTTCTCGCGATGGTCATTCTGATTGTCGGGCCGCTGTCGGCACTCCGAACTCCGGTCGACATCTTTCCCGACATCCGCATTCCGGTCATCGCCATCATCTGGCAATACACCGGCCTCCAGCCGGACCAGATGGCGGGGCGCATGGTCTCGCAGTCGGAGCGCGGGCTGACGACCACGGTGAACGACATCGAGCATCTCGAGGCGACCTCCTATAACGGCCTCGGTATCATCAAGGTATTCTTCCAGCCGAACGTCGACGTCCGCCTGGCTAATGCGCAGATCACCGCGGTCATGCAGACGCAGCTCAAGCAGATGCCGGCCGGCACGACGCCACCGCTGATCCTCAACTACAACGCCTCTACGGTTCCAATCATCCAGATCGCGCTCTCGGGCTCCGGCCTGTCGGAGCAGACACTCGCCGACCTCGGGCTGAACACCGTGCGCACGCCATTGGTGACCGTGCCTGGAGCCGCCATTCCGCTGCCGTACGGCGGCAAGCTGCGGCAGGTGCAGATCGACCTGGATTCGACGGCGATGCAGGCGCGCGGCCTGTCGGGACAGGACGTCGCCAATGCGCTGGCCGCGCAGAACCTGATCACGCCTGTGGGGACGCAGAAGATCGGGACCTTCGAATATTCCGTCCAGCTCAATAACGCGCCCTCGCGGATCGCCGAACTCGGGGACCTGCCGATCAAGACCGTTAACGGCGCGATGATCTATATCCGTGACGTCGCCCACGTGCGCGACGGCTACCAGCCGCAAACCAACATCGTGCATGTGGACGGCGGCCGCTCCGTGCTCATGACGGTGCTCAAGAACGGCGCGGTGTCGACGTTGTCGATCATCTCCGGCATCAAGCAGAAGGTTGCGGAGCTCAAGGACATCGTGCCGAGCAACCTGAAGATGGATTTCATCGGCGACCAGTCGGTGTTCGTGAGCGCCGCGATCAGCGGCGTCGTGCGCGAAGGCATCATTGCTGCCGCTCTGACCAGTGTCATGATCCTGATCTTCCTCGGAAGCTGGCGCTCGACGGTCATCATCGCGATCTCGATCCCGCTCTCCATTCTCGGCGCGGTCGCCATCCTTTCGGCGCTGGGCGAGACGCTCAACATCATGACGCTCGGCGGCCTTGCGCTCGCGGTCGGCATCCTCGTCGACGATGCCACGGTGACCATCGAGAACATCAACTGGCATCTCGAGCAGGGCAAGCCGGTCGAAACCTCGATCATGGACGGCGCGGCGCAGATCGTGGCGCCGGCCTTTGTGTCGCTGTTGTGCATCTGCATCGTGTTCGTGCCGATGTTTTTCCTCAACGGCGTCGCGCGGTTTCTGTTCGTGCCGATGGCCGAAGCGGTGATGGCGGCGATGGTCTGCTCCTTCATCCTGTCGCGCACGCTGGTGCCGACGATGGCGAATTATCTGCTTCATCCGCATGCGCCGCACACCGACGAACACGGGCTCGACGGACCGCTGCCGCCATCACGCAATCCTCTGGTCCGATTCCAGCGCGGCTTCGAGAAAAATTTCGAGCGCATACGCGCCGTCTATCGCGAGCTTCTGGTGCTGGCCATGCGCCGCCGCGCCGTGTTCGTGGTCGGCTTTCTCTGCTTCGTCTTCGCCTCGTTCGCACTGGCGCCGTTCCTCGGTCAGGACTTCTTCCCGTCCGTCGATTCCGGGCAGATCCTCATCCATGCCCGCACGCAGGTCGGAACCCGCGTGGAGGAGACTGCCAACAAGTTCACCGACATCGAGAAGGCGATCCGCCAGATCATCCCTCCGCAAGAGCTGAGCACGGTTGTCGACAACATTGGTATGCCCGGCAGCGGCATCAACATGACGTACAACAACACCGGGATGATGGGTTCGCAGGACGGCGACATCCAGCTCAAGCTCAATGAAGATCACCGGCCGACCGCAGAGTACGTGCGCACCTTGCGCGAGGAATTGCCGGCGCGCTT
>DATDMA010000344.1:0-4600 GCA_036519015.1 Pseudolabrys sp. | reverse complement strand
GGCGCGGCTGTGCGGGATGACCGAGAGCACAATCAGGTCCCGAAAACTTGCCATAGCCTCTACGCGGATGACCGCCTTTTTCGCCTCAGATTTTTTCGCGATGAGCACTGCCGGTTGTTGCCGCACGCCAAAGGCGTCGGTAAAGCGCCCTAGATACGAATTGAACCCCTTGTGCTTGCTTGCGAGTGCGGAGATGCGGGGGTCGCTGAACGATACCAGGGCTGCCTTATTGCCCTCGATGGGCTCTTTGAGCCGCAAGTTTGGCAATACCCAAATGGGCGCCCATTCGGTCATGATGCCCCCGCCATTAAAGACATGGTCGTCGACGTCTCGCCCTGATCGCCGAGGTTCTTATGGGTGGCATAGCCTCTCGAACAATAGCCCATGGTTTAATTCGTCAATTCGATGCGGCCTCAGACTCATCATTAAAAAGCCCCGCCATTTGCGGCGGGGCAAGGTGGGAGGAGTGAGCCCTTCTGGGCTCAGTCAAGACGGACGCACGCAACAAAGGGGAGTGGCCTCACGAACCCTTTAGCGATGCGATCTCACTGATGCGGAAGCGCCGGGGCCGTTCATCCTTCGAGGCTCGCTAACGCTCGCACCTCAGGACGACGGAGATAGGTTTGCGCACGCCTCAGGCTGACGCGTCCAGCTTTGCGCTCGGCCTCTCTGTCGTCATGGCCGGACTTGTTCCGGCCATCCCACGCCTTGCTTGTCAGCCCCCCGTAACACGTGGATGCCCGGGACAAGCCCGGGCATGACGGGCGCGAGGTTTGCGACTTGAAAACGACGAAGAGGGTGGTGCGCCAGGCTTACTGAAAAAGCACACAGCCGCGGCTTGTCAGAAAACAATAGCCAAAAACAAAACGGGGCGCCGAGGCGCCCCGCGAAGAACCCCTTAAGCGGGGATCCGTTCTTCGTGCTCGGTCGGCTCGCGCAGCACGTAGCCGCGGCCCCACACCGTCTCGATGTAGTTCTTGCCGGCGGAGGCGTTGGCGAGCTTCTTGCGCAGCTTGCAGATGAACACGTCGATGATCTTGAGTTCCGGCTCGTCCATGCCGCCGTAGAGATGGTTGAGGAACATCTCCTTGGTGAGCGTCGTCCCTTTGCGCAGGGAGAGCAGCTCGAGCATCTGGTATTCCTTGCCGGTCAGGTGCACGCGCTGGCCGCCGACTTCCACCGTCTTGGTGTCGAGGTTGACGACGAGGTCGCCGGTGTTGATGACCGACTGGGCGTGGCCCTTGGAGCGGCGGACGATCGCGTGGATGCGCGCGATCAGTTCGTCCTTGTGGAACGGCTTGGTCATGTAGTCGTCGGCGCCGAAGCCGAGACCTTTGACCTTGTCCTCGATGCCGGCGAGGCCGGAGAGGATGAGGATCGGTGTCTTTACCTTGGAGACGCGCAAGGACCGCAGAACCTCGAACCCGGACATGTCGGGCAGGTTCAGGTCCAGCAGAATGATGTCGTAATCATAGAGCTTGCCGAGGTCGACGCCTTCTTCCCCGAGGTCCGTCGTATAGACGTTGAAGCTCTCGGATTTGAGCATCAGCTCGATGGACTGGGCTGTCGCGCTATCGTCTTCAATGAGTAGAACGCGCATTTAAGTCCCCTTCTCGCCGCAACCGGGCCTTTAGGTCAGCGCCGCTAAGGCGGCGAGTTTGAAAAACGCTGTGGGACAAACTGATTCGACACTATCCGCGCATGGTTAACAAAACCTGATTCTCACTGGCAAGCACGCCGTATGCAGAGCCCGGCGAATCGGCGTAAGATATTGCCAGAGAGTGGTTTTTTGGCCACGCGCCTGGTTCGTGCTCCAGTTGAAGAATCGGATCTAGCCGACTCTTTGGATTCGCCCATCCCGTCCTGGCCGGGCGACTCGTGTGCCAATCCCATGGACGATGACCCAATGATTAACGACGCGGGTAAACAACCGGTTAAAGACGCGGGTCTGCCAGTAAGCCTAAGGGCGAGTTTACGGCAAAGTGTGGCCGAAGAGTCAAATTCAGGCGGCCGGTACGCCGGTGCGGTAGCATTGTCGTCTTTCCGGGGCGCATCCGAGGGCCGCGAACCCGGAATGACGGGGAGATGAGATGAAAGCCCTGGCCGAGCAGATCGGCGATATCGACGGCGTCGAGATCTACGGACGCGTCGTCGGCGTGCGCGGCTTGATGCTGGAGATCGCGGGGCCGATCCAGGCTATGTCGGTCGGTGCACGACTGAACGTCGATAGCGGGCTGGGGAAGGGCATCCCCTGCGAGGTGGTCGGCTTCGCGGGCGCTCACGCGCTGGCGATGCCGTTCGCGGCGCTCGATGGCGTGCGGCGGGGCGACCGCGCGGTGGTCTCGACCGCGGCCGGCGCGATTAGGCCGTCCGAAGGCTGGCTCGGCCGCGTCGTCAACGCCATGGGCGAACCGATCGACGGCCTCGGCCCGCTGCCGCCGGGGCCGGCGCCTTATTCTTACCGTTCGTCGCCGCCGCCGGCGCATAAGCGCCAAAGAGTCGGCGAGCCGCTCGATCTCGGCGTGCGCGCGCTCAATACGTTCATTACCTGCTGCCGCGGGCAGCGCATGGGCATCTTCGCCGGCTCCGGCGTCGGCAAGTCGGTGCTGCTGTCGATGCTGGCGCGCAACGTCGACGCCGACATCTCGGTCATTGGCCTGGTCGGCGAGCGCGGCCGCGAGGTGCAGGAGTTCATCCAGGACGACCTCGGCGCGGAGGGCCTCGCCCGCTCGGTGGTGGTGGTGTCGACGTCGGACGAGCCGGCGCTGATGCGCCGCCAGGCGGCCTATTTGACGCTCGCGATCGCCGAGTTCTTCCGCGACATGCACAAGGACGTGCTGGTGCTGATGGACTCGGTTACCCGCTTCGCCATGGCGCAGCGCGAGATCGGCCTCTCGGCCGGCGAGCCGCCGACCGCCAAGGGTTACACGCCGACGGTGTTCACCGAGCTGCCGCGCCTGCTCGAGCGCGCCGGACCCGGCACGGAGCAGGGCACCATCACCGGCATCTTCACGGTGCTGGTGGACGGCGACGACCACAATGAGCCAGTGGCCGACGCGGTGCGCGGCATCCTCGACGGCCACATTGTCATGGAGCGCGCCATCGCCGAGCGCGGGCGCTACCCGGCCATTAACATCTTGAAGTCGATCTCGCGCACCATGCCGCGCGCCGCCGACCCGGCCTTCCTGCCCGTCATTAACCGCGCCAAGCAGGTGATGGCGACCTACTCCGATATGGAGGAGCTGATCCGGCTGGGCGCTTACCGCCCCGGTTCGAGTGCCGAAGTGGACGAGGCGATCGGCTTTCACAAGCCGTTGGAGGCCTTTTTGGGCCAGGGCAAGGACGAAGCAAGCGCGCTTTTGGACGGTTATCAACGGCTTGCGCGAATACTGGCCGGCACGGAAACACAAAACTAACGTTATTGCTTCAGATTAACCCCCGCTGAACGTCCGGGCCGTCTGCGCCAGGCCGACTGTATGGCCTTGCACACGCGAGAATTCGGGACTTCGGGGGAGTATCAAGTCGATGAAGTCACGCGAAACCCTTATCCGCTTGAAAAAGTTCCAGGTCGACGAGCGGCGCCGCAAGGTCGCCCAGATCGAAACCATGATCGCCGAGTTCGATCGCATCGCGACCGAGCTGGACCGTGAGATCAAGATCGAGCAGGACCGCGCCGGCATTCATGATCCGGGCCACTTCGCCTATCCGACCTACGCCAAGGCGGCGATGACGCGGAAGGAGAACCTGAAGCGCTCCACCGACGAGCTGCGGGTGCAGCTCGACGACGCCAAGGCGGCGCTCGGTGAGGCCTTCGAGGAACTCAAGAAAGTCGAAATGCTCGACGAGCGCGACCAGCAGCGCGAGAAGGCCGAGTCGAACGCGCGTGAGCAGGCCGAGCTCGACCGCATCGCGGCCATGCGCTTCAACGCGGGCCGCGCGCTCGCGTAATAAAGCTGCTCCTGCGACACCTGCCGCTTATCGCGCCCGCCTGCCGCAAGATTGCGCAACGCCGTCGTGCGCATGCCCGCATGTCCGGCGCCAGGACACTGGCACGCTCTTTGCTGTTCTAAGCCACAGAACAGCAGGAGCGTCTCATGATCCGTCGTCGCGATTTCCTTCTCGGCGCCAGCGCGGCTGTCATTGCCGGGCCGGCCGTGGTCCGTGCGCAGGAGCCGACCGTCATCAAGATGGGTTCGCTCAAACTCATTCATTCGCTCGCGCCCTATTTCTACGAGAAGTTCACGCCGGCCGGTTACAAGGTCGAGGTGGTTCCGTTCGAGAACCCGGCCGATGTCAAGAACGCCGTGGTCACCAAGTCGGTCGACTTCGGCATGTTCGGCATCGCCGCCGCCGAGATGGGCGCCGCCGCCGGTGAGCCGGTCGCCGTCATCGCCGGCGCCTGCAACAAAGGCATGGCGGTGATCGCCGCCAAGAACGCGCCGATCGCCTCGATCAAGGATCTCAAGGGCAAGCGCGTCGGCATCTGGCCGGGCTCGACGCAGGAAGTGTTCATCCTCGAGCGCTTTCGCATGGAGGGCATGTCGGTCGCCGACGTCACGCCGGTGCGCATCTCGTTCAGTGAAATGCATATCGCGCTCGC
>DATDMA010000343.1:0-2615 GCA_036519015.1 Pseudolabrys sp. | reverse complement strand
CACTCGGGCCCGCTCTTGGCCTGCCGCAGCCGGGTCAGGATGTCGGGCGCACGCAGTTTGCGCGCCACCAGAGCGAGGGCGCCCAGCTGCTCCCCCTCCCCGCTAGCCGGCAACAGTAGGACAAAGGCGAGGTCGACCGGCTGGCCATCGATGGCATTGAAGTCGACCGGCTGTTTAAGCCTGGCGAGAATGCCAAAGGGCTTAGTGACAGCCTCAAGGCGGGCATGGGGAATGGCAACGCCGTTGCCCATGCCGGTCGAGCCGAGTTCTTCACGCTTTTGAAGCGCGGAGACGATCGTGCCCTCGGGCATGTCGAGGGCCGCCGCCGCCCTCTTCGCCATATCCTGGAGAAGCTGCCGGCCGTCCGCCGCTCGCACATTGAGCAGCACATCGGACGGCAAAAGGAAGTCGGACAGTTTCATAGCTGCTCCAGGCATGTCTGTCGGATGGACGTAACCGCTGTCGCGTCCGTCAGTCGGGAGCGCGCAAACGATAGCCGATGCCCGTCTCGGTCAGGACAAAGTGCGGGCGCTCCGGATCGGCCTCGATCTTCTGCCGGAGCTGGCGGACGTAGACACGCAAATATTGCGCATCCGTCAAGTCGTCCCACAGCTCCCCGAGCAGGAACTTATGGGTGAGCACCTTGCCCGCGTGCTGCACCAGCACACGCAACAGATCGTACTCCTTGGGGGACAGCTTCACCTCCTGGTCGCGCACCTTGACGATGCGCCGTACGAGATCGACGGAGAGATCGCCCACCCGGAAGATGGGGCGCTCGCCGTGGACCTGGAGCTGATGGCGCAGCGCGGCTCGCATGCGCGCCAAAAGCTCGTCCATACCAAAGGGCTTGGTCACATAGTCATCGGCGCCGAGGTCCAGCGCCTCGACCTTGCCGGCCTCGTCGCCGCGGCTCGACAGCACGACGATGGGGACACCCTCTTTCCTTCCGCGGATCGTGCGCAGCAGATCGAGGCCTTGGATGTCGGGAAGCCCGAGATCGAGGATGATCAGATCCGGCTCCTGCGCGAGCAGCTCGATGCCTGTTTTTCCGTTCGAAGCTTCCAGCACGTCATAGCCTTGGGTGTTCAGGCCCATGCGCAGCAGCTTCCTGATCGGCGGCTCGTCGTCGATCACCAATATCTTGAGGCGCGCGGCGCTCATGCGGCGGTGTCCAACGGCTTGGTCTCGGCCGGGATCGGCAGGCGGATGGTGAACACGGCTCCGGAGCGGTCGCCGCGGTTGGAGGCGACGATCGTGCCGCTCATGGCCTCGATAAAGCCGCGCGAGATCGCGAGGCCGAGGCCGGTACCGGCGCGTACCTGATCGCCTTTCTGTACGCGATAGAACTTGTCGAAGATGTGCTCGAGCTCGCCCGCAGGAATGCCGTCACCTTCATCGGCAATCTCCAGCGACACCGACTCGCGGTCACGCCATCCGCGCACGCGGATCTTCGCGCCAACCGGGGAATACTTCGCGGCGTTGTCGAGCAGGTTGAAAAGCACCTGTTCGAACAGAACTGCGTCCAGCTTCAGCATCGGCAGGTTTCCGCCGAGAGCAAGTTCCACGGTGTGTCCGGCGAGAATCTTGTCGGCGCGACGGAGCGCGCTGCCGACGATCTCGGTCGGGTCAATCAATGCGGCATTGGGTACGATAGCGCCGGACTCCAGCTTCGTCATGTCAAGCAGATTGGCGATGAACCGATTAAGTCGCTCCGACTCGTCAATGACAGTGCCCAAGAGTTCTGCCTTCTGCGCGTCGCTGAGCATGCTCGAAAGATCGCGTAATGTTTCGGCGGCGCCCAGCACCGCCGCGAGCGGGGTCTTGAGGTCATGTGATATCGATGTCAAGAGCGCGGAGCGCAAGTGCTCGGTTTCGATGGTGCGCTTGACGCTGTCCATGTCCTCGACCAGATGCACGCGCTCGATGGCCAGCGCGCTCTGGTCGATGAGCGCGTCGAGCAAGCGCCGCTCATCCGGCGTGAGCAGCGGGCCGGTCTTGTCGCTGTCGATGCCGACCACGCCGATGGCGCCGCGGCCGGTCCGCATCGGCAGGAACAGCCGCTTGGCCCCCGGCAGCGTGTCCGAGCCTCGCCCGGCAGGCCTGTTGTTCAACCAGGCCCATTTCGCCGCGGCCAAATCAGCCTCATCGAGAATATCCTCCGGCGGATAGCCCGCCGCGACCGCAATCGAGCCCTCCTGCGGCAACAGCAGCACGACCCGCACCTTCAACATCATGGCCGTTTGATAGGCCGTAGCCCAGAGAACATCGTCGAGCGTACCGACACCGGCGAGCTTTCGGCTAAAGGAATAAAGCGACTCGGTGGTGCGTGCCCGCGCCATGGCGCTGACGGCCTGCGTCCGCACGCGCGCGGCGACGTTGGACACGATCACCGCCATGATGATGAAGAAGACGAAGGCAAGAACGTTGGTCGGATCGGCGATCGTGAACGTATAGAGCGGCGGCAGGAAGAAGAAGTTATAGCACAGCGACGCGACGACGCTGGCGAACAGCGAAGGCAGAAGGCCGAAGCGCGCGGCGACCGCGACGATCCCGGTCATGAAGACGAGGTCGACATTCTCGAGGCCGAACCAGGGCTCGATGAGCTCGCCCACGAC
>DATDMA010000342.1:0-14291 GCA_036519015.1 Pseudolabrys sp. | reverse complement strand
GTGCAGCACGGCGTGCCCCATGGCCCGCTTAAAGCGCGCGACCACGTCGCCCATGGTGTAGTTGCGGACGTGGCCCATATGGATGCGCCCCGACGGGTAGGGGAACATCTCCAGGACGTAGTATTTCGGGCGCGGGTCGTCGTTCTTCGTGGCGAAGATGCCCTGGGCGTCCCAGGCCTTCTGCCAACGGCTCTCGGCCTCGCGGGCGTTGTAACGCTCGTTTTTGCTCGAATCGGCGGTCATTTCCGGCTCTTTTTCAGGCGCCGGAGGTGACATGAAAGCGGGTGGTGGGTCAACGGGTGGTGGGCGTGAGCCTGGGCCGGGCTTAGGCCGCAGCGAGAACAGCCTTCTTGACGGATTGCGGAAGGGTAATCGCCCGAAAAAAGCCCTTCGGATAGAGGTAGTCATCCCCGGACTCGTCGATAATGCGGACCAAGCCCAACTTCTCGGCGGTCCTATCGGCGAGCGCGACGTAAATCTTCCGCTTCTCAAGCGAAGCCGGATAGCCCTCGTTATCGACGCAGACCAGAAGCTGTTTCGTCGGGATCTTTGCCATAGTGTCACGCCCTAAAGCAGGTGCTTGATCTTGAATTCCTTGCGGCCGATCCCTGCCGCCTCGTACCAATGTAGTTCGGCGAGTTGGATAGTGCCATCTTCGAACCGGATGCGGGCAACGCCTTTCCGTTTGCGCCAGCGGCCGCGCCCATAGACGCGCCGCAATCGGGTCATCTCGCGGATTGCCGAGCCAGTGGCGAACGTCTCGACGTCCGAAATCGGACCGAGAATTTCGAATCGCATAAACGATCGTCTCAGCGTCGCCGAGGACCGTCAATCCGCGAGTTCTGCTCTAAATTTGAAGCCTGTGGTTGACCGGTGGATTCCGGGTTCGCGGCCTTCCGGCCGGGCCCTGGAATGACGGATTGGGGTTTACCGCTCCACATACGCCGGCGCTGGTACCGGCGCCCGGACATCCAGCCGGAACGACACGATGGTGAGCGCCAGGGCCGCGGTGGCGATGGCCGCGCCGATCCAGGGGAGCTGGGCATAGGGGAGCCCTTGCGTGAGCACCACTTCGCCGATCCAGGCGCCGGCGGCGTTGCCGAGGTTGAAGGCGCCCTGGTTGAGGGTGGCGGCGAGGTTGGGCGCGTCCGAGGCCTCGTTGACCACGCGCATCTGCAGCGGCGAAACCAGCGCGAAGACGAGAATGCCCCAGATGAAGATGGTCGCGGCCGCGGCAAAGACCCACGCGCTTGTGTAGGTGAAGAGCGCGACCGTCGGCACCAGCACGACGAAAATGGCGATCACCGAGGGCATCAGCTTCCAGTCGCCGAGGCGGCCGCCGATGTAATTGCCGAGCGTGAGGCCGGCGCCGAACAGCAGCAGCATGAGCGTGACGGCGTGCGGCGAAATCCGCGTCACGTTCAGCAGGATCGGCGCGATGTAAGTGTAGACGCTGAACAGGCTCGCCGAGGCCAGAACGCTAATGACCATGGCGAGGATCACCTGCTTGTTGCCGAGCGACCGCGCTTCCTGCATGAGGCGCATCTGCGGCACCGGGATATCGCGCGGCAGCCAGATCGCCAGCGCGGCGGCGGCGATGCAGCCGATGACGGCGACGGCCCAGAACGTATCGCGCCAGCCGAAGGCGTGGCCCAAGGCGGTGCCGAACGGCACGCCGAGCACATTCGCCACCGTGAGGCCGGCGAACATCAAGGCGATCGCCTGCGCCTTCTTGTTCGGCGGCACCAGTGAGGCGGCGACGACCGAACCCAGGCCGAAGAAGGCGCCATGGCACAGCGCGGTGACGATGCGCGCGCCCATCAGGAGCCAATAGGATGGCGCGAGCGCGCAGAGGATGTTGCCGAGGATGAACACGGCGACCAGGACCAGCAGCGCCTTGCGCCGCTCCATCTTGGCGGTTGCGACGGCCAGAAACGGCGAGCCGAAGGCGACACTGAGCGCATAGCCGCTGACCAGCAGGCCGGCGGTGGGGATCGTCACCTGCAGATCGCCGGCGACGTCCGGCAGCAGGCCCATAATGACGAATTCGGTGGTGCCGATTCCGAAAGAGGCGAGTGCGAGGGCGAGAAGGGGGAGGCGGCTGGAACGGGAATCGGGCAGGGCGGCGGCCATGAGCTCTTAACCGAGAGGGGTCCGGGGACAGGCGCCGGCCTCAAGACCCACGCCCAATAAGCGACGCTTAGAGCAAGCGACAGCCGGGCATTTATGTCGCACTGCAGCATAAGAAAAGAGGTGACCCGCTACGCCATTGGTTTAATGGCCGATCTGCGAGGGCTCGCAGCAATGGAAGCGGGTGAAACTACTCGGCCGGGGCGGGATGCGGGTGCCGCATTTGATGCAGCGACTGCCGCAGAATCTGCGCCGAGGACGTCAGGAACAGACCGGCCATTAGCGCGGCCACGATCAGGTCCGGCCATTTGGTGGCGGTCAACCAGACGGCGCCGGCGGCTAGCATGACCGCGACATTACCGATGGCGTCGTTGCGCGAGCACAGCCAGACCGACCGCACATTGGCGTCGCCGTCCTTGTAGCGCACCAGGATCAGGACGCTCGCCAGGTTGGCAGCGAGCGCCAGCACGCCGACCGCGCCCATGATTTCGGCGTGGGGGACGCCGAGCACCAGCACGTGGTAGGCGGTTGAGCCGAGCACCCACAGCGCCATGGCGGTGAGGCTTGCCGCCTTGGCGAGCGCGACACCGGCGCGCGTCTGCGCCGACAGGCCGATGACGGCGAGGCTCATGCCGTAGGTCAGGGAGTCGGCGAGGAAGTCGAGCGCGTCGGCTTGCAGCGCCTGTGAACCGGCCAGAGCGCCGGCGCCGATCTCGACTGCGAACATCACCGCGTTGATGGCGATGACCAGCCAGAGCCGGCGCTTGTAGTCGGCCGACAGGCCGTCAAAGGTCGCGGTGTGGCCGCAGCAGTGCGCGCTCATGCGAGTGCTCCTCTGCCCGCAATATGGGAGAGAGGGCCGCCGTTATACAATCACCTCTACAATTACGTGGCATCCTCGATCCGTCATCCTGAGGTGGCGAGCCTCGAAGGATGACGGGCACTGAGTCACAGCCGTCGCCCACCGATCTCGGGTTTACCCGAGACCGGATCGTTGACTGCGCAAGTCGCGCTATAGCCGACTTGCGATGGCTCGCAACCTTCGGTCGCTCGCACCTCAGGGTGACGGCCGCACAGAGCTTCCGCGTTTGTAGCGGCGGTAGACTAGGCGCTTACTTCCCCACCATCGCCTTGCGCAGTGCGTCCAACAGGACGGCGATGTCATAGGGCTTCTCCACGACCGGCACGTTCGGGAATTCCTTGGTGTGCAGATACTCGCCGCGCATGCCGGTGAGGAAGATGAACGGTGTGCCGCGCTGGGCCAGCAGCGTCGCCACGGTCAGACTGTTCTGCGTCCGGTCGCCGAGCTTCACGTCGAGCACGGCACAATCGAACACCGATCCGTTGCGCAACTCCTTCAGCGCGCCGTCCGCATGGGCGACACACAACACATCGGCCGCGCCCGCCGTTTCGAGGGTTTGCTGGATGTCCAGGGCGATCAGGAATTCGTCGTCCAATATAAGGAAGCGCTTGCCTGCGACTGAGGCCTCGATTTCCGCCACATCCATCTCCTGCTGGTGTCCCCAGAGGGAACCCTTCCTTTTGCAACGGATTGAGTCGGGAGGCATTTAAAAAAGACATATAACATGCGATTCATGTGTTGGACACGCAGCCGTGAATTTCACTAATTTGCCGCGCGAGCCCACCTCCAGAGCTCGCTTGAGCGGAGCTTTCATGATTGTTGGACAAGGCCGGCCAAGCGGCCAAATCACGCCGTGCGAACTCTGTCCGCTGCGCAAGCGTCCGAATTTGCGTGAGTTTGACGCCGATGAATTGTCCTTCGTGAAACAGTTCAAGGTCGATGAGCTGCGCGTCGACCCCGGCGCGAGCTTTCTGCGTGAGGGCGAGCACAATGAGCATCTCTACACCGTGCTCAGCGGCTGGGCCTTCCGCTACAAGATGCTCGACGACGGCCGCCGCCAGATCCTCAATTACGCATTGCCCGCCGACATGGTCGGCCTGCAAGGCTCGCTGATGAACGAGATGGAGCATTCGGTGGAGGCGCTCACGCCGATTGTGCTGTGCGTGTTTCCGCGCGCCAAGCTGTGGGATATGTACAGCCGTTTCCCCTCGCTCGCCTTCGACATCACCTGGCTCGCTGCGCGCGAGGAGCAGCTCATTGACGAGCATCTCGTCAGCCTCGGCCGCCGCAATGCGCTGGAGCGCACGGCCTATCTGCTGCTGCATCTGTTCGTGCGCGCGGACGAGGCGGGGTTCGTGAAGGGCAACACGATCCAGTTTCCGTTCACGCAGCAGCATCTCGCCGACACGCTCGGCATGTCGCTGGTGCACACGAACAAGACGCTGAAGCGCCTCCTGGCCTCGCAGGCAGTGCGCTGGAAGGACCGCGTATTCGAATTGGTGGACCGCGCGGCGCTGATCGAGATCGCCGGCGATGACGTGACGAAGCGGCCGCCACGGCCGTTTATTTGATCCTTGTGTTTTAAAGGCCGGCCATGTGCCGGCCATCCCGCTTAGGTAGGCAAGGCTGTTCCTTGTTATCGGGATCGCCGGGTCAAGCCCGGCGATGACAATCGAGAGGCTTCTCGATGAGCTCGACTGATACTCAAATTTCCGGCCTCGAAGCCGTCCGCGCCGAGATCGCGCGCGCCTGCCGCGATGCCGGGCGCGACCCCGCCGGTGTGACGCTGGTTGCGGTGTCGAAGACGTTTCCGGCCGAGGCCATCGCGCCGGCGATCGCCGCCGGCCAACGCGTGTTCGGGGAGAACCGCGTGCAGGAGGCAAAGGCGAAATGGCCGGGGCTGTTGGACAAGCATCCTGGCCTCGAACTCCATCTGATCGGGCCGCTGCAATCGAACAAAGCCAAGGAAGCGGTGGCGTTGTTCGACGCGATCCATTCGGTCGACCGGCCCAGCCTGTGCGAAGAGCTCGCGAAGGAGTTCGCCAAGCAAGGGCGGCAGCCGACTTTGTTCGCGCAGATTAACACCGGCGCCGAGCCGCAGAAAGCCGGCGTGCTCCCGCAGCACGCCGATGAGTTTATCGCCGATTGCCGCGTGAATTACGGACTGAAGATTTCCGGCTTGATGTGCATCCCGCCGGCGGAGGACGCACCCGGGCCGCATTTCGCGCTCACCGCCAAGATCGCGAAGCGCAATGGGTTGACGCTTTTGTCGATGGGCATGAGTGCGGATTTCGGCGTTGCCATTGCGATGGGCGCGACCCATGTGCGTGTGGGAAGTGCGATATTTGGAGGTCGCCATTGAGCGAATTCGACCACTGGCAGGCGCGGTTCGCGGGCGAGGAGTACCGGTTCGGCACCGCGCCGAATGAATTTCTCAAGTCGCAGGCGCATCTGTTGCGCAAGGGTCAGACCGCGCTGGCAATTGCCGATGGCGAAGGCCGCAACGGCGTCTTCCTCGCCGAGCAGGGGCTCGATGTGCTGTCGATCGACTTCTCGCCGCTGGCGCAGGCCAAGGTGCGCAAGCTCGCCGCCGAACGTGGCGTGACGCTGCGCGTCGAGCAAGCCGACGTGACGACCTGGACATGGCCGGCGGAAACCTTCGATGTGGTGGCGGCGATCTTCATCCAGTTCGCCACGCCGCCGGAACGCGCGGCGATCTTCGTCGGCATCAAGAGGGCGCTGAAGCCGGGCGGGCTGTTGCTGCTCGAAGGCTATCTGCCGAAGCAGCTCGTGTACAAGACCGGGGGTCCGTCCGACGTTGCGCGGCTCTATACACGCGAGCTGTTGCAGGAGGCGTTCGGCGATTTCTCGTCGCTCGACATCCGCGAGCACGAGAGCGTCCTCCACGAGGGCACCGGCCATGGCGGCATGTCGGCGCTCATCGATGTAGTGGCGGTGAAGTAGCGCGCGTTACCTAAACCTCGGCGGAAAACCCGGCGGGTTGGCCGGCATGCCGCCCAATGAATTCGCATCGAGCGGCTTCTTCAACAAACTTGAGCGCAAGGCGCTCGGCGGGGCGGGCGGCTGCGGCGGAGGCGGCTGGTAAGCGGGCGTTTGCGGCATTTGCGGCTGCAAGGCCGGCGTGTCGGCCGCGCCGTAGTCGGAAAACTCGTCGTCGCTCATGCGATGGCTCATGGTGGCGGCGCGCCAGCGCTCGATGACAGAGCTGAGCAGATCGCGGCCGACATGCGCGCCGCCATCCGAGCGCGTATTGCCGGAGGCTTCGCTGTTCGGCCGCCGTTCGGCCGGCAGTTCCTTGAAGCGCATGCGTGTCGGCAGCGCCACGCCGGAGCCGAAGGTGAACACCTCGCGCGTGCCGAGCGAGGGGATGAACGAGAGCAGGTTCGCCGCCGCGTCCGACACGGCGGAGCGGATCAGCGCCTGGTCGCGGTCGTTCGACAGTCGCATGACGAACAGCGTCGAGCACTGCGAGATGATGGTCGGATCGATCTCCGCCGGCCGCTGCGTGACGAGGCCGAGGAACACGCCGTATTTGCGGCCTTCCTTGGCGATGCGCGACAGCGCGCGGCGCGTCGGACCGAAGCCGATCTTCTTGTCGGCGGGCGCGTAGCGGTGCGCCTCTTCGCACACGAATAGCAAGGGAGCTACGCCGTCGCTCCACAGGCCGAAGTCGAAGGCCATGCGGCAGAGCACCGACACCACCGAGTCGACCACCTCGGCCGGGAAGCCGGCGAGCTGCATGATGGTCATCGGCTTGCCGTCCGACGGCAGGCGGAACAGCGCGCCGAGGATCTCCGCCATCGTATCGCCGCCGATGTTCGCGTTCTCGAACATGAAGGCGTAGCGCGGATGATTGCGGAAGGTCTGAATGCGCGAAATCAGCTTGTGATAGGTCATGCGCGACGAGCGGTTCTCGAGCTTGCCCATGCGTTCGTCGAGCAGGTTGATCAGGTCCTCGATGCGATAGGGCACCGGCGTGTCGGCGGTAAAGCCGACGTCGCGCGGATCGCGCCGCTTGGCGAGCAGGCGGTCGTTGCCGTTGGCGCGGTATTGCAGATAGGCCGCCTTGGCGAGCGGGATCACTTCGGAAAGAATCTCGACCTCTTCGTCGACACCGGGCCGGGCGCCGAAGAAGGCGTCGATCGTCTCCTCGAAATTGAACAGCCAGAACGGCAGGCGCAAATTGCGTGGCGTGAGCACCTGCGCCTTGTCGCCGAAGCAGCGGCTGTATTCGTTATGCGGATCGACCAGGAAGATGCGCAGGTTCGGCCGCGTGTCGAGGATCTTCTGCAGGATGATGGCGACGCCGCTGGACTTGCCGACCCCGGTGGCGCCGAGGATGGCGAAGTGGCGGCTGACCAGATGATCGATGTCGATGTGCACGCCGATGTTCGGGTTCTGCTGCAGGTCGCCAACATGGGCGTGGTCGCTGTCGGCGGCGCCGTACACCAAACGCAGCTCGCGCTCGCCCAGGAGCGACGCCGCGTCGCCGATGTTCGGATATTCGGTGACGCCGCGCTGGAAGCGGCCGACGCCGCTGATCTCGCCGATCAGATCGAGCCGCGCGATCTTGCGGAAGCCGGTGCCTGCGCTCGTTCCCGAAACCTGCTCTTCGCCGACCTCGGTGACGAGGCCGATGATGAGCGCTTTCGCGGTCGCAAGCCCCATGAACTTGCCGACGGTCGGGTTGTCGTTGCCGAAGCCGCGCGCGGTGAGTTCGACCGTCGCAGTCGCGCCGGTGACGGCGGCGACGCGTCCGATCTGCTCAGGCGAGGATCGTGGCGCAAGGTGCGGGTCCAGCATACGTTTCGTATCCATTGATCTCGCTCCGGCGGGTCGCGCCGGCTTTGGAGGCGGTTATCATGTCATTGCCGACTTACCGCCAATGTTAATGCCGTTGTTATTTCTGCGCCGGACGCGCTCTGGCTGTGCGCATAATTAACGCTCGGTAACGCCGCCGGATGAAATTACCGTCACAAAGAAATCGTTTACTTCTCGCAATGCGCTTGCGGCCTCCGTGGCACCCGACTAAGCGTTGGCTCTGGGGGCTGAGTCGACTGTAATTCCGAGAAGCGGGCTTAATTCGCCGCACGCGCGGCGGCATCGGCCCCTTGAACACAGCAACCTCCAACCGGAGTGCCGAGCCATGCGCGGCACCATTCCCATTTCCGTTGAACAGGGGTCGCGCCGTTTTACGCGCTGGGACGCGCTTGCGGCGCTTCTCACCCTTGGGGTCATCGTCTTCCTTGGCGACGCGAGCCATCATCTCCTGCAGCCGCTCGCCGAACTGCAGGTGGCGCCGGTGTCGCTGGCACCAGGAAATCTGCCGGAATATGCGGTGCGCACGACCTTGCGCATGTTGGTAGCGCTAGCCCTATCGCTGCTGTTCACGTTCACCTACGCGACCCTCGCGGCCAAGAGCCGCCGCGCCGAAGTCCTTCTGGTGCCGTTGCTCGACATTCTCCAGTCGGTGCCGATCCTCGGATTCATCTCGGTGACGGTGGTGTTCTTCATGTCGCTCGCCCCCGGCCGGGTGCTAGGCGCGGAGTTTGCGGCCGTCTTCGCGATCTTCACCAGCCAAGCCTGGAACATGGCTTTCAGCTTCTACCAGTCGCTGCGCACCGTGCCGGTCGAGCTGATGGAAGCGTCGCGTACATTCAGGCTGTCGGGCTGGATGCGCTTCTGGCGGGTCGAGGTGCCGTTCGCGATGCCGCAGCTCATCTGGAACATGATGGTCTCCATGTCCGGAAGCTGGTTCTTCGTGGTCGCGTCCGAGGCGATCAGCGTCGGCAATACCACCATCACGCTGCCGGGCATCGGCTCCTACATCGCGCTGGCGATCGAGAAAGAAAACCTTGCCGCGGTGTGCTGGGCCATCCTGGCGATGCTGGTGGTCATCATGCTGTATGACCAGTTGCTGTTTCGCCCGCTGGTCGCCTGGGCCGATCGGTTTCGTTTCGAGCAGCAGGTGGGCGCGCTGCCGCCGCGTTCATGGGTGCTGGACGTGCTGCGCCGCTCGCGGGCGGTCGCGATCTTGACCGAGCCGCTGTCGCGCCTGTGGCGCCGCACGTTCCGCTGGTCGCTGCTCTGGCGCCGCGATGTCGCCGCCAAGCCGTCCGGGCGCCGCACAAGCGTCATGGACTGGCTGTGGAACGGCGTCGTCGCCGTGCTGGCGCTGCTCGCTCTGTGGCGCGTGGTGACGTTCGTCTCCACCAGCATCTCGCCACATGAAGCAGGCAGGGCGCTGCTCCTCGGGCTTGCCACGTTGACGCGCGTGATCGTCCTCATCGCGCTGGCCAGCGTGGTCTGGGTGCCGATCGGCGTCGTGGTGGGAATGCGGCCGCGCGTGGCGCAATTCATTCAGCCGATCGCGCAGTTCCTGGCGGCGTTTCCGGCGAACGTGCTGTTTCCGATCGCAGTGTCTGCCATCGTCGTGCTCAGCCTCAATCCCAACATCTGGCTTAGCCCGCTGATGATCCTGGGCACCCAGTGGTACATTCTCTTCAACGTGATCGCGGGCGCTTCGGCGATCCCGTCGGAGATGCGCGACGTCGGCACCAATCTCCAGGTCCGCGGCTGGCTGTGGTGGAGAAAGATCGCGCTGCCGGCGGTGTTTCCCTATTACGTCACCGGCGCCATCACCGCGTCCGGCGGCTCCTGGAACGCGAGCATCGTCGCCGAGGTGGCGAGCTGGGGCAATACGCACCTGGAGGCGAGCGGGCTCGGTGCCTACATCGCGGAAGCGACCACGGCCGGTAATTTTCCGCGCATCGTGCTTGGGATCGCGGTGATGAGCCTGTACGTGGTCATCGTCAATCGTCTGCTCTGGCGGCCGCTCTATTGGTACGGCGAACGAAAATTCCGGCTCGGATGAGAGGACAGGAGTCATGAGCGACGCACTGCTGCACATCGAGTCTTGCTGCCAGGCCTTCCCCAGGCCCGACGGCGAAGACTTGCTCGTCCTCAATGACATCAATCTGACGCTCAAAGATGGGGAGATCGTCGGTCTGCTCGGCCGATCCGGTTCGGGAAAATCAACGCTGTTGCGGCTGATCTCCGGGCTGGCGCGGCCGACCCAAGGCAGCGTGACGTATCGCGGGCAGCCGGTGGTGGGCCCGGCGGCCGGCATTGCGATGGTGTTCCAGAGCTTCGCCCTGTTTCCCTGGCTTACGGTGCTCGAGAATGTACAGCTCGGGCTGGAAGCGCTCGGCCTGCCCGACGCCGAAATCCGCCAGCGCGCGCTCGCCGGCATCGATCTGATCGGGCTCGACGGCTACGAGTCGGCCTATCCGCGCGAACTTTCAGGCGGCATGCGCCAGCGGGTCGGCTTTGCCCGCGCCCTTGTTGTTCATCCCAACATTCTACTGATGGATGAGCCGTTCTCCGCGCTCGATGTGCTGACCGCCGAAACGCTGCGCACGGACTTTCTCGATCTCTGGATCGAAGGCAAGCTCCCGATCAAGGGCGTGCTGCTGGTGACACACAACATCGAGGAAGCGGTGCTGATGTGCGACCGCGTTCTCGTCTTCTCCAGAAATCCGGGTCACATCATCGAGGAGATCAAGGTCGATCTGCCGCAGCCGCGCAGCCGCCTGGAGCCGGCCTTCCGCGATCTGGTCGAACGCATCTACGTCGCCATGACCGCACGGGCCGCCGCCCCGCCGCGCGCCGCGCAGGATCGCTTTGCAGGCATGGGCATCGACATGGTTCTGCCGCGTGTCTCCGCCAACACGATGGCCGGCCTGATCGAAGCGGTTGCCGGTGCGCCCTATGACGGCAAGGCCGATCTTCCGGTGATCGCCAGTGCCTTGCAGATGGAGGTGGACGATCTTTTCCCCGTCGCCGAAACCTTGCAGTTGTTGCGCTTCGCCGAAGTCGAGGGTGGCGATATCCGGCTGTCAGACAGCGGCAGGCAGTTCGCGGAATCCGGCGTCGACGACCGCAAGAGGCTGTTCCAGCGCCAGCTCATGACTTACGTGCCGTTGGCCGTGCACATCCGCCGCGTGCTGCAGGAGCGCGCCAATCACATGGCGCCCAAGAGCCGCTTCCTCGACGAGCTCGAGGACCACATGGCATCGGATGCGGCTGAGCAGACATTGCGGGCGATTGTGGCTTGGGCGCGATTTGGCGAGGCCTTCGCTTACGACGACAGGTCAGGCAGGTTCAGCCTCGACAATCCGACCTGACTCGATCAACCACGATCCGCCTGCGCGGACCGTGGTTGATCGCAAGCCCGGTGCCGTAACGCCGGCCGGACGGCGCGCGCCGTCGCCCGATGGCACTCGCCGAGCCGGGACTTAAGTAATCGTCTGCCGGCGGCTCTTCGAGCGACCAGCGGCATTCGGCCCGGCCGGTCTCAGGAGACACATGCCAATGAGCGACCAGCGCGCCGGATGGGCGCCAGGCCTTGCGAGGTTGGATTGAACTTTGCCGGGGCAGGGCGTTCGTGGCCGCCCGGGCACGTGGCGCGACGGCACGGTCGAGCGCGCCGATGGAGACAATTGAGCGATTAACGACGAGTGCGAGCTTCATGACTCACCTCCATGAGGACCGGTCCTGGCCGGCCTGAAGGTGAGTGAAAAGTCGGACCCCTAGGTCCGAGCCTCACTCTCCCGGCGGGCGCCAAGATCGATCCGGTTCGTGTGCGTGCTTGCACGGCGAGCTAGGATGACGGCCGCCGTGCCGCGTCTAGCGTAGCTGTCCATAAGGTCCGTTGATGTGATGGTCGCAGCGACGCTGACAGAGTCTTGCGCCGCAGAAATCGCACTTATGCCCCGCAATCCGCGCTGTCAATAAAGTACAGCTCGCGACACGGACTGGTGATGGCGTTTTTTACGGCGCGACTATCCGATCACGATCCGTGTGCGCGGGCCGAGGCGTGCCAGCAGATGGCGCAGCGCGCTCGTCGTGAGCGCGATGCAGCCGGCAGTCGGCGCAAAGCCCGGACGTGCGACGTGGATGAACACGGCGCTGCCGCGGCCGGCGACGCGCGGCCGCGTGTTGTGATCGATCTCGACAATGAAGTCGTAGAGAGCGTCGGCGCGGGCGAGCCGGTCGGCATTGCTGCCCGGCGGCACCTTCACACGCTGGTTGTAATGCCGGTCGGCCGGATCCTCGCACCAGCCGTCGTCCGGTGCGATTCGCCGCACCGGCAATGACGTCGCCGGGCGCCGGTGCCGCTCGCCGCGCCACCAGAGCCGCTTTGGCCGGAAATTGCCCAGCGGAGTACCACCGTCACCCTCGCGCTTGTTGGCTATGATGCCGCCGCGCCCGAGCGCCACGGGAAGGGTTAATGTTCCGGCCGTGAGCCAGCCGCGCCGGGGGTCGCCCGGCTTGCGACGGACCGTTATTCGCGACAGGGATCGCGTTCGCATCGGGCCTCGTCCTAGAAAGTTTGGGAAGACCGCCTAAATACCAGTTCGCGCTTGCTCTTTTAGCCCCGAATGTTCTACTTCGCGAGGACGACACGGGGCGTAAAAGCGGCTTTTCGAAAAGAATGTACCTTACGTGAAATGGTAGTGAGGGTTCCGGATACCTTTGAGATTTCCGAACCCCGAGTATAGCTACCGAGTATAGGCAATGCATAAGGCGCCGCGGCGCCGCCCGAAGGGGCCTTTAAAACGATGGCCAACAAACGGATTATCCTGATCGTCGACGACGACACCGAACTGCGTGAGGCGCTGGTCGAGCAACTGGCGCTCCACGATGAGTTCGAGGCGATCTCGATCGACAGCGGCACCAAAGGCGTGCAGATCGCCAAGAACGGTCAGGTCGACCTGGTGATCATGGACGTGGGACTGCCCGACGTGGACGGGCGCGAAGCCGTGCGCATGTTGCGCAAGAACGGCTTCAAGGCGCCCATCATCATGCTCACCGGGCACGACACCGACAGCGACACCATTCTCGGGCTCGAGTCGGGCGCCAACGACTATGTCAGCAAGCCTTTCCGATTCGCCGTGCTGCTGGCGCGCATCCGTGCGCAGCTCCGCCAGCACGAGGCGAGCGAAGATGCGGTCTTCACCATCGGGCCCTATACGTTCCGGCCGAGCTCCAAGATCCTGCTGAACCCCAAGGGCAGCAAGGTGCGGCTGACGGAAAAGGAAACTGCGATCCTGCGCTATCTCTATCGCGCCGGGCAGAAGCCGGTGTCGCGCGAGACGCTGTTGCAGGAAGTCTGGGGCTATAATTCCGGCGTCACCACGCATACGCTCGAGACACACATCTACCGGCTGCGGCAGAAGGTAGAGAAGGACGCGGCCATGCCGCAGATCCTGGTGACGGAAGCCGGCGGCTATAAGCTGGTGCCGTGAGAACCAATGTCAGCGTCATTCCGGGGCGCATGGCTTTGGCCGAAGGCCGGAGCCATGCGAGCCCGGAATCCATAACCTCTGGCGCTGCGGAGTATGGATTCCGGGCCCGCTCGCTCCGCTCGCGTCCCGGAATGACGGGATCGCTATGAACCTCGAAGACGAAATCGCCATCTTCGAGCGGGTGCCGACCTTCGCGGCGCTGGGCAAGCAGGCCTTGCAGGTGCTGGCGATCGGCGCCGAGACGCGCAACCTGCCGAGCGGTGCGGTGCTGTTCTATGCCGGGGAACTCGCGGACGGCGGCTATCTCGTGCAGGACGGCTCGCTGCTGATGGAGCCGGGCACGTTCTCGGAAGGCAAGGAATACACGGTCGGCCCCGGCACGCTGATCGGCGAACTGGCGCTGCTCACCGACATGGTGTGTCCCGCCACCGCGATCGCCAAGGGGCCGACGGTGGTGATCCGCATTCCGCGCAGTCTGTTCCGCAAGATGCTGGAGGGCTATCCGGACGCCGCCGAGAAACTGCGTGAGATCATGAGCACCCGCCTGCAGACCTGGACCCGCGAACTCGGCACCGTGCGGCGGAAACTGGACGCGGGGGAGACGAAGTAATTTGGTTATCATCACCGGGCCGCCGCGAAGCGGCGTGACCCGGTGATCCCGCTTAGGAAGGCACTGCGCCCCTAAGCGGGATGGCCGGGACAAGCCCGGCCATGACAGCAACAAATCAAAAATCCGCTTCGAGGCTCGCCATGAAGGTCCGCGGCGTGCCGAGGTAAGCGGTGTTAGCGCCAGGGCTGCCGACGATATTGCCGTCGGCGATCGAGACGTAATAGTCCGTATCGGTGACGTTGAGCACCTGGAAGCGCGCCGTCAGGTTATGCTGCATGACTTTCATGGAATAGCGCGCGCCGATGTCGAGTGTCGCATAGGCGGGCGCGAAGGAGTTGTTGGTGTTGGTCGCCGCGCG
>DATDMA010000341.1:0-18358 GCA_036519015.1 Pseudolabrys sp. | reverse complement strand
GTGGTCCCGCCTAAGGGCGCGCCCAATGTGCTGCTGATCATGACCGACGACCAGGGCTATGGCGTCTCAAGTACTTTTGGCGGAGTCATCCCGACTCCAGCCCTGGACCGGGTCGCGAAGGCGGGGCTGCGCTATACGCAGTTCCATTCCACCGCGCTCTGCTCGCCCTCACGGGCGGCACTGATCACCGGCCGCAACCACCACTCGGTGGGCTCCGGCCAGATCGGGGAGCTGTCTACCGGCTATCCAGGCTATAACTCCATCATCGGGCCAGACAATGCCACCATCGGGACGATCCTGAAAGAGAACGGCTATTCCACATCATGGTTTGGGAAGGAACACAATACTCCGAGCTTTCAATACAGCGCAGCGGGCCCCTTCGATCAGTGGCCCGTCGGGATGGGCTTCGAATACTTCTACGGGTTCATGGGCGGCGAAACCGACCAATGGACGCCCTACCTCTTCCGCAATCAGACCCAGATCTTCCCCTGGATCGGCAAGCCCGACTACAACCTCACCACCGATCTGGCCGACGAAGCCATCGAGCACATGAACAAGCTCAACGCGGCCGCGCCCGACAAGCCGTTCTTTGTCCATTACGTGCCCGGCGGCACCCACGCGCCGCACCAGCCGAAGAAGGAGTGGATCGAAAAGTTCAAGGGCAAATTCGACATGGGTTGGAACGAAATGCGCGAGCAGATTTTCGCCAACCAGAAGCGGCTCGGCGTGATCCCGCCCAATACGCAGCTCACTGCTTGGCCGGATGATCTGCCGAAGTGGGACACGCTTGACGCTGACAGCAAGAAGCTATTCGCACGGCAGGCGGAGGTCTATGCCGCCTATGTTGCTTACACCGACGATGAAATCGGTCGGGTGATCCAGGCGGTGCAGGACCTCGGCAAGCTCGATAATACCCTGATCATCTACATCGAAGGCGATAACGGCACGAGCGCCGAAGGCTCCACGCTCGGCACGCCGTTCGACCTCGCCGCGATTCAAGGCATAAATATTCCGGTCGCAGAACAGTTGAAGTTCTATGACGTCTGGGGCTCGCCCGCGACGACCCCGCACATGTCGGTGGCGTGGTCGTGGGCGTTCGATACGCCGTTCAAGTGGACCAAGCAGGTCGCGTCGCATTTCGGCGGCACCCGCCAGGGAATGGCGATCGCATGGCCCGACCGCATCAAGGACGCCGGCGGCATCCGCACTCAATTCCACCACATGATCGACGTCGTGCCGACCATCCTCGAAGCGGCGGGCATCCAGGCGCCGTTGATGGTCAACGGCGTTGCACAGAGGCCGATCGAAGGCGTGAGCATGGCGTACACTTGGGACAAGGCAAATGCCAACGTCAAGTCCACGCGGCCGACGCAGTACTTCGAGATGTTCGGCAATCGCGCGATCTATAACGACGGCTGGATCGCCGCGACGACGCCGCCCGAACCGCCGTGGTTGATGGGCACGGTCAAGATGCCCGACGTGATCAATGGCTATAAATGGGAACTCTACAACATCGCAGAGGACTACTCGGAGTCGAACGACCTCGCAGCCAAGATGCCCGACAAGCTGCGCCAGTTGCAGGAACTCTTCCTCGTCGAGGCGTCGAAGTACAACGTGTTTCCGTTGGACAACTCGATCCTCCAGCGCATCGTGACAGCGCGGCCGAGCGCCACCGCGGGTCGGAATGTTTTGACCTACACGCGTGAAATGTCCGGTCTCCCGAGCGGCGACTCACCGGACATCATCGCCAAGTCCTATGCCATCACGGCCGAAGTGGAGATTCCGCAGGGCGGCGCCGAAGGGATGCTCGCAACTTTGGGTGGCCACTTCGGCGGATACGGGCTTTATCTTCTGAAGGGCAAGCCGGTGTTCACCTACAATCTCCTGGCTCTGGAGCAGTTCCGCTGGGAGGGCCAGCAGGCGCTTGCGCCGGGCAAGCACACCATCGTGTTTGACTTCACATACGACGGCCCCGGTATCGGCAAAGGTGGCACCGGCGTCCTGAAGGTGGACGACAGAGAAGTCGCCAACAAGAAGATCCCGCACACCATCCCGGCCCTCATGACGATCGACGAGACCTTCGACGTCGGCGTCGATACGCGCACGCCGGTGGACGACAAGGACTACCAGGTGCCGTTCCGCTTCACCGGCAAGCTCAACAAGCTGATGTTCAAGCTCGGGCCGACGCAATTGACGAGCGATGAACAACAGGCCATCCAGCACGCACTCGCCAAAGGCAAAGACTAGGCGAGGACCCAGTGATCTGCGGGCATCCTGCAAGGATGCTCGCAGACCCGACCTTCACGTTCGAGAATGACGGCTCAAGCTCGGGTGTCCCATGATTGTCGCTGTCCCCGTTGTCAACCGCCGAGCCTTGCTGACGACGCTCGCTGCCGCTGCGCTCTACCGCGGCAGCGCGTTCGCGCAGGCGCCCGGGCCGCTGCCGTCGTGGAGTGATAGCACCCGGCAGTCCATTATGGATTTTGTCGCCCGTGTCACACGCGAGGGTGGCCCCGATTACGTGGCGCCGGCGGAGCGCATCGCCACGTTCGACAACGACGGCACGTTGTGGTGCGAGAAGCCGCTGCCCGTGCAAGGCGCCTTCGCCCTGGACCGCGTCAAAGCGATGGCGCCGCAGCACCCGGAATGGAAGGACACGCAGCCATTCAAGGCGGTGCTTGAGGGCAACCCCGAAGCGCTCCTGGAATTCGGCGAGAAGGGAATCTTTGAGATTCTGGCGGTCACCCATTCCGGCATGACGACCGCTGCCTTCTCGAAGATCGCCGCGGATTGGTTTGCCACGGCGCGCCATCCGCGTTTCAACCGCCCCTATACCGAGCTTGTCTATCAGCCGATGCTGGAACTGCTAACCTATTTGCGCGCAAGCGGCTTCAAGACCTTCATCGTCTCAGGCGGTGGAGTTGAATTCATGCGCGTCGTCACTGACCGCGTCTATGGGATCCCGCCGGAGCAAGTGGTTGGCTCGTCCGGGGTCACCAAGTTTGAAATGGGACCCAACGGCACACCGCTGCTGATGAAAGAGCCGAAAATCCAATTCGTCGACGACGGGCCGGGCAAGCCGGAGGGGATCGACCGATTCATCGGCCGCCGTCCGATCTTCGCCTTCGGCAACTCGGACGGCGACTGGCAAATGCTTCAATGGACGGCGGCCGGTGACGGCGTCCGCTTCATGGGGCTTGTCCATCACACCGATGCTGAGCGCGAATACGCCTACACCAAACAGCGGTTCAATACCCTCGACAAGGCACTCGACGAGGCCAACGCCAAGGGCTGGATGGTCGTGGATATGAAAAGCGACTGGCGCACGATCTTCCCCGCCAGCGCGCGGTGAAGTGCGTTCGTGTTCTTCCGCTCGTCTAGTTCAACGACGCCGTCTGCAGCATGCTCGTGTCGATCGGCAGACTGCGGATTCGTTTTCCCGTCGCCGCGAAGATCGCGTTGCAGATCGCAGGCGCGACCGGCGGCACGCCGGGCTCGCCGACACCGCCCGGAGGCGCATGGCTGTCCACGATATGCACGTGGGTCTCCGGCGTGATGTCGGTGCGCGCGACGAGATAGTCGGTGAAGTTCGTCTGCTCGATCTGGCCCTGCTTGGCCGTGATGTTGCTGTAGAGCGCGTTGCTGATGCCCATGATCGCCGCGCCCTCGAACTGGGCGCGGACGCGATCCGGATTGACGATCTGGCCGGCGTCGAGCGCCAGATCGATCCGCGGCACCGTGATCTGGCCATCATGGCCGACGGCCACCTGCGCCACCACCGCCACGTAAGTCAGGAAGCTGCGGTGCACGGCGATGCCGCGCGCGTGCCGCTCCGGCAGTGCGCTGCCCCAGCCGCTTTTCGTCGCGGCGAGGTTGAGCACGTTGAGCAGACGCCCGGTATCGATCGGGTATTCCTCCATCGAGGCGCCGTAGTTCGGATAATCGACACCCATCGCCTTGAGATCGATGTGGCGCGGGCTGCCGATCAGCGCGCGCAGGAACTCGACGGGATCCTTGCCCGCCGCTGAGGCCATCTCATCGGCGAACGAGCAGACCGCGAAGGCATGCGGAATGTTGTAGACCGAGCGATACCAGCCGATGCGAACGTGATTGCCGATCGGCCCGTTCTCGCAGCGCAGGTTCGAAATCGCATATGGCACGTCGGTGACGCCCTGCTGCAGCTCGCCGGCGCTGCCATAGATCACGCCCGGCTGGAACGTCGCCTCGATCGCCGGGAACACCGTGCGATGCAGCCAGGCGGTCGGACGCCCGTTGCTGTCGAGGCCGCCCTCGAGATGCTGGGCGCAGATGGCGTGATAGTAGTCGTGCTTGATCTCGTCCTCGCGCGTCCAGGTCACCTTCACCGGGGCGTTGAGCTTTTGCGACAGGACAGCCGCCTCGGCGATGAAGTCGGGCTTCGACTTGCGGCCGAAGCCCCCGCCGAGCAGTGTCGTGTGGATCGTCACGTCGGATTGCTTGATGCCGAGCGCATTGGCCAAGACCTCGGCCGCGCCCTGCGGGTTCTGGCTCGGCGCCCAGGCGATGCACTTGCCGTTGGCGACGCTTGCCGCGCAGGCCGGCACTTCCATCGGCGAATGCGCGAGGTGCGGCACGAAATAATCGGCCGAGATGCGCTTGGCCGCCGATTGCAGGCTTTGATCGACATTGCCTTGCGTACGCACGATGCGGCCCGGCTTCTGCGCGACCGATTCAAGCTCGGCGCGATACGCCGTCGTGTCGAATTTGGCGTTGGGGCCGTAGTCCCAATCGATCTTGAGCTTGGTGCGGCCCTGCTGCGCCGCCCAGGTGTTGCTAGCGATGACGGCGATGCCGCCGAGCGGCATGAAGCCGGACGGAATCGGCGTCGCCGGTATTTCGACCACCTGCTCGACGCCCGGGACCTTGAGCGCCTCGGCGGCGTCGTAAGACTTCACCTTGCCGCCATAGACCGGGCAACGCTCGATCGAGGCGTGCTTCATGCCCGGCACCTCGGTGTCGATGCCGTATTTCGCCTTGCCTTGCACGATGTCCTGCAGATCGACGATCGGCATCGGCGTATCGACATAGAGCCACTTGGAGCGCGGCTTGAACGTGAGCTCCATGTGGTCGGCCTGCGGCAGCGGCAAAGTCGCAGCAACCTTCGCCAGCGCGCCGTAGTCGAGCGTGCGGCCGGTCGGCGTATGCACCACCGTGTGCTTGACGGCTTGGCAGTCATCGACGCTGACATTCCAAATACGCGACGCGGCCTGTTCGAGCATCTGCCGCGCCGTGGCGCCGGCCACGCGCATCGGCTGATAGAACTGGCGCACGCTGCGCGAGCCGTCGGTGTTCTGATCGCCGTATTTGGCGTCGCCGTCGGCCTGCACGACCTTCACGCGGGCCCAGTCGGCGTCCATTTCGTCGGCCAGGACCATCGGCAGGCCGGTGCGGATGCCGGTGCCCATCTCGGAGCGGTGCGCAACGATGGTCACGGTGCCGGTCTCGTCCATGCTGACATAGACATTGGGCGCGAACGACGTGTTCTCGGCGGCATTGGCGACCGGGAACGGACGGAATCCGGCATAGACGCCGAGAACGAACACGCCGGCGCCGGCACCGAGGATCTCGCGGCGATCCAGTTTGACGATGTCGGTCATTAGATGGCCTCCGCGGCCGACTTGATGGCTGCGCGGATGCGCTGATAGGTGCCGCAGCGGCAGATGTTTCCGGCCATGGCGTCGACGATCTGCTGATCGGTCGGCTTCGGCGTCTCTTTGAGGAACGCAGCTGCCTGCATGATCTGGCCCGGCTGGCAGTAGCCGCATTGCGGCACGTTGTGCGACACCCAGGCCTTCTGCACCGGATGGCTGCCGTCGTGGCTCAGGCCTTCGATGGTGGTGATCTCGTGACCTGCAGCATCCGATATCGTCGTGATGCAGGACCGGGTCGCATTGCCGTCGAGGTGGATGGTGCAGGCGCCGCAGGCGCCCACGCCGCATCCGAACTTCGTGCCCGTCATGCCCAGCACGTCACGAATGGCCCAGAGGAGCGGCATCTGCGGGTCCGCATCCACGGTGAGCGTTTGGCCGTTTATCCGAAGCTGTGGCATCGAAAGGTCCCCTTCATTCCCATTAAGCAGGTACGATCACTTCAGCGTTGCGAGATAAGCGATCACGTTCTGCCGGTCTGTTTCGCTAGGCACGCTCAAGAACATCTTGGTTCCGTGCACGAGGCTGCTTGGCCCCTGCAGGAACTTGTCGATCGTCGCCGGATCCCAGGTGAGGCCGGCGGTCTTCATGGCCGGCGAATAGCTGTAGCCGGGCTCGGTGCCGCTCTTGCGGCCGACGACGCCGTCAAGCGAGGGGCCAACTTTATTCACGCCAGCCTCATTGGAATGGCACACGGCACAACGGCTGAACACTTTCTCGCCGGCGGCTGCATCTCCGGTGGCCGCGATGGCGGGAGGAGTGACGGCGCAAACGCCGCCGGCAATCAGCACACCGAAAAGAACGGCCGCCGACTGCCACGTCAAACGTGGACTATGCATGGTCGTCGCTACTTTCTTTGACAGGTTCGGGTGGCAATTTGCCGGCACCAAGGCCGGCGTCTTCCCCGGCGATCAGACCGAGCGCGGTCCAATCCATGCCGGCATAACCGCGGGCAATTCCCGTGATGAGACGGTCCCGTACGACACTGATCGTCGGCATGGGGACCGCGGCGGCTTCCGCTTCAGCGAGCGCAAGCCGCACATCCTTGAGCGCGAGCGGCAGAACGAAGTTCCCGGCCACGTAGCGCTCGTTAGCGATCTTCTCGCCGTAGAGCTTGTGCACACGGCTGCCGAACATGGTTCCCGTCAGGATGTCGAGCACCATGGCGGGATCGACACTACGCTTGCGCAGCAGCGTGAAGGCCTCGGAGATCAATTCCAGCGTGGCCGCCACCATCATATTGCTGGTGAGCTTGACCAGATTGGCCTCGCCAGGCTCGGCTCCGATGACGAAAGTCTGTTTGCCCATGGCCTCGAGCAGCGGCTTGCAACGGTCGACATCGATCGGCGCGCCGGCCGCGAGGACGAAGAGCTCCCTGGCGCGCGCCGCCTCCGGATTGCCGAGCACGGGCGCCGCGACATAGCCCTGGCCATATTTGGCATGCTGCGCGGCCAGTTCGTGCGACATTGCCGGCGAGATCGTGCTCATCGACAGATGGATCGAACCCGGCGACAGGCCCATGGCCAGACCGTCGAGGCCGAGCGCGTCATGGCCGAAGACGACCTCGCGCGCGGCCGCATCGTCGGTCACCATGGTCACGACGATTTCGCAGTCGAACAGATCGGCCAGATTGGTGGTCGCGGGGAGACCACGTCGCGCGAGCTCCACTGCCTGCTCGCGGTGGCGGGTATAGCGCAGCACATTGAAGCCGGCGTTGGTGAGGTTGCGCGCCATCGCGCAGCCCATGCGGCCGAGGCCGATGAAGCCGATTTCGGCCTTCACTTTGGCTGGCGATGGGCCATCGTCCTGGGGATTGAGTGCGAGGGGAACACGATCGCTGTTTTCGGGTGCGGAAAGCCGCGGTTCCGTCTTGCGCTCAGCCATGCAAAAATCTCTCATTCGGCGCCGCACATCGGGGCCGTAAGATTACAAATGTAACGTGGGGAGCCGCATACGCTTGTTGACGATTGCCACACCTGGGGCGTTCTTGCTGCGAAGGGCGCGCACGGGAGTCCCCCACGCGTCACAGAAGCGTCATCCCGCCGAGCTTGTATGGCCGCACCTCAGCCCAGCCGGCCGAGCGCCTTCGATACACGGCCGATGAAGGCGACACGCTGCGCTTCCGTCACGACGTTGAGATGATAGAGCGCGTGGTAATCCACACGTGCGCGCCCGCCGGTGAACCAGCGCAGATAGCGTTTGACGATCTTGCGCGGCGGATCGCTCATCCACAGCGCCATGTAGCGCGGACGACCATAGGTGACGATGCCGATAATGCGCTTGATGTTGCCGAGCATCGGCTTGACCTTCGCCGGGTCGGTCAAATCGAAAGCAACGCCGGGCATGATCATGCGATCGAGAAAGCCTTTCAGCATCGCCGGCATGCTGAAGCACCAGGTGGGGAACTGCACCACCAGCACCTCGGCCGCCTGAACCCGCGCGATGTAGCTCTCCAACCCGACCTGGTTGCGCGACGTGTCGTGATAATGCCGCCGCGCGTCCTCCGACAGCACCGGATCGAACTTCTCGGCATAGAGATCGAGCAGGTCGACCTGATGCCCGACCGCCGTCAGCGCCTCGAGCGCCTTGGCGCGGATGCCGGCGTGGAAGCTCTCGGGCAGTGGATGGCAGTAGATGTACAGGATGCGCATGGGGCGCTCACTCTGCTGCGCGCGCGCGGGCCGTCGCGTCGTCCCACAACTCGGCATAGTCCGGCGCCTTGGCCACGAGACGCTTGCCGCGCTCGATCACGACGCGATCGGCCTGCGGCCGGCAGACGATCTCGTTGATGCTGCGCGCGTTGAACACGATCAGCCGCGCCGGCTTACCCTCGCCGATCAGGCCGTGGCCGTCGAATTTGGCGATGCGCGACGGCATGGCGCCGACGAGCGACGGCGCTTCGCTGAGCGGATGATCGAAGTGCAGGATGCGCACCGCCTGGCGGAATGTGTCCACCACGTCATGATCGCCATAGGCGTAGAAGCCATCGCGGCAATTGTCGCCGGCGGCGGCGACGCGAATGCCGCGCTTGAGCATCTCGTGCACCACCGTGACGCCGCGCCAGCGCGGCGTGCGGCCGCCCTGGCGGTCCTGGAGATACAGATTCACCGTCGGCAGCGTGACGATCGATATTTCGGCCTCGGCCAGCATATCGAGCGTACGATCGACCTCGCTGTCGGTCTGCACCGCGAGGCTGCAGCAATGGCCGCAGACCACGCGGCCCTTGTAGCCGTGCCGCATCGCCGCGCGCGCGATGAAAGGCAATGTCGCCGCCGCCGGATCGCCGGTTTCATCCACGTGCATGTCGATATCGAGATCGTGCCGGGTCGCCAGCGAAAAGAATCGATCGAGCTGCGCGTCGGTCTCGTTGTCGGGCGCGCCATGCTCCCCGTTCGCCGGCCGCACCACGCCGCCGAGCAGGCCGCCGGAGTCCTTGACGATCTCCGCAACGCGGTCGCCGAAGGAATCCATCAGCAGCTCGATCGGACAGAGCGACACCGCCTGCAGGTCCACCTTCCCGGCCCACTCCTCGCGCATCTCGCGTAGCACCGGCCAGCTCCGTTCGGCCGTTTCGTAATAAGTGTCGATATGCGTGCGGATCGCCGAGACGCCGTGCGCATAGGCGGAGCGCAGGCCGAAGCCCATGCGGCGACGCAGATCCGGCGCGGTCCAGCCAGGTCGGTCGGCGATGACGGCAAGCCGCGCATTGTCGAACGTGCCGTCGATGTTCGGGGCACGATCGACGGTATGGCCCTTGTCGAGATGCGTATGCATATCGATCAGCGTCGGCCACACTTGGCGGCCGCCGAGATCGACGCGCGGGGTGCCGTCGGCGCTCGCGCCTTGTGCGGGCGCGATGCGCGCGATCTTGCTGTCCGCGATCAGGATGTCGGCGCGCACGACGCCTTCATGGTCGCTGCCCTCCAGGGCGGCGGGATCGGCGAGAAGGCACGTGGGGATGCGCGCATTGGTAAGCCAATAGCGCGGCGCCTCGGACCAGGCGATGTCAGCGAACTGGATTGTCATGTGGGGCTATGCAAACGGGAGAGCGGGAACGCGGTCATGTCGCGCAGCAGCGCGATGAATCCTTCGGCCTGATATTCGGCCGTGGCCTTGCCTTTGTCGGCGGTGGCGCTCGAAGCATCGCCGACCGCCCCGTCGGCATTGAGGTCCGGCGCGATCCAGGCGAATCCGTGCGGACCGATGGGGCGCAGATGCGTGTATTCCTGCTCCATCGCCATGGCGTTGGAGATGAAGTTCTTCGCTTTGTCCATGCGCACCAGTTCGGGACGGAAGTGGAGCATCAGTGAGGTCTCGATGTCGCCGGCATGGATGCCGTATTTCTCGTCGACCGCGCCATAGACGCCTGCTGGCAGGCCGAAGCGACGCCACTGCGTGGCGACGCAGAGCATGCCGTGGCGCACGCGCAATTCGCGGGCGACGATGCCGAGCACTTCGCTATTGCCGCCGTGCGAATTGATCAACACGACCTTACGCAGGCCGGCGCGGGCGATGCTGGCGCCGATCTCGGTCAACACCTCGATCAGGAGATGCGCCGGCAGCGTCACCGTGCCGGGCGACAGGATGTGTTCGTTGGATTTGCCGTAGGCCTGAGTCGGCAGCGCGAGCACATTCAGCTCCGCCGGGAGCATCTTGCGCAACGTGGCGAGCATTCCCTCGTTCAGCGCGGTGTCGGTGAGCACCGGCAGATGCGGCCCGTGCTGCTCGACTGCCGCGACCGGCAGCAGCACGATGGTGCGCTCGGCATCGAGCGCGCGGAATTCGGCGCTGGTCAGGTCGCCCCAGAAAAACGGCTTTTCACTCATCATAGTCCCTTCATTCACATCACTCTCCGCTCGTCCCCGCGAAAGCGGGGACCCAGGGCATCAAACGCCTGCTCTTATGATCGCATTTCTGGATTCCCGCTTGCGCGGGAATGAGCGGAGAATGGGCGATGCACGCGAACATGCTCTAGCCGAGGGCTTCTCTTTGGCAAGCATCAATTTGCGCTCAACGCGATGCCTATTCGTCATCATTCACTCTCGTCATCATTCACGCGGCGCTGCAAAGCCGGCATGGCGGCGCGCATCTCCTCCACCAGGACGCTCGGGAATGCATCGAGCGTGCCACGTGCGCGCACCGCCAGTTTGATGGCGATCGGATCGACGTTGAGGTCCTGGAACGGGATGAAGACCAGGTCGCCGCGCGCGACGTCGACGCCGATATCCACCGGGTTGAGGAAGGTGATGGCATGGCCTTCCCGAACGATCCGCATCATGAACTCGATCGAATTGGTCTCAATGGTCGGATGCAGCGGGATGCCGGCGCGGGTGAAGGCGAGATCGACCACCGGCCGGATGGTCATGGACGGATCGGCCAGCACCAGAGGGAATTCGAGGCAGTCCGCCAGCCAGGCCGGCTTGCGATGGGTCAGCGGATGGCCAGGCGCCACCACCGCGCCGAGGTGCAGATCGTGGCTGGCGACGACACGCAGGCCTGGGCCAGTGGGGAAATTGTAGCCGAGCGCGATGTCGGCCTCGCCGGTCAGCACCGCATTGGGGATCTGGTCGAGCGGCAGCACGCGCAGGCGGATATGCACGCGCGGATGGGCGGCGATCACCCCGGCGAGGAAGCCAGGCAGCGGTCCGGCGGCAAGGCCATTCATGGTGGCGATGGTCGCCTCGCCGCGCTGGAGGCCTTTGAGCGCCTCGATCTGCGCGGTGACGCGCTCGCTCGACTTCAGCGTCTCGCGCACATGCGCGATCAGCACCTCGCCGGTCGCGGTCAGCCGCAGCCGGCGCGGCATGCGCTCGAAGATCGGCGCGCCCAGCTGAGTCTCCAGCGCCAATATCTGCCGGTTGATCGCCGAGGACGCCACATTCAGCCGCGCCGCGGCCTTCCGGATCGATCCAAGGCGCGCCACTTCGTCCAGATAGGTCAAAATTCGGGCATGCAACATCGGGATCCGGCCTCCGGCCGCTCGATTTTACAATGCGTTGAATTCGCTATGGCTGGCAGTTGCTTAGCGCGAACGCGGTTCGCCTAAAAACTAATCACCGATGCCGTGAAAGCATCACAACGCACTAAAATTGATGCTTTCTCTTACCATTCGCATTTGCTGACATCGCTGCCAAGCCGGTTACACAGCCCGACGGATGTCGCAATGACCACGCTCGCACGGATTTCCCGATTTGCCTTCGGTGGCGCCATGCTTCTCGGCGCCGCCTTCGCCCCGTCCCTCGCGCTCGCCGCGGACAAGATCACGCTGCTGTCGAGCTGGTTCGCCCAAGCCGAGCACGGCGGCTTCTATCAGGCCAAGGCCACCGGCCTTTATGAGAAGGCCGGCCTCGACGTCACCATCAAGATGGGCGGCCCGCAGGTGAACGGCATGCAGCTGCTGCTCGGTGGCGAAGCCGACGTCATCATGGGCTACGACATTCAGGTTCTGAATTCGATCGCCAAGGGCCTTCCGGTCGTCACCATCGCCGCCTCGTTCCAGAAAGACCTGCAGGGGATGATGGCGCATGACGACGTCAAGAGCCTCGGCGATTTCAAAGGCAAGGCGATCCTGATCGCGACGTCGAGCCGCACGAGCTTCTGGCCCTGGCTGAAGGCCAAATACGGCTACGCGGATTCGCAGATCCAGCCCTACACGTTCAACCTGCAGCCCTTCTTCGCCGACAAGAACACGGTGCAGCAGGCTTATCCCTCGTCCGAGCCGTTCCAGGCCATGCAGAACGGCGTGAAGACCAACTTCTTCCTCTTCGCCGACGACGGCTATCCGCCCTACGGCACCACGATGGTGACCACCACCAAGCTGACGGCCGAGAAGCCGGACGTGCTCAAGCGCTTCGTGCGCGCCTCCATGGAGGGCTGGAAGAGCTATCTCACCGGCGACCCGTCGCCCGGCAATGCGCTGATCAAGGCCGACAATCCGAAGATGAGCGACGAGCAGATCGCCTACGGCATCAAGCGCATGAAGGAATTGAAGATCGTCGACGGCGGCGATGCGCAGACCATGGGCATCGGCGTGATGACCGACGCGCGCTGGAAGGCGACCTATGACTTCATGGTGGCCGGCGGCCTGATCGACAAGAGCGTCGACTACAAGAAGGCCTTCACCACGCAATTCATCGACGGCATGAAGATCCCGATGAACTGAGCCCGATCCAAATATCCGCTCGTCCCCGCGGAAGCGGGGACCCAGACTTTGCCGAATGTCAGACGCGAAGAACTGAAGTCCCGCTTGCGCGGGAATGAGCGGGTTCAAAGGATAGACTTGCAATAATGACCAGTCTCAAAAAATCGTCCGCCCTCGCCGAAGTTCTGCCGCCGCTCGTGGTCGGCCTCATCATCGTCGCGGTCTGGGAAGCGGCCTGCCGTATCTTCGCCATTCCGGCCTATCTGTTCCCGGCGCCCAGCGCCATCGCACAAGCAATCGTCACCGACGTGCCCGGCCTGATGCGCGCGCTGTGGAGCACGCTCAAGGTCGCCTTGATCGCGCTCGGCCTCGCCACCACGATCGGCTGCCTGCTCGCCTTCCTGTTCGTGCAGAACAAGATGATCGAGCGCAGCTTCTTCCCCTACGCCGTCATCATGCAGGTGACGCCGATCGTCGCCATCGCGCCGCTGATCATCATCCTGGTGAAGAACACGCAGGTCGCGCTCATCATCTGCGCCACCATCATCGCCGTCTTCCCCATCATCTCCAACACCACCATCGGCCTGCGCAGCGTCGAGAGCGGGCACCAGAACCTGTTCGCCATCAACCGCGCCACGCGCATGCAGAGCCTCATCTATCTGCGCATCCCGAGCGCGCTGCCGTTCTTCTTCGCCGGCTTGCGCATCGCCTCAGGCTTGGCGCTGATTGGCGCGGTGGTGGCCGAGTTCGTCGCCGGCACCGGCGGCCGCAGCGCGGGGCTCGCTTACGAAATCCTGCAGTCCGGCTTCCAACTCGATATCCCGCGCATGTTCGCCGCGCTGTTCTTGATTACCGTCACCGGCATCCTTCTGTTCCTCGCAATGGTCGGCCTGTCGAAGCTTGCGCTCGGCCGCTGGCACGACAGCGAGGCCGAGCAGGACGCCTGATGTCCCGCCGGTCGCCACAACAACAACACGCCCCAACGAGGTTCGCATGCTGACCACCAAGCAGAAGGTTCTCCGCCGCTTCTGGTACGCGGTGATGCCGCTCGCCGATCTCAGCGACGGGCCGAAGCCGTTCAAGCTGCTCGACGAGGACATCGTGCTGTTCCTTGGGCCCGACGGGAAACCCGCCGCGCTCAAGGACCGCTGCTGCCATCGCACCGCCAAGCTGTCGAAAGGCTGGTGCAACAACGGCCAGATCGTCTGCGGCTATCACGGCTGGGTTTACGACTCGGTCGGCAAGCTGGTGCACGTGCCGCAATTCCCCGTGCAGCAGGAGATCCCGAACCTCTCGACGCCCGCCTATCACTGCCAGGCAAAATACGGCTATGCCTGGGTCGCGCTCGATGAGCCCTTGGCGCCGATCTTCGAGGTGCCGGAGGACAAAGACCCCGCCTTCCGCCACGTCCCGCAGTTCTACGAGGTGTGGAACACGTCGGCTTTGCGCTTGATGGAAAACTCGTTCGACAATGCGCACTTCGCCTTCGTGCACAAAGGCACGTTCGGCCAACTCGACCAGCCGCTGCCGGAAAAGTACGAGATCAAGGAAACCGACTACGGCTTCGAGGCCGAGACGCTCATCACCATCGCCAATCCGCCGGTCCAGTACCGCATCTCCGGCACCGACGCGCCGACCACCAAGCGGCATATGCGCAATCAGTGGTACATGCCGTTCTGCCGACGTCTCGACATCACCTATCCGTCGGGCCTGCGCCACATCATCCTCAACTCCGCGACGCCGATCGACGACGGCCATATCCAGGTCGTGCAGTGGCTCTATCGCAACGACACCGAGGAAGACTGCCCGGCGCAGCTTCTGATCGACTGGGACTACAAGATCACCCGCGAGGACAAGGACATCATCGAGTCCACCGACTACGACACGCCTATCGACGCGAGCCGGCGCGCGGAGGCGCACATGGTGTCGGACCGGCCGGGCATGATCATGCGCAAGCGGCTGATGAAGCTCTTGGAAGAACACGGCGAAGCGGAAGTCTTCCGCGCCGCTTGAACCGTCACGTCCACAGGTCGCCACCATGTCCGATGCCGCCCTCTCAGCGCCGCAGATCGTTCCCTCGACGCGTTATCCGATCGACGCCTTCCTCGCCGACATCCGCGACGTGCCGACGAGCCTGGAGCCGACCGACATCAGGCGCAAATCGCGCGATTACTTCTGGTACTCGCCGATCCTCAATGAGCGCCTCAAGGACAAGGTCGCCGACGTCATCGTCACGCCGCGCGACGAGGCCGACGTCATTCGCGTCGCGCGCGCCTGCTTCCGCTACGGCATTCCGCTGACGGTGCGCGGCGGCGCCACCGGAAATTATGGCCAGTGCGTGCCGCTCGAAGGCGGCGTCGTGCTCGACATGGCCGCGCTCACCAAAATCGAATGGCAGAAGCCGGGCGTCGTGCGCGTCCAGGCCGGCGCCAAGCTCTTCGATATCGACGCGCAGACGCGGCCCAACGGCTGGGAACTGCGCATGCACCCCTCGACCAAGCGCATGTCGCAGATCGGCGGCTTCGTCGCCGGCGGCTCCGGCGGCGTCGGCAGCGTCACGTACGGCGGCATGCGCGAGCCCGGCAACATCCTCGCCGCGCGCATCGTCACGATGGAAGAAGACCCGCGCGTCATCGAGCTGCGCGGCGACGCCGCCCAGAAGATCAGCCGCGCCTATGGCACGACCGGCATCATCACCGTGCTGGAAATGCCGCTGGCGCCGGCTTTGCCCTGGGTCGATGTCATCGTCGCCTTCGACGACTTCCATGAGTCGATCCGTTTCGGCCAGGCGATCGCCATGGCCGACGGCATCGTGAAGAAGCTCCTGACGCCGATCCAATGGCCGCTGCCGGAAAACTTCGCCGCCTTGCGCCCCTATTGCCCCGACGGCAAGGCCGTGCTGCTCGGCATGATCGGGTCGATGTCGATCGAAAGCTTCGAGACGCTGCTCGAGCCGTTCGGCGGCACCATCACCTACAAGGCGCCGACCGAGGATGTCCTCAACAAGGCACCGCTCTACGAGCACACCTGGAACCACTGCACATTGCAGATGTTCAAGGTCGATCGCGGCATCACTTATCTGCAGGTTCTTTACCCGCATGATCGCGTGGTCGAATCGGCCGCCGAGATCGGCGCCAAGTTTCCGGGCGAGGTGATGCAACACCTCGAGTTCATCCGCATCAACGGCACCATGACCGCGAGCGGCATTCCGGTGATCCGCTATTCGACGCCGGAGCGCCTCTACGAGATCATGGCGGCATATGAAGCGTGCGGCATCATGATCGCCAACCCGCATGTCCTCACGCTGGAGGACGGCAGCCGCTACAAGCGCGTCGACGCCGACCAGCTCGGCTTCAAGCACGAGGTCGATCCGCTGGGATTGCTCAATCCCGGCAAGATGCGTAGTTTCATTCCGCGCTCGTCGGGGGCGCTGCAATGAATGTCGTGCCCATGTTCGAGGCGAAGCCCCCGGAGCCTGTCGAAGCGCCCGCCCCGCCGCGCGCTTTGCTCAAGCTCGCCGGCATCTCCAAGACCTTCGCGAACAAGACGCTGGCGCTCGAAGGCGTCGACCTGACCATCCGCCCCGGCGAATTCCTGACGCTGCTCGGGCCTTCCGGCTGCGGGAAATCCACGCTGCTGAAGATGATCGCGGGCCTCGGCGCGCCGTCGACCGGCACGATCGACTGGCCGCAGTCGAGCTATGACGCGCTCGGCGAGCCCGACCGGCTGCTCGGCTTCGTGTTCCAGGAGCCGACGCTGCTGCCCTGGCGCACCGTGTTCGACAATGTCTACCTGCCGCTGATGCTCTCCGGCGCGCGAAAGAAGGACGTGCGCGAGCGTATCATGGAAGTGCTGGCGCAGGTCGGGCTTGCACGTTTCGTAAATGCCTATCCGCGCGAACTATCGGGCGGAATGAAGATGCGCGTCTCGATCGCGCGCGCCATGGCCACCAGCCCGCGCATCCTGCTGATGGACGAGCCCTTCGCCGCGCTCGACGAGATCACGCGGATGAAGCTCAACAACGACCTGCTGGAACTGTTCGCGAAGAAGAACCTCACCGTGATCTTCGTCACCCACAGCGTCTACGAGTCGGTCTATCTCTCGTCGCGCATCGTGGTGATGAGCGCGCGGCCGGGCCGCGTGAGCGCCGATATCCCGGTCACCGCGCCCTACCCGCGCAATGAGGACTTCCGCCTCTCGCCCATCTACAACGAATACTGCCGGCGCGCCTCGGAGGCGCTGCGCCAAGCCATGGCGCAGAGCCCGGCAGAGCCGGAATGATTGCGATGCTGCGTCATCTCATTCCCGCCGGCATTCGTACGCCCTTCGCGAAATACAGCCATGCCGTGGAGATCCAAGCCGGCGCGCGGCTGCTGCTGTGCTCGGGCCAGCTCGGCATCGCGGTGGACGACCGCATCCCCGAGAGCGCCGAGGCGCAAGCTATTCTGTGCTTCGAGGCGATCGGCCAGTGTCTGGCCGAAGCCGGCATGGGCTTTGCGGACATCGTGCGCATCAATGCCTATGTCACCGACCGCGCACACATGGCGCCCTATATGCAGGTGCGCGACCGCTATGTGGCAATGCCCGCGCCCGCCTCGACGTTGATGATCGTCGGCGGCTTCACCCGGCCTGAGTTCAAGGTCGAGGTCGAGGCGTTGGCGGCGAAGTAGCCCGGCGCCACACACTCTGCGTCACGCGTGGGCTTGACCCGCGCATCCATGATGAAGCTCCGCGCGTGAGCGCCTCCCTTCCGCCCTCATCCTGAGGAGGGCGCGTAGCGCCCGTCTCGAAGGATGGGGGCGGTCCCCATGGTTCGAGGCGCGCTGCTTCGCAGCGCTCCTCACCATGAGGGCCGAGAGAGGCCACGCCGTGTCGCGGCGAAAAAACCCAGCCGAGTGAACGACTTCTCATCGCGAGAAAAAAGTAATCCCCGTCGCTTCCAGCGCCCTTACATTCCATGCGTCCTGCTCAACGAGGGCGCCATCTAGAGGCGTCTTGATGGTGGAGCAGGACGCGGCGCCCGCGGGCGGGGGATGAACGCACCCCCAAGCTCCCGGGCGGTGACGGGGCTCCGCCTGGGGACACTATGACCCCCCGCCAGGAGCTGGCTGATGGCGGGCCGCACGGCTCGCCCGAAGCTCGAAGGCACAGCCCCCGCAAGGGGCCGTGGCGGAGAGCGGTTGGGCGCCCCGCAGGCGGTTGCCGAAAGCGCGGCCCGTCGCCGACAAGACGCCGCGATGGCGCGCCGAAAGGCGCCGCATCTTCCCAAAAGGAAGATGCGCACTCGAACTACCTGACGCGTCTTCTCGGAGCGCCATCCCCTCGCTTGTTTGCGGGGGTCGACTCCCCCGCACCCCCTGTTTGCGAGGGACGGAGATGGAATACGGCGTACCCGGCGCCGCAAAGAACACGGGCGATGGTGCTTGCTCGCGCGAAGCGGGCAAGCCCGCCGCGCGCTGCATTAGCTACCAACAGGAGCGGAGACGGTGACAACCTTTGCCAAACCGAATAAGACCAAAATGGCTTTAAA
>DATDMA010000340.1:0-4605 GCA_036519015.1 Pseudolabrys sp. | reverse complement strand
GCGCCCTGCGCCGCGCTGATGCCCGGCACGATCTCCACCGGAAGCTTCGCCAGCCGGCAGGCTTCGATCTCTTCGCCGGCCCGGCCGAACACCAGCGGGTCGCCGCCCTTGAGCCGCACCACACGCTTGCCCTGCTTGGCGAGGCCGACCATCAGCGCGTTGATGTCCTCCTGCTTGCAGGACGGACCGAACCCTGTCTTGCCGACCAGCATCTTGCGCGCCTCGCGGCGGGAGAAGTCGAGCACCTCACGCGAGACCAGATCGTCGAACAGGATCACGTCGGCCGATTGCAGCGCGCGGACGGCGCGCAGCGTCAATAGTTCGGCGTCGCCGGGCCCGGCGCCGACCAGCGTCACCGAGCCGCTCTCGACCTCGGCGCCCAGGCCCTTCACTTCGGCGACGAAGCGGTCGAAGTCGTCTTGCGAGGGCTCGCGGTCCGGATTGGCGATGGCGTGCGCCGTGAACAGCTGCCAGAACTTGCGCCGGCCGGCGAAGGGCAGATCGGTCGCCTTTACTGCGGCGCGCCACTTCGCCGCCATCGCGGCCCAAGCGCCAAATCCTTTCGGCAGAAACGCCTCGAGCCTGGCGCGGATCGCCTGCGCGAACACAGGGGCTGCGCCGTCGGTCGATACGCCGATCACCAGCGGCGAGCGGTTGACGATGGCGCCAAAGGAGAAATCGCAGAAGGCCGGCTTGTCGATCACGTTGACCGGCACGCCGGCGGCGCGCGCGGCCTTGGCGAAGATGTATGCCGCCTCGTCGTCTTCGAATGCGCCGATTGCAACCGACGCGCCGGTCAGATCATCCGACGTCCAGGCGCGCCGCTGCACGAAGATCTCGCCACGCGGCGGATCGCCGGCAATCGTCAGCAGTTCGTCCGACGGCTCCTCCGCATAGACCTCGACGCGCGCACCGGCGGCAGAGAGAAGCTCAGCCTTCCAGGCGGCGGCGGCGCTGCCGCCGGCAACCACGGTCCGCTTATTATCGAGGGCTAGAAACACCGGCAGACGCGCCAGCGGGTCCATCCGGCCGGGCTGTGTTTCGGAAGGTGTACGGGCGATAGTCACGGGCGCATTCCTCCAAAGAAAGCCCCTCGCACATCACAACAGCAAGTCATGTGCCATCCGCTAACCGTTTGATCTACTGACACGAAGTGCGATGCTAAATTTGAGGCTCACGCACGTGCCAAAACTTTGAGCAGCCGTGCGGCGCCGGTACCGATCGTCACTCGGCGGCCGCATGGCTGTCCTTCCGGCCGACATTGGCGTGGAAATCGGCGCCGTTGCCGGTCTTCGCCACAAAGCCCGCGCGGATGGTGAAGTCGCCGAAGTGCTCGCCGCTGTGCCGCTCCGCGGAGTAGGCCGCGAAGATCGGATCGAGCGCGTCGATGATGCCTTTGTGCTCGAGGTCCTCGGCATAGAGCTTCGAGAGGCGCGAGCCTTCGAACGCCGCGCCGAGATAGAGATTGTAGCGACCCGGGCCTTTGCCGACCAAACCGATCTCCGCGAGGTACGGCCGCGCGCAGCCGTTCGGGCAGCCGGTCATGCGGATGACGATGTCGTCCGCCGACAGGCCATGCGCGGCGAGACGCTCGTCGAGCGCGGTCATCAGGTCGGGCAGATAGCGCTCGCTCTCGGCCAGCGCGAGACCGCAGGTGGGCAGCGCCACGCAGGCCATGGAATTGCGTTGCAGGCCCGACCACGGCGCCAGCAGCCCCACCTCGCGCACCAGCGTCTCGAACTGCGTTTGCTTCTCCGTCGGCACGTTGGCGATGATGAGGTTCTGGTTCGCCGTGATGCGGAAGTCGCCATCATGCATCTGGGCGATGGTGCGCAGCACGGTCTGCTGCGGAGAACCAGCAATGTCGTGAATGCGGCCGTTCTGCACGAACAGCGTCAGGTGACCGCGTCCGTTATCGCCTTGCGTCCAGCCGTAGCGGTCGCCGGTGGAGGTGAATGTGTAAGGCTTGGCCGGGGCCAGCGATACGCCGGCGCGGCGCTCGACCTCGGCACGGAAGGCATCGAGCCCGCGATCCTCGATCGTGTATTTCAAGCGCGCGTGCTTGCGGCTCTTGCGGTCGCCCCAGTCGCGCTGCACCGTCACCACCGCCTCCGCGATCGCGACCGCATCGCGCGTCGTGCAGTAGCCCATGACATCGGCCGTGCGCGGATAGGTGTCCGGCTCGCCGTGCGTCATGCCCATGCCGCCGCCGACGGTTACGTTCCAGCCTGTCACGTCGCCGTCGTTGCCGAGTATCGCGATGAAGCCGAGATCGTGCGCGAAGATGTCGACGTCGTTCGACGGCGGCACCGCCACGACGACCTTAAATTTGCGGGGCAAATAGGTCTTGCCGTAGATCGGCTCCTCGACTTCCTCTTCGCCGCCGGCGATACGCTCGCCGTCGAGCCAGATCTCGCGATAGGCCGGCGTCTGCGGGAGCAGATGATCCGACACCGCCTTCGCCAGATCCTGCGCCGCCGCATGGGCGCGCGACTGATAGGGATTGGGATTGCACATCACGTTGCGGTTGACGTCGCCGCAGGCCGCGATGGTGTTGAGCAGCACGGCATCGATCTCTTTCAGCGTCGATTTCAGGTTCGACTTGATGATGCCGTGCAGCTGCACCGTCTGCCGCGTGGTCAGGCGCATGGTGCCGTTGCCGTAGTCGCGCGCGACCTGGTCGAGCGCGAGCCACTGCTGCGGCGTGAGCACGCCGCCGGGAATACGAACGCGGATCATGAAGGCGAAGGCCTTCTCCATCTTCTTGCGCCCGCGCTCGGGCCGCAGGTCGCGGTCGTCCTGCAGGTACATGCCGTGGAACTTGACGAGCTGCTGGTCGTCCTCGGTGATCGCGCCGGTGATCTCGTCCTGCAGCCCCTCCGCGAGCGTGCCGCGCAGGAAGTTGCTGCCGTCCTTGATGTGCTCGTTGCGCGAGAGTTCGTCGTCAGCCATTGGCGTAGCCTCTTGTCCCGGATGCGGCGCAGCGCGAGCCTTTAGCGCGTTTACGCGCGTCTTTCACGCGCTATGGCGAAGTGGTGCGCCGCTAAGCCGGGACCTTAATGAGTTCGGGTCTTTGTGGCGATCCCGGGTCTGCAGCGCACCACTTCGTGTTGCGCTGCGCCCGGGACGAGCTCAATAAACGTCCTGAAGATAACGCTTTTCGCGCTCGAGCGTTACCACCGCCTGCTCGGCCGCTTCCGGCGTAAGCGCCTTCACGTCGGCGTAAGCGCGCGTGAGCGTGGCGCGCACGTCCTTGGCCATGGATTTGGCGTCGCCGCATACGTAAAAATGCGCGCCGTTGTCCAGCCATTCGACCAGCTCGCGGCGGCGCTCCCAGACCTTGTGCTGGACATAGACCTTGTCGGGCCGGTCGCGCGAGAAGGCGACGTCCATGCGGGTGAGTGCGCCGTCCTTCAACGCATCCTGCCAGTCGAGCTGGTAGAGGAAGTCGTGCGTGAAGGTGCGGTCGCCGAAGAACAGCCAGCTCTGGCCGGTCGCCTGCGTCGCGCGCCGCTCCTGCACGAAGGCGCGGAACGGGGCGACGCCCGTGCCCGGGCCGACCATGATGATGTCCTTGTCGGGCGCCGGCAGCGCGAAATGCTTGTTGGGCTTGAGCTTCACGCGCACGCGGTCGCCCTTCTTGAGCCGCTCGGCGACGTAGTTCGAGGCGACGCCCTTGCGCGCCCGGCCGTGGCTGTCGTAGCGCACCGCCGAGATCAGGAGATGCGCTTCGTCGCCCACCTCGCTGCGCGCGGACGCGATGGAATAGGCGCGCGGCGCCAGCGGACGCGTCAGCGCGCGCAGCTTCTCGGCATCGATCGTGGTCGGGAAGGCGGCGAGGAGGTCGATGAGCTGGCGCCCGGCGATCCAGTCACGCACGCCGCCCCCGGCGATGAGCTTCTTCACGTTCTGATCGCCGGTCGAAGCGGCGTAGGTGTCGACGGTTTTGGCCGACAATGTCGTGACGTCGCGCGCGGTGAGAAAATCGTTGCGCAGCGCCTCGTCGCCCGAAAGCCCGGCGATCTTCAGGAACTCATCCACGTAAGCGGGGTCGTTGTGCGGATAGACATCGAGCGAGTCGCCCGGCTGGTAGGCCGGCGCCGCGCCGTCGAAGGCTAATGCGAGATGCACGGTCTCCTTGTTGGAGCGCGAGGAGTTCAGATTGACGTGCTCGGTAATCTCGGCCTCGACGACATCGGTGTTGGGCGACCCGGCGGGCTTGCCGCCGAAGTCGACAGCGATGACCTGGCCGTTTCCTTGGCCGCGGCTGTCGGCCGGCGCCAGGGCTTTCAGCGCATCGCCGATCCACAGTCCGGCCGGTTCGGCGAAATCGAGATCGCAATCGACGCGCTCGACCACCCGCTTGGCGCCGAGCGCCGCGAGGCGGTCATCGATGGCCTTGCCGATGGCGCAGAACTCCGCATAGGCGGTGTCCCCCAGCGCCAGCACGCCGTATTCGACGCCCTCGAGGCGCGGGGCGCCCTCGCCCATCAAGTCCTTGTAGACGCGCATCACCCGCGCCGGCGGCTCGCCCTCGCCCCAGGTGGCAGCGATCACGACCAGACGCTTCGCGGTCTTCAGCGTCGCGAGATCGAGGTCGGCCAT
>DATDMA010000339.1:0-5255 GCA_036519015.1 Pseudolabrys sp. | reverse complement strand
CGTCTGCGGCTTCGGCTTGAGCTGCCTTAGCTGCACGCGCGCAGCGCCGGCCACTTGCAGCGAGACATCGCGCGCGGTTTCCGATAGCGGCAAGACCGCCACGCCTCGGTTGTCGGCTTCGGCGCGCGCGGCCATCTCGTCAGCGGTGCTCAGGCGCGCATCCCAGGTAGAGGCCGCCGACCAGCCATCGTCGAGCATGATCAAGAGCGGCGCGCCGCGGTCGTTTGCGGCGAGCGGCGGATTCCATAACGGACCCGCGGCGGCGAGGATGATCAGCGCGGCAAGCAGCAGACGCAGAAGGGTGAGCCACCACGGCGTGCGCGATGGCGTCTCTTCCTTCGGTGCGATCTCGAACAGCAGCCGTGTCGGCGGGAAGTTGATGCGGCGCGGGCGTGGCGGAACAAGCCGCAGAAGCCACCACAAGACCGGTAGCGCGAAGAGGCCGAGTAGAACGAGCGGTTGGGCGAAGGCCAGCGGCAGTGAGCCGATCATGCCGTCCTCCCCGCTTGCGCCGGCGTGCGACGGCTGCCGATCGCCGCCGGCTGGCTGTTGGAGCCCATGCGCGAATGCAGCACGAGCAGGAGTTCGCTCGCCGGCCGATCGGTGCGGTGAATGGCGAAGCTCCAGGCGCGCAGGTCAGTCTCGGCGCGCACCGCGGCGCGATGATTGGCGATCAAGCCCTGGTAGTCGCTGCGCCAGGTCTCCGCGCGTCCCGCGGTGACCGTGCCGGCGCCTTCCGGCTCGATGAATTCGATGCGGCCCGAATAGGGGAAGCTCTCTTCCGCCGGATCGACAATCTGTACGATGTGGCCATGCGCGCCGGTGCCCGAGAGCTGCGAGATCGTCGTACGCACCTCGCCGATCGGGCTCCACAGATCCGACAGCACGACGATCTCGGCGAGCGGCGACGGCGCGAAGGAGGGCGGCAGGCTCGCGCGTTCCTGCGTGTCGTGCAGGATCGCTTCCGCCATCTTCTCGATCACGTTGCGGCTCGCGGTCGGGCGCATCAGGCCCGGCACGCCGACGCGTTCGCCGCCCTGCACCAGCACTTCGGCCAGCGCGAAGGTGACCACCAGCGCGCGGTCGAGCTTGCTTTCGGTGCCGAGGCCCGAGGCGAAGGCCATTGACGGCGAGCGGTCGGGCCAGATCCAGATCGTGTGCGAGGCTTCCCACTCGCGCTCGCGCACATAGAGGTGGTCGTCGCGCGCCGAGCGGCGCCAATCGACATTCTGCGCCGGCTCGCCGGAGACGAAGCGGCGGTATTGCCAGAAGTTCTCGCCCGGTCCGGCGCGCCGGCGGCCGTGCAAACCATGGATGACGGACGACGCGACGCGACGCGCTTCGAGCACCAGCCGCGGCATGGACTCGGCCAGCGTGCGGGCGCCTGCTGTCGCCTGCTTGACTGCACCTGTCTCGATGTCGGCCGGCTGCGGCTCCGCCATACCAATTATCCGATGCGCGCTTTGAGGCGCCGGATCACGTCGGGGATTGTCTCGCCTTCGGCGCGCGCGGCGAAGGTCAGGGCCATGCGGTGCTTGAGCACCGGCTCGGCCAGTTCGAGCACGTCGTCGACCGATGGTGCGAAACGGCCATCGAGCAGCGCGCGGGCGCGCACGGCGAGCATCAAGGCCTGGCTGGCGCGCGGGCCGGGGCCCCAGGCGATCAGCTTGCCGAGGTCGCCCGCTTCGGGGCCCGGGCGCGCCGAGCGCACCATTTGCAGGATCGCCTCGACGACGGATTCGCCAACGGGGATACGTCGCACCAGGCGCTGCGCCGCGATCAGATCGTCGCTTGTCATCGCCACCTTCGCGCGCGTCTCATCGGCGCCCGTGGTGTCGAAGAGGATTTTACGCTCGGCTTCGAGCCCGGGATAATCGACGTCGATCTCCATCAGGAAGCGGTCGAGCTGTGCTTCGGGCAGCGGATAGGTACCCTCCTGCTCGAGCGGGTTCTGCGTCGCGAGAACAAGAAACGGCTTGGGCAGGTCGTGCCGCGCGCCGGCGACCGTCACGTGCTGCTCCTGCATCGCCTGCAATAGAGCGGACTGCGTGCGCGGGGAGGCGCGGTTGATCTCATCGGCCATGAGCAGTTGCGCGAACACCGGGCCAGGGATGAAGCGGAAGCTGCGCTTGCCGCCGGCACTCTCCTCCAGCACTTCGGTTCCGAGGATGTCGGAGGGCATCAGGTCCGGTGTGAACTGCACGCGGCGGGCGTCGAGCCCAAGCGCGATGCCCATGGTCTCGACGAGCTTGGTCTTGGCGAGGCCGGGAACGCCGACCAGCAGCGCATGGCCGCCGGAGAGAACGGTAACCAGTGCCCGCTCGACCACGATCTCCTGGCCGAAGATGACGGAGCCGATGGCCTCTTTGGCCGCGCGCACATGGACGGCGGTCGATTCCGCCGCGCGCACGATCATGTCGTCCAGCTTTTCGAGGCTTTCGCCGCCTGCCACCGCCATGAGTTCTGATCCTTTCATCGGGCGCCTTGGGCGTCCCGCCGGGAGCGTGAAGGCTCATATGATCGTTAAAAGAGCCTATGCAACAAATACACCACGCGCCATTTCGATGCGCCGGGAGGCCGAATCTCCGCCTCCTTGATCGACCAAGCTTACGCTATCTTGCGCCGCGCGGCCGGTTCATCACGAAGATGCGAACAGGCGCTAAAGGCACGATAACGTAGGACAACGATGGCGAAGACAGGGCAGGGCGGACTCGATCGGCTGGCGGCATCGCTGCCCCGCGAAAAAGGCAGTCTGCCGCCGGTGGAACAATGGAATCCGCCGTTTTGCGGCGATATCGACATGCGGATCGCCGCCGACGGCACCTGGTTTTATCAAAATAGCCCAATCGGAAGGGCGCCCATGGTGCGGCTCTTCGCCTCGATCCTCAAGCGCGAGGATAACAAGCATTTCTTAGTCACGCCGGTCGAAAAGGTAGGGTTAATCGTCGAAGACGCTCCGTTTCTCGCCGTCGAACTGGCGGTCGACAATGGGCCGAGCGGGCAGGTTCTCGGCTTCCGGACTAATGTGGACGATCTCGTCGAGGCCGGCCCCGGTCACGCGCTGCGCTTCGAGCCCGAGCAGGGCACCGGTGGGCTCAAGCCCTATCTGCATGTGCGTCGCGACCTGTGGGCCAAAGTGACGCGGGCGCTGTTTTACGATCTGGTCGCGCTCGGCGAGGAGCGCGACGTCAACGGTAAGGCGATGTTCGGTGTCGCCTCGAACGGCGAATTCTTCCCGATGGCGGAAGCAAGCGCCTTGCGGGAGTTCGCTTGATGCAAGAGTCCCTGAAGAAAGAGTCAGCGAAGCAAGCGTCCGCGACGGCCACGCTGTCGGCGGCGCAGTTTTTCGCGCGCGCCAGAGAGCGGCTGGACCTCGACGTGCCGCCCGGCCTGACCGATCCCGACATCACGCCCAAGCGCGGCGACCACGATGCCGATCCGGTGATGCAGAAGATCGCCCAGGTGCGGCCAATTCGCCCAGCCGCGGTGCTGGTGCCGATCGTCGATCATCCCGAGCCCACCATTCTGCTGACGCAGCGCGCGCAGCATCTGCCGGACCATCCGGGCCAGGTGTCGTTTCCCGGCGGCAAGATCGACAAGACCGACGCGACGCCGCTGGACTCTGCTTTGCGCGAGGCACAGGAGGAGATTGGGCTCGACCGTTCCTTCGTCCAGCCGCTCGGCTATCTCGATCTCTACATGACCACGCTGGGCTACCGCATTGTGCCGACCATCGCCCGCGTGAAGCCGGGCTTCGAGCTCACCCTCAACATCGCCGAAGTGGACAACGTGTTTGAAGTGCCGCTCGCCTTCGTCATGGACCGCGCCAACGTCCAGCGCCATTCGCGCGACTGGCAAGGCATGACGCGGCACTATTACGCGATCACCTTCGGCGAGCGCTACATTTGGGGTGTGACGGCTGGTATCCTGTGTAATCTGTACGATCGGATTTACCGGGAGTAAGCGATGCGCCGGGCAGCCTTGCTTCCTTATCCCTCCTCCGCTTGCGGGGGAGGGTCAACGCCGAAGGCGTCGGGGTGGGGGTATCCATGATCCGCCCCGTCCTCACCGAGGTCTTGCTGTTCATCGCGCCGTTCGTGCTTTACGCCGTGTTCCTGCTCGCGACGCGCGCGGGCGTGCTCGATGTGAAGTCCTGGCCGCTCGCGCATGTGGCGACGCTCGCCATCATCGCGCTGCTCCTCGTCGTCGTCAGCTTCGTCTTCCTCTCGCATTTCTCCGGCGCGCCCGTCGGCACGACCTACGTGCCCGCGCATGTGGAGGATGGCAAATTCGTGCCGGGGACGACGAAGTGACGGCTGCAGATGGCCGCACCGGCCGCAAGCTTGACGATGCGCCCTGGCTGAATGCCGGCCCGCTGCCGCGATTGCTCGCGGTGCTCGACTGCGATGGCGAGGAAGCGCGCGTGATCGGCGGCGCGGTGCGCAACACGCTGCTCGGGCTGCCCGTGAATGAGTTCGATGTCGCCACGACGGCGCTGCCAGACGAGGTTACGCGCCGCGTGCAGGCCGCGGGCTTCAAGGCCGTGCCGACCGGCATCGAGCACGGCACCATCACCGTGGTCGTCGGCAAGCATCCGTTCGAGGTGACCACGCTGCGACGCGACGTCGAAACCTATGGCCGCCACGCCAAGGTCGCGTTCGCCCGCGACTGGCAGGGCGACGCGCGTCGGCGCGACTTCACCATCAACGCCTTTTCCGTCACGCGCGACGGCACGCTCTACGACTATGTCGGCGGGCTTGCCGATCTCGCAAACCGCCGTGTGCGCTTCATCGGCGATCCGCGTGAGCGGATCGCCGAGGACTATCTGCGCATCCTGCGCTTCTTTCGCTTCCACGCCGCTTACGGCCACGATCGGCCTGATGCCGCCGGCTACGCCGCGTGCATTGCCGCCCGCGACGGGCTCGATCAGCTCTCGCGCGAGCGCGTGCGCATGGAGCTGATGAAATTGCTGGTGGCGCCGCGCGCGGCGCCGACGCTGGCGGCCATGGCGCATGCCGGGCTGCTTCTGCGCACGCGGGGCGGCGTGCCTTATCTCGCCGGCTTCGAGAATGTCGCGAAGGTGGAAGTGGCGCTTGACCTTGCGCCGGATCCTGTGCGCCGGCTCGGCGGGCTCGGCGTGACAATCATCGAGGATGCCGAACGGCTTTGGCAAAAGCTGCGCCTCACCAATGCCGAGCACGCGCGCCTCTCAGCCATGGGCGAATATTGGCGGCGCATCTCGCCGTACGCCGGCG
>DATDMA010000338.1:0-17842 GCA_036519015.1 Pseudolabrys sp. | reverse complement strand
GAAGCCGAAGCGCAACGCCACGAGCGAGAAATGCTCCCCGATGGCCTCGATGCGCACGCGGTCCTGCGGCTTCACTTTCGGGGTGTCGGCGGTTTCGACCGTGAGGATCACGTTCTTCTCGTGCAGCACCTTGTAGTGCTTGAGACTGTGCAACAGCGCGGTCGGCGCGCTGGCCGGGTCGCTGGTGAGGAACACGGCCGTACCCGGCACGCGGATCGGCGGCTTCTTCTCGAGATTGGCCACCAGGGACTCGAGCGGCATTTCCTGATGCCGCGTCTTCTCGAACAGCATGCGGCTGCCGCGCCGCCACGTATCCATCACCACCATGATCAGCAAGCCGAGCGCGAGCGGCACCCAGCCGCCCTCGACGATCTTGAGCATGTTCGCCGACAGGAAGGTGAGATCGACGAAAAGGAACGGCGCCATCAGCGCCGCCGCACCGAGCACGGGCCAATGCCACACGCGCCAGATGACGATAAAGGCCATCATGGCGGTGACCACCATGGTGGCGGTGACGGCGATGCCGTAGGCGGAGGCGAGCGCGGTCGACGAGCGGAACAGTCCGACCAACAGCAGCACGCCGATCAGCAGCAGCGTGTTGACGCGCGGCATGTAGATCTGCCCGAACAGCGACTCCGAGGTATGGCGGATCTCAAAGCGCGGCAGCAGCCCGAGCTGGATCGCCTGCCGCGTCAGCGAATAGGCGCCGGTGATCACCGCCTGGCTGGCGATCACCGTCGCGACTGTTGCGAGCAGCACCATCGGCAGCAGCGCCCAATGCGGAAACAGCAGGAAGAACGGATTTTCAACCGCCTGCGGATGGGTGAGCACCAGCGCCCCCTGCCCGAGATAATTGATCGTCAGCGCCGGCAGCACCACTGTTAGCCAGGCGAAGCGGATAGGGCCGCGCCCGAAATGGCCGAGGTCCGCATAGAGCGCTTCCGAGCCCGTCACCACCAGGAACACGGCGCCGAGCGTGAAGAAGCCGATGATGCCGTGATGCAGGAGGAAGCTGATGCCGTACCAGGGATTGAACGCGTAGAGCACGCTCATGTTCTCGCTGATGTGCCAGAGACCGGCGGCGGCGATGGCGGCGAACCAGACAAGCGTGATCGGCCCGAAGAGCGCCGCGACCTTGGCGGTGCCGCGCGATTGCACCGAGAACAAGATGACAAGGATCACCACCGTGATCGGCACCACATAGGCGTCGAACGCGGGGGTCGCGATCTTCAAGCCTTCCACCGCAGAGAGCACCGACAGCGCCGGCGTGATGATGGCGTCGCCGTAGAACAGCGCGCCGCTGATGATGCCGAGCAGGATGACGATGCCGCTCGCGCGTCCGAGCGCGCGCGAGGCGAGCGCCATCAGCGCCAGCGTGCCACCCTCGCCGTTGTTATCGGCGCGCAACAGGATCAGCACGTATTTGGCGGTGACGACGAAGAGGAGCGCCCAGATGATCAGCGACAGGATGCCGAGCACCACCGGCACGCTCGGCTGGTTGCCCGGGCCCGCGGCCGCCAGGATGGACTCGCGCATGGCGTAGAGTGGGCTGGTGCCGATGTCGCCATACACAACGCCGATGCTGCCGAGGGTCAGCGGCCAAAAGCCGGTCTTGGCCGGAGCCTCGCCGCCGTCTTGGGCTGCGATCGAACCGCCGTTCCCGGCCGTCATGCTGTGAGACATAAAGCTGAGCCTGATTGCTGCATTGCAATACATAGTTGGAGAGGCGGGCTTATACCTCCAGAAGCGGGTCTGGCGCACATTCATTTGTGCAGGCCGCTGGGGGGAGCCATGCCGAAACGCCGACCGCGAATTGGTCTTCTTGTTGGCTTTCAATGGGTTAAATGGGTGCTTTGCCCTCTCTGGCAAACACCTAGACCGTTACCTGAGTTCCGATCTCAACCACCCGGCCCGTGGGTATCTGAAAGAAATCGGTCGCGTCGGCCGCCGACCGCGCCAGCCAGATGAACAGGTGATCCTGCCAGCTCGGCATGCCCGACTGCGGCGAAGACTTGATCGCGCGGCGCGACAGGAAGAACGAGGTCGACATGATGTCGAACTGCCAGCCGTGCCTGCGCGCGATTGCCAGCGCCTTCGGCACGTTGGGCTGCTCCATGTATCCGAACTTCAGCGACACTCGGGAGAAATGCTTGGACAGCGGCGTGATGCGCACCCGGTTCCCCTCGGCCACGCGCGGCGTGTCGGCGGTGATGATGGTGAGGACGACGTTGTGCTCGTGCAGCACCTTGTTGTGCTTGAGATTGTGCAGCAGCGCAGCCGGCGCGAACTCAGGATCGCTGGTGAGGAACACCGCGGTGCCAGGCACGATATGTGGCGGCTTCTTTTCGAGACTACGGAACAGCGTGTCGAGCGGCACCTCGGTGCGCCGCGTCTTGTTCACCAGGATGGCGGTGCCGCGACGCCAGGTCGTGATCAGGAGCACCATGGTGGCCCCGAACAGGAGTGGCGCCCAGGCGCCTTCGAACAGCTTGAGCAAGTTAGCCGAGAAGAAAGTGACGTCGACGACGAATAGCGGCGTGAGCAGAAGCAGCGATTTCCAAAGCGGCCATTGCCACAGCTTCCAGATCACGACGAAGGCGAGCACGCCGTCCACGACCATGGTGGTGGCGACTGCGATGCCGTAGGCGGAAGCGAGCGCACTCGAGGTGCGGAACAGGCCGACGAGCAGCAGCACGCCGACTAGCAGCGAAATCGTCACGCGCGGAATATAGATCTGGCCCATATGCGAGGCCGACGTGTGCAGGACGGTCATCCGTGGCAGCAGCCCGAGCCGGACAGCCTGATGCACCAGCGAATAGGCGCCGGTGATCACCGCCTGGCTTGCGATCACGGTCGCTGCGGTCGCCAGCACGACCATTGGCAGCAGGAACATGTCCGGCACGAGGCGATAGAACGGATTCTCGATCGCGGCGGGGTCGGCCAGCACCTTGGCACCCTGACCGAAATAATTGATCACCAGTGCCGGCAGAACGAGACAGAGCCATGCGGTCTGGATCGGCTTGCGTCCGAAATGGCCGAGGTCGGCATAGAGCGCTTCGCCGCCGGTAACGACGAGGAAAATGGCGCCGAGCGTGACCAGCCCGATGGTCCCGTGATCGACGAAGAATGCGATGCCGTAATACGGGTTGATCGCCTCCAGCACATACGGGTCGTCGCGGATATGCAGCGCGCCGGCGATGGCGATCGCCACAAACCAGACCACCATGATCGGCCCGAACATGGCGGCGACTTTCGCGGTGCCGTGGCTTTGCACTGCAAACAGCCCGACCAGGATCACGACCGTGAGCGGCACCACATAGTGGCTGAAGGCGGGATTCGCGAGCTTGAGCCCTTCCACCGCCGAGAGCACCGAAATCGCCGGGGTGATCACCGAGTCGCCGAGGAACATGGAAGCGCCGATGATGCCGACGATGAAGACAAACGACGTACGCCGTCCGAGCGCCCGCGTGGCCAGCGCCATGAGCGAGAGCGTCCCGCCCTCCCCGTTGTTGTCGGCGCGCAGCAGGACCAGCACGTATTTGAGCGTGACGGTGATGATCAGCGCCCACAAAATGAGCGAGAGCACCCCGAGCACCACATCGCGGGTCACCGGGAGATGGTTGCTGGCGGCCGTGGCCGCCTCGCGGAAGGCATAGAGCGGACTGGTGCCGATATCGCCATAGACGACGCCGACGCTGCCGAGGGCCAGGGCCATAAGGCTCGGCGGCGCATCCTGCCCGACAGCCGCTGTGGCCTCTGCCGTGGGCTCTGGCGGGGCAACCGTCTCGTTCGCACGGTCACTCATTGAAATGCTTTTCGTTCCCGCCGAGGGGCTGAAAGGCGGGCCTTATATCACCGCCTTGCCAGCGATAATACCGGGGTCTTTGCGCGGCCGTTTGACCCCGGTCAATTCGCAGGCGGCAATCAGCGCCCCTTCCCGCTCCTCCAGCGATGGCCGTCATCCCTTTAAGACGGAAGGTGAGCGTTTGATCCATCCGGGCTGCACGGGGACGCGATCTTCCGGATACGCGGCAATCCGGGCTGGGAATCGTCGGCTTAAGGGGTCAGATCGGCCGGCAGCGGCGGCTCTTCCCGCATCAGGGTGATGGTCACCCGGCGGTTCGGCGCCATGGACGGGTTGTCAGGAAACAACGGCTCGGTGTCGGACTTCCCCCCGACCATGGCGATGTGGCCCTCCGGCACGCCCTCGTCGGCGAGAATCTGGCGGACCGCATTGGCGCGGTCGGCCGAGAGATCCCAGGGGCCGTAGCCCGGCTGCGAGGCGACGTTCGACGTCGCCGTGTGGCCGACAATGGTGAGGCGATACGGCACGGCCTTGAGCTGCGGCGCGAGCTTGCGGATCAGCTTACGCGTGCGCTCGTAAGGCTCCTTGGCGCCGTCGGGAAACATCGAGCGGCCGTCCTGGTCAACGATCTCGATGTTAAGACCATCTTTGGTCTCCTCCATCATGACGTTCTTGGAGATGTCGCTGATCTCCGGCATGTCCTGCAGAGCCTGACGGAGCGAGGCGGAGGCGAGCGCGAATTTGCGGTCCTCCTTGAATCGCGCGCCATAGGTGCGCTGGTGCTCATGGTCGTTCGGCGACGGCGTCGCCGACGCTTCCGACGGATCGATATGGGCGGCGTTCTTGAGCTTCGGCCGCGTCGGCAGGCCGAGCACCTCGATGATGCCGGAATAGCGCACGCGGTCCTGCACGCCGAAGGCATCGCGCATGGAGCCGGCGACCACCTGCAGCTTGGCCTGATCCTGGGTCGAGAAGGCGACGAGCATCACGAAGAAGCTGACCAGCAGCCCCATCAGATCGGCGAAGGTCACGAACCAGCCGTGACCGCCGCCGTGCGCTTCCTTGCGTCTCGCCATGGCCGCCGTTCCGGATCAGTCGCGTTACGCGGCCACCGCCTCCGCACCTGCCGCCTCGCCCTCGGCGTGGCGATGCTTCTCGGGCAGATAGGCCAGCAGCATCTCGCGCACCAAAGTGGGGCTCTTGGCCTCGCGGATCATGAGGATGCCGTCGATGATCAAAGTCCGGTTGATCTCCTCGTCGACCAGCTTCAAGTGCAGCTTGTCGGCGAGCGGCAGGCAGAACAGGTTGGCGAGCGCCGCGCCGTAGAAGGTCGCCAGCAGCGCGCCGGCCATGAACGGCCCGAGCTTGGACGGATCGGTCATGTTGGCGAACATCTGCACCATGCCGATCAGCGTGCCGATCATGCCGAAGGCCGGCGCGCAGTCGCCGACCGCGCGGTAGATCTTCTGGCCTTCGTCGAGATGGGTGAGGAAGTTGTCGCGATCGCGCTCGAGATTGTCGCGGATGAAGCCGGTGTCGTAGCCGTCGGCGACGTAGCGCACGCCTTTGGCCAGGAAGGGATCGTCGATCTCGACCTTCTCCAGTCCCATCGGCCCCTGCTTGCGCGCGATCTCGGCCAGACCCGCCAGTTCGTCCACAAGCTCGCGCTGGCTCATGCGGCGCATCGTGAATGCGAACCGAGCGCCGAGCGGCACGCCATGCATAATTGCCGACAGTGGGAAGCGGATGAGGGTAGCTGCGAAGGACCCGCCGAAGATCACGATGGCCGCATGTTCGCTGACGAACATGTGCAGGTCGCCGCCCATCATAATGACTAAGGCCGTAACGGCGACGCCTGACAACAGGCCCAGACTGGTCGCAATATCCATTGACTTGACCCCACCGAACGCAACGGCTTACGCGACGTCAAAACGACGTGACGTTCCGACCCTAGACTGGGGCTGTTAAGGGGCGGTAAAGGCTAACCGATTGTGAAGGAAAAACCTCGGCGGGCCCCCGCTAAACCCGTGACCCGACAGCGAAACGCGCTTAAACACGGCCGACTCCGGCGCCCACTGCCTTGGGGCCGGCCAAGATTCGTAATACGACCCATTCTACTCTGAAGGAGTGCGAGCCATGCGTGAGATCGGCCATTTCATCGGCGGCAAGACCGTCCAGGGGAGCTCCGGCCGCTTCGGCGACGTGTTCGACCCCAACACCGGCGAGGTGCAGGCCAAGGTCGCGCTCGCCACGCACTCCGAGGTCGAGCAGGCCATCGCCAATGCCCAGGCCGCGCAACCCGCTTGGGCCGCCACCAATCCGCAGCGCCGCGCCCGCGTGATGTTCAAGTTCCTGGAGCTGGTGCAGAAGGAATACGACAGCCTCGCCAAGCTCCTCTCTTCCGAGCACGGCAAGACTGTCCCCGACGCGCGCGGCGACATCCAGCGCGGCCTCGAAGTGGTCGAGTTCGCCTGCGGCATTCCGCATCTGATGAAGGGCGAATATAGCGAGAGCGCCGGCCCCGGCACCGACCTCTATTCCGTGCGCCAGCCCCTCGGCGTGGTGGCCGGCATCACGCCGTTCAATTTCCCGGCGATGATCCCGCTGTGGAAGGCCGCCCCGGCGATCGCCTGTGGCAACGCCTTCATCCTCAAGCCGTCCGAGCGCGCTCCGTCCGTGCCGATGCGCATCGCCGAGCTGTTCCTGGAGGCTGGCCTGCCCGCCGGCGTCCTCAACGTCGTCAACGGCGACAAGGAATCGGTCGACACGCTGCTCAACGATCCGCGCATCATGGCGATCGGTTTCGTCGGCTCCTCGTCGATCGCCGAGTACATCTATTCGACCGGCTGCGCCAACGGGAAGCGCGTGCAGTGCTTCGGCGGCGCCAAAAATCACATGATCATCATGCCGGATGCCAACATGGATCAGGCGGTCGATGCGTTGATCGGCGCCGGCTACGGCTCGGCCGGCGAGCGCTGCATGGCGATATCGGTTGCCGTGCCGGTCGGCGAGAAGACCGCTGATGCGCTGATCAAGAAGCTCATCCCGCGCGTCGAGGGCCTGAAGATCGGCCCCTCCAACGATCCGCAGGCCGACTACGGCCCGCTGGTGACCAAGGCCGCGCTCAACCGCGTGAAGGACTATGTCGATATCGGCGTCAAGGAAGGCGCCAAGCTCCTGGTCGACGGCCGCGGCTTCAAGCTGCAAGGCTACGAAAACGGCAACTTCATGGGCGGCTGCCTGTTCGACGAAGTGAAGCCGGACATGCGCATCTACAAGGAAGAGATCTTCGGCCCGGTGCTCACCGTCGTGCGCGCCAAGGACTATGAAGAGGCGGTGCGCCTGCCCTCCGAGCACGAATACGGCAACGGCGTCGCGATCTACACCCGCGATGGCGATACCGCGCGCGACTTCGTCAACCGCGTCCAGGTCGGCATGGTCGGCGTGAATTTCGCCATCCCCGTGCCGCTCGCCTATCACACCTTCGGCGGTTGGAAGCGCTCCGGCTTCGGCGATCTCAACCAGCACGGACCGGACTCGATCCGCTTCTACACCAAGACCAAGACGATCACGTCGCGCTGGCCGACCGGCACCAAGGAAGGCGCCGAATTCGTCATCCCGACCATGAAGTGATGCGCCAAAAGGGATGACCCCGGGATGACCGCAGCGAAGGCCGCAGGGGGCGTCCTCGTCGCATGCCTGCTCGCCGGCTGTGCCGGCAGCGGCATTTCGCTCACTGACTCACCGCCTGCGGCTTCCCAGCCGCAGGCCGCCGGCATGAACGGGCGCTGGATCCTGTCGGCGCCCAACGCGCCGTCCTGCGGCATGCGTTTCGGCGGCGCGGTGGACGCCAAGGAAGGCAACGTCGCGCCCGAAGGCGGCTGCCCGGCCAAGTTCTTCACCAGCCGGCGCTGGGTGAAAACCGACACCGGCCTCACCATCAACGATGATCAGGGCGACCCGCTGGCGCAGCTCACCGCCAATGGCGGCGGCTTCGAAGGCCAGTCCACAAGTGGCATGGCGGTGACGCTGACGCGCTAGCGCACACTCGACATCCCGGCCATTTTCAAAGACGGCGGCGTCCGCATACACTTCGCATGTACAGGTGAGGAAACAAACAACATGGCCGACTACAAACTCGTTTGCTTCGCGCAGTCCGGCAATGCCTATCGCGTCGCATTGATGCTCAATCTGATCGGCGCCGACTGGGAGCCGGTCTGGATCGATTTCTTCGGCCAGGGCGTGCAGAGAACGCCGGAGTTTCGCAACGACGTCAATGAAATGGGCGAAGCCCCTGTGCTCGTGGACAAGACGAAAAACAAGAAGCTGTCGCAGTCCGGCGTAATCCTCACCTACCTGTCCGACCTCACCGGCCAGTTCAAGCCGCAGGGCGAGGACGAACGGCTGGAAGCGTTGCGCTGGATCATCTTCGACAATCAGAAGGTCAACGGCTTCCTCGGACCCTTTCGCTTCTTGAAGAATTTCGCGCCCAAGCCGGGCGATCCGGCAGTTATGGCCTTCCTGAAGGCGCGCATCGACGGCAACCTCTCCATCGTCAACAAGCGGCTCGAAGCGTCGCCCTATCTGCTCGGCGACAGGCCGACCATCGCCGATATTTCGATGACGGGTTATCTTTTCTATCCGGCGGAGGAGTTCGGTTTCGACATCGCCAAGGATTATCCGGCGATCGGCGCATGGCGCGACCGTATGCAGGCCCTGCCCGGCTGGGGACATCCTTACAAGCTGATGCCGGGCCATCCGTTCGGGTCTAAGCCGTCAGCCTGACCTTGGTCCCGTCACCCTGAGGTGCTTGCGCGCAGCGCAAGCCTCGAAGGGTGAACGGCCGAGGCGCGTCCGCAGGCTCGGGTGCCCGGGCCGTACATCCTTCGAGGCTCGCTTCGCTCGCACCTCAGGATGACGGATCGAGGGCGCCGAGCCGAGAACAATTCAATGATCGTGATGATGATGCCCGTGACCATGCGAATGGTCATGGTCATGATCGTGCGCGTGATCATGGTGATGATCATGATGCGCATGGTCATGCGCGTGCGCTGACTCATACGCGCCGCCTTCCGGCTCGAACGGCGCCTCGATCGTCATCACTTTCGCGCCGAGTGACGCGAGCAGCGCCGCGATTGCGTCATCGCGGCGCGCGCGGATGCGGTTCGGCAACAGTTGCACGGGCACATGCCGGTCGCCGAGATGCCAGGCGAGCCGCGCCATTGCCGCGACGTCCGCCGCGCGTGCTTCGATGAGCGGCTCAGGCGCCGCTACCACTTCCACCAGCGTGCCGTCTTCGAGCTCGAGCAGGTCGTCGGTGCGCAGGCGCGCGGGCTCGTGCAGATCGATATCGACGACCAGGCCCTTGAGGCCGGTCGCCGTCACCTTCTGCGCGCTGCGCTGGGCGTAATCGAGGATCAGCGTATCGGCGAGCGGCCGATCGTGACGATGGCCGGCTTTAAGGATGCGGATGGCACGCGGCATGAGATGTGAAGAGCCTTGGTCGGGATCAGTTCAGCCGCACGGGGCGGTCGTCGTCGTTGTCGGGAGAGGCATGGGGCGCGGGAAACGTCGCCTCCGTGGCGCCGGGCGCAGCGGCGGCCGCCGCATCCTTGCGCACATGCTCGCGGTGGGAGAGCCAGCCGAGCGGCAGGCAGGCGAGATAAGCCATGGTGCCGATGGTCAGCACAGCCCAGGGATAGCTGACCAGCAGGGCGAAGAAGAGCACCACGGTGACGAAAACCGGCAACACCATCTCCGGCGGCACGCGCTTGCCGGTGCGCTTGCCGGAGAACACCGGCAGCCGCGACACCATCAGAAGCGCAATCAGCACCGTGTAGAAAAGGGTCAGCCAATCGGCGATCAGACCGCCGGGCACGCCGAGGAAGTTGAGATAGATCGGCAGCAGCACCGTGATCGCACCCGCCGGCGCCGGAATGCCTGTGAAGAAGTCGGCGGCCCAGGCGGGCTTGTTCGGGTCGTCGATCATCACGTTGAAGCGCGCAAGCCTCAACGCGGCGCAAATCGCGAACACCAGCGCCGCGATCCAACCCAATGATTTGAGGTCGTGCAGGCCCCAGAAATAGAGGATCAAGGCCGGCGCCACGCCGAAATTGACGAAGTCGGCGAGGCTGTCGAGTTCCGCGCCGAAGCGCGACGTGCCCTTCATCATGCGCGCGACACGCCCGTCGATGCCGTCGAGCAGCGCCGCGAAGACGATTGCGGCGAGCGCGAGCTCAAGCTTGTCCTCGACCGCGAGGCGGATCGCGGTCAGCCCGGCACAGAGCGCCAGCAGCGTGATCAGATTGGGCAGCAGCGTGCGGACCGGGATCGCCTTGAAGCGGCGATGCCGGAACGGCGGCGGAGCGGGATCGAAGGGCGGAAAGACCATGGGACTCACTATAGCGCGCTGCGCGCGTCCGAAGGAGGCGTCCTTGCATCAATAGTGAACATTTACTCCTGCCAAAAAATTGTGCACTACCCTAAGTTCTTGGTTGTAGATGCCCTAAAATTCGCCCAGCTTTCTTGCTGCAAAAGTTATCCTTTTGATTGAAAGCCCAAATCCGCGCCGCGGTTGGTCCGCAAATTGCTTGCCCAATGGGCACGTAGTCTGTTTCTGAAGGAGCTAAAATGTCAGTGTCATCAATGACGCAGCCGACCGCAGTGCCCGCCACCGCGTCCACGCGATGGATCCAATTGGTGCTGGGCCTGATTGCGATGATGTCCATTTCCAGCCCGCAATACGTGTGGACGCTGTTCGTGAAACCCTTTCAGGATGGGCTCGGAGCGTCGCTCGCCACCATCCAGATCACGTTCTCGATCGTGATCGTTCTGCAGACGTTTTTTTCGCCGCTGCAGGGCTACCTTATCGACAAGTTCGGCCCGCGTATCCTGATCGCACTCGGCTGCGCGCTGTCCGGTGCGGGCTGGATCCTCTCGGCCTACGCGACCAGCCTGACCGGCCTGTATCTCACCTACGGCCTGTTCTGCGGCCTCGGCACCGGCATCGTTTATGTCGGCATCGTTGGCCTGATGGTGCGCTGGTTCCCTGACCGGCGTGGCTTCGCCACCGGGATGGTCGCGGCCGGCTACGGCTTCGGCGCCATCCTCACCACCTTCCCGATCGACTCCATGCTCAGGAGCGCCGGCTATCAGCACACGCTTGTGGTGTTCGGCGTAATCCTCGGCGCCGTCGGCGCGTTGGCCGCGCTCGGCATGCGCATGCCGCGTTCGAACGAAGCACTGCCGCCGCCGAGCGTGATGTCCTCAACGAAGGACGTCACCCCCGGTACCATGATCAAGACGCCTGTGTTCTGGCTGATGTTCGTGATGATGACCATGATGTCGACGGGCGGCTTGATGATCATCTCGCAGTTCGCCGCCTTCTCGCGCGACTTCGGCGTGGCAAACATGATGGTCTGGGGGATGGCGGCCCTGCCGCTCGCACTGACCGTCGACCGCATCACCAACGGCCTGACGCGGCCGTTCTTCGGCTGGGTCTCCGACCGCATCGGCCGAGAGAACACCATGGCCATGGCCTTCTTGCTCGAGGCCGCGTCGGTGACTTTGATGGTTGTGATGCGAGACCACCCGCTGGCCTTCGTGCTGCTCTCGGGCGTGGTGTTCTTCGGCTGGGGCGAGATATTTTCGCTGTTCCCCTCGACGCTGACCGACACTTTCGGCACCAAATACGCCACCACCAACTACGGCTTCCTGTATATGGCGCAGGGCATCGGATCGGTGCTCGGCGGACCACTAGCCGCCCTGCTTTACCTGCAGGCAGGAAGCTGGCTGCCGGTGTTCGCCATCATCATCGGGATGGACGCGCTGACCGGCCTGCTCGCGCTCTTCGTGCTCAAGCCGATGCGCAGGCGCTACGCGGGCTCTTGACTAAAGTGATCAACCGGGCCGGCGCTCAGCCGGCCCGGAATCCGCGGCCGGCATCGCCATTCACGAGATCGGCGAGCACCGTCTCGCCCGCGGTCGCGATCTGGCCGATCGCGACCGTCGGCGAGGAGCCTTCGGGCAAATAGACGTCGAGGCGCGAGCCGAAGCGGATCATGCCGAAGCGCTCGCCGGCGCCGACCGGCTGGGTTTCCCGCACGAAGCAAACGATGCGCCGCGCCACGAGTCCGGCGATCTGCACCACGGCGATGCGCGTATTCGCGGTGGCGATCACCAGCGAATTGCGCTCGTTGTCGAGGCTCGCTTTATCGAGATCGGCGTTGAAGAACTTGCCCGGCTGATAAACGATTCTTTCGACGCGGCCGGCCACCGGGCTGCGGTTCACGTGGCAGTCGAACACGCTCATGAAGATCGAGATGCGCGGCAGCGGCGTCGATCCGAGGCCGAGCTCATGCGGCGGCGCGGCCGTGGTGATCTGGCTGATGCGGCCGTCGGCCGGCGCCACGACCAGCCCCTCGCGCACCGGCGTCACGCGCGGCGGATCGCGGAAGAAATAGACGCACCAGAGCGTGAGCACGGTGCCGATCCAGCCGAGCGGGCTCCAGATCCAGAACAGAACCAGGCTGACGAACGCGAAGGCGCCGATGAAGGGATAGCCCTCCGGCGTGATCGGCACGAGTTGCTGGCGGATGGAATGGGCGATGGACATGGTCGTTTACCAGCCGCGAGTTGAGTTTCCCCTCTCCCCTTGGGGGAGGGTGGCGCGCGGAGCGCGCCGGGAGACTCGTGGCACGGCGCGCGATTAACACACAAGCCCCCTGCCCCGCGGCAAGCGCTCCTACTCCGCGGCGTCGGCGGGCGCTTCGAGCGGCGCGATGGGCTCGGTCGCGATGATGTCATCCTCGACCGGCGGCGGATTGCGGTTAGGCGCAACCTCGCCCTCGCCGGCGCGCGCGAGCTTCTCGCGCGCTTCCTCGGCCTCGCGCTGCCGGCTCCACATGCTGGCGTAGAGCCCGTTCTTCGCCAGCAATACGTAGTGCGTGCCGCGCTCGACGATCTCGCCCTGGTCGAGCACGATGATCTCGTCGGCGCCGATGATGGTCGAGAGCCGATGCGCAATCACCAGCGTGGTGCGCCCTTGCGACACCCGCTCGAGCGCGTCCTGGATTTCCCGCTCGGTATGGCTGTCGAGCGCGGAGGTCGCCTCGTCGAGCACCAGGATCGGCGGCGCCTTGAGGATGGTGCGCGCAATGGCGACGCGCTGCTTCTCGCCGCCGGACAGCTTCAGCCCGCGCTCGCCGACCTCGGTTTCGTAGCCCTTGGGCGCAAGCCGGATGAAACGGTCGATCTGCGCCAGCCGCGCCGCCTCCTCAACCTCCGCATCGGTCGCTTCCCAACGTCCGTAGCGGATGTTGTAGCGGATGGTGTCGTTGAACAGGACCGTGTCCTGCGGGACCATGCCGATCGCCTCGCGCAGCGAGGTTTGCTGGACCTTCGCGATGTCCTGATCGTCGATCAGGATGCGGCCGCCCGCGATATCGTAAAAACGAAACAGCAGCCGCGAGAGGGTTGACTTGCCGGCGCCCGAGGGGCCGACCACCGCCACCGTCTTGCCCGCCGGCACCTCGAAGCTGATGCCCTTCAAGATGCGCCGCTGCGGCTCGTAGGCGAAGACGACGTTCTCGAAACGCACCGTGCCGTTCGTCACCTTGAGCCTCTGTGCGCCGGGCACGTCCTGCACCTCCGGCGCGCGCGCCAGGAGCGAGAACATGGTTTCGATGTCGATCACCGCCTGCTTGATCTCGCGATAGACCATGCCCATGAAATTGAGCGGCGTGTAGAGCTGGATCATCATCGAATTGATCAGCACGAAATCGCCGATGGTCTTGGTGCCGGCCCTGATCTCGAAGGCGCACATCACCATGGCAGCGGCGAGCCCGGCCGTGAAGATGATCGCCTGCCCGGCATTGAGCACGGCGAGCGAGGTGTAGGCCTTCACGCTCGCGTCCTCATAGCGCTCCATGGCGCGGTCGTAGCGTTCGGCCTCGCGCCGCTCGGCGCTGAAGTACTTCACCGTCTCGTAGTTGAGCAGCGAGTCGATCGCCTTCACGTTGGCTTCGGTATCGCTGTCGTTCATTTGGCGGCGGATGCCGATGCGCCACTCGGTGGCGAAATACGTGTAGCCCATGTAGACGGTGACGGTGGCCAGGATCACGGCGACATAGCGCCAGTCGAACTGCCACATCAGTACGCCGACGATGAGCGCCAGCTCGATGATGGTCGGCGAGAGTTGCAGGATCACCTGCCGCACGATGGTCTCGATGCCGTTGCGGCCGCGCTCGAGCACGCGCGTGAGGCCGCCGGTCTTGCGCTCGAGATGGAAGCGCAGCGACAGCTCGTGCATGTGCACGAAGGTGCGGAAGGCGAGCCGCCGCACCGCATGCATCGCCACCTTGGCGAAGACCCCGTCGCGCAATTGGGTGAACACCGCCATCAGGACGCGCATGCCGCCATAGGCGAGCGTCATGACGATGGGGACGGCCGCCGCCCACAGCAGCCAATCGGAGGCCGCGGCCGGCGCGCTGCCGTGACCCGCGAGCGCGTCCGTCGCCCATTTGAAGGTGAAGGGCACCGCAATGGTGGCAAGCTTGGCCACAAGCAGCAGCACGAGCGCGCCGAGGACGCGCAACTTCAGGTCGCGGCGGTCAGACGGCCAGATGTAGGGCCAGAGGTGAATCACGGTCTGCAGCAAGGCGCCGCGGTCGCCGGAGACGTGGGGCTTTTGCCCGGTGGAACGGTTTTGGTGTCGATCTGCTGTCATTGAGGGCCTGGGAACGGACGGACCTGTTCAGGCCCATCTTTATGGCCTCCATATAGGAGGATTCTCGGTGATAATCACCCTTCCGCGCCCTCTATGGCACCGGAATCCTTGAGGATGTTGCCCTCCCGCCTTGACGATGCCTTTGCTGCGTTGCACATGCATGGGCCGGGGGCGAGAAATGGAAATCATGAGTAAAATCCGAAAAATCTGCGTCTACTGCGGCTCCGGCCCGGGAACCGACCCCGCCTTCGTGGAGGGCGCTCGCGCTTTCGGCGAGATCCTGGCGAAGAGCGGCATCGGCCTGGTCTATGGCGGCGGCGCGATCGGCCTCATGGGCGCTATCGCTTATTCGGTGCTGGACAATGGCGGCCAGGTGACCGGCATCATCCCCGAGTTCCTGATGACCCGGGAAAAGGCGTTGCGCGGCACCCACGAGATGATTGTCACGAAGGACATGCACGAGCGCAAGCGCATGATGTTCGAGATGGCGGACGCCTTCGTGACGCTGCCCGGCGGCGTCGGCACGCTGGAAGAGGTCGTCGAGCAGATGACCTGGGCGCAGCTCGGCCGCCACAAGAAGCCGATCCTGCTCGCCAACATCAACGGCTTCTGGGAGCCGCTCTGCGCGCTGCTCGATCATATGAAGACAACGCAGTTCATCCGCAGCGACCTCAGCTTCGATCTGCTGGTGGCTGACAAGGTCGTCGACATCCTGCCGTTGTTGCAGAAGGCCGCGGCCGCCGTGCCGGAAGACTCCAAGACGATGGAGCCGTCGGCGGCGAGGCAGCTTTAGCTACCTCACCCCCACAAACGTCACGGCCTCGATGCGATTGCCGTCGAGGTCGCGGATGTAAGCCGCGTAGTAGCCCTCGCCGTGCTGTGAACGCAAAGCCGGCGCGCCGTCGCTCGCCCCGCCAGCGGCCAACGCAGCCGCATGAAACGCATCGACCATCTCCATCGAGCGCGCGCGAAAGCAGACATGCGCGCCGCCACCCGCCGCGACCGGCTCAAGTCGCTCGCGCAGATTGATCCAGAACTCGGAATACGTTTTGCCGAAGGCGACAGTCGCCGGCCGCTCCTCAAGCTTGACGAATCCGAGCGCACCGAGCACCGCTTCATAAAAGCGCGCCGACGCTTCAAGATCGCGCACGGCGACGGAGACGTGGTCGATCATGGGCCCCTCTTGTCGTCCCCGCGAAGGCGGGGACCCATACGCTGTGCGCTATCGATAAGCTGCGGCGTATGGGTCCCGGCTCGCGCGTCGCTATGCGACGCTTGGCCGGGACGACAGCCACTATCTCACGCCGGTGCGCCTGACTTCACCAGCTTAAAAATGATCGAATCCATCAAGGCCTGGAATGACGCGTCGATGATGTTCGGCGAGACGCCGACCGTGGTCCAGCGCTCGCCGGCCTCGTCCTCGCTCTCGATCAGCACGCGCGTCACGGCCTCTGTGCCGCTGTTGAGGATACGCACGCGGAAGTCCGACAGCGTGAGGCCGGCGATATATTTCTGGTACTTGCCGAGGTCCTTGCGCAGCGCAAGGTCGAGCGCATTGACCGGGCCGTTGCCTTCCGCGGCCGAGATCATGTTGTCGTCGCCGACCTTCACCTTCACCACGGCCATGGCGACGGTGACCTGCTCGCCCTTGGCATTGTAGCGCTGCTCGACATTCACGTCGAACTGCGTGACGTCGAAGTAATCCGGCACCGTGCCGAGCGTGCGCCGCGCCAGCAGTTCGAACGATGCATCCGCCGCCTCGTAGGCATAGCCGATGGTCTCGCGCTCCTTGACAATGTCGAGCAGACGGCCGATGCGCGGATCGTCCTTGTCCGCCTTGATGCCGATGCGTTCGAGCTCGGCCAGGACGTTCGATTTGCCCGCCTGCTCGGAGACCAGCACCTTGCGCTTGTTGCCGACGCCCGCGGGCGCAACGTGCTCGTAGGTCGCCGGGTCCTTCAGGATGGCCGAAGCGTGGATGCCGGCCTTGGTGGCGAAGGCGCTGTCGCCGACGTAAGGCGCATGCCGGTTGGAGGCGCGATTGAGCCGCTCGTCGAGCGCGTGCGACACCTGCGACAGCTTCTGGAGTGCCACGTCGGAGACGCCGATCTCGAACTTGTCCGCGAAATCGGGCTTGAGCTTCAGCGTCGGGATGATCGACACGAGATTGGCATTGCCGCAGCGCTCGCCGAGGCCATTGAGCGTGCCCTGGATCTGCCGCGCACCGGCGCGCACGGCGGCGAAGGAATTCGCCACCGCCTGCTCGGTGTCGTTGTGGGCGTGGATGCCGACATGATCGCCGGGGATCGCCTTGCACACGTCCGTGACGATACGCTCGACCTCGTGCGGCAGCGTGCCGCCATTGGTATCGCACAGCACCACCCAGCGCGCGCCCTCCTCGTAGGCCGCTTTGGCGCAGGCGAGCGCGTATCGCGGATTGGCTTTGTAGCCGTCGAAGAAATGCTCGCAATCGAGCAACACTTCCTTGCCTTTCACCTTGGCCGCCTGCACGCTGTCGCGGATCGAGGCGAGGTTCTCTTCGTCCGTGGTCTCCAGCGCCACGCGCACGTGGTAGTCCCAGGACTTGGCGACGAAGCAGATCGCGTCGGCATGCGCGTCGAGCAGCACGCCAAGCCCCGGATCGTTGGACGCCGAGCGTCCCGGCCGCCGGGTCATGCCGAAGGCGGTGAAGGTCGTCTTGAGATCGTGATCGCTGGCGAACAATTCGGTGTCGGTCGGATTGGCGCCCGGGTAGCCGCCCTCGACATAGTCGATGCCGAGCTCATCCAGCATACCGGCAATCGCCAGCTTGTCGGCGAGCGTGAAGTCGACGCCGTTCGTCTGCGCGCCATCGCGCAGCGTGGTGTCGAAGAGATAGAGGCGTTCGCGGGCCATCGGATTGACTCGGCAGATCAGAGACACTCAGGAGATGCGGTAGACGACATAGAGCGCGAGCAGGATGGCCACGATCAGCACGCCGTATTTCAGCACGATGTAATAGAGCCAGTGACGCGGAAACGGTGTGTCGGGCTTGGTCATGGAGCCTCCCGTTTGACGGCAAGCTGCTTGTGCAGCGTGGTGTTGGCGAGCCATTCGTCGCCGACTGAAATCGAATTGCGCTTCTGCGCGACATAGCCGCGCTTCTCGAAAAAGCCGCTGGCGCTGTCGCTGGCGTCGACCACGAGCTTCTCGGCGCCGCGCGCGCGCGCGAGCTTCTCCAGCGCGTCGGCGAGCATGGCGCCGACGCCGTGGCCGGCGGCCGCCGGATGCACGTAGAGCATGTCGATCGTGTCGCGTCCGGCAAGCGAGGC
>DATDMA010000337.1:0-2219 GCA_036519015.1 Pseudolabrys sp. | reverse complement strand
GCCAAGACTGGCATGGGGCGGGGCCGAAAAAAAGGCCCTATTCTCTTCGTCATTCCGGGGCGCCGCGAAGCGGCGAGCCGGGAATCCATAATCATCAACGCTGCGGAGTACGGATTCCGGGCCCACGCGCTTCGCGCGTGTCCCGGAACGACAAAGCGACTTTTACTCCAGCGGGTCGGTGCCGACGATCTCGATGCCGAAGCCGGACAGGCCAACGTAAGTGCGGTGGCTGGAGGTGAGCAGCTTGATCGAGGAGATGCCCAAATCCTTGAGCACCTGCGCGCCGAGGCCGATCTCGCGCCACTGGCGCGAGCGCGCGGCTTCCGTGCCGGTGTCGCCGTGCGGGATTTCCGCCACCGGCACGCCGGCGGTGCCGTCGCGCAGATAGACGATGACGCCGCGCCCCGCGTCCTTGAAGCAGGCGAGCGCGGCGCGGATCGTCTTGGCGCCGCCGAACACGTCGCCGATCACGTCGGCGCGGTGCAGGCGGGCCGGCACGTTCTCGCCGTCGCCGATGTCGCCGTAGACGAAGGCCATGTGGTGAACGCGGTCGAACGGCGTGATGTAGGCATAGCCCTTGAGCGTGCCGATCTCCGACGAGAGCGAAAACTCCCCGACACGCTCGACCAGCTTGTCGCGGTTCTGCCGGTACGCGATGAGGTCGGCGATCGAGACGTGGACGAGCTTGTGCGCTTCCGCGAAGCCGGTCACTTCCAGCCCGCGCATCACGGTGCCGTTGTCGTTCATCAGCTCGGACAGCACGCCGACCGGCGGCAGGCCGGCCAGGCGACACAGATCGACGCAAGCCTCGGTATGGCCGGAGCGCATCAGCACGCCGCCCTCGCGCGCGACCAGCGGAAACACGTGGCCGGGGCGGACGAAGTCGGCCGCGCCGCTGTTGTCATTGGCGAGCGCGCGCACGGTGTTGGTGCGCTCCTCCGCCGAGATGCCGGTGGTGAGCCCGTGGCGCACATCGACGGTGACGGTGAAGGCGGTCCCGAGCGGCGCGTCGTTCTCCGCCACCATCGGATCGAGATGCAGGCGGCGCGCATGATCGATGCCGAGCGGCGCGCAGACGATGCCCGAGGTGTGGCGGATGATGAAGGCCATCTTCTCCGGCGTGCACAGCGAGGCGGCGATGAAGAGGTCGCCCTCGTTCTCGCGGTCGTCGTCGTCCGTGACGACCACGAGCTCGCCTTTGGCGAAGGCCTTGATCGCCGCTTCAACGCGTTGGTGGGTATCGGGCACTGTATTCTCCGAACTTACTTGTCGTCATTCCGGGGCGCGCGAAGCGCGAACCCGGAACCCAGATCCACACTCAGTGCCTGTTTCTGGATTCCAGGTTCGCTCGCTGCGCTCGCGCCCCGGAATGACAGATAAACATCACTTCTTGAACGGCCACGCCGTTCCCTCGCCGACCTGACCGCGCTGCATCAGATAGTGATCGGCCAACACGCACGCCACCATGGCTTCGCCGATGGGGACGGCGCGAATGCCGACGCAGGGGTCGTGGCGGCCCTTGGTCATGACATCGGTGTCGCGGCCGTAGCGGTCGACGGTCTTACGCGGGGTGAGGATCGACGAGGTCGGCTTCACCGCGAAGCGCGCGACGATGGGCTGGCCGGTGGAAATGCCGCCGAGGATGCCGCCGGCATGGTTGGATAGGAACACGGGCTTGTTCTCGTTGCCCATCCGCATCTCGTCGGCGTTGTCCTCGCCGCTCAGCTCGGCCGTGGCGAAGCCGTCGCCGATCTCGACGCCCTTGACCGCGTTGATGCCCATGAGCGCCGCGGCGAGATCGCCATCGAGCTTGGCATAAACGGGGGCACCGAGGCCGGCGGGCACGCCTTCGGCGATCACCTCGATCACGGCGCCGATCGAGGAACCGGCCTTGCGCACGCCGTCGAGATAGTCCTCGAAGAATTTCGCCTGCACCGGATCGGGGCAGAAGAACGGGTTCTTGTCGATCTCGTTCCAGTCCCAGCGCGCGCGGTCGATCTTGTGCGGGCCCATCTGCACCAGCGCGCCGCGCACGCTCGAGCCCGGCACGACCTTGCGTGCGACAGCGCCGGCCGCCACCCGCGCCGCCGTCTCGCGCGCCGAGGCCCGGCCGCCGCCGCGATAAGCATGGATGCCGTATTTGATGTCGTAGACGTAGCCGGCATGGCCCGGCCGGTACTTGTCCTTGATCTCGGAGTAGTCCTTCGAGCGCTGGTCGA
>DATDMA010000336.1:0-4392 GCA_036519015.1 Pseudolabrys sp. | reverse complement strand
CGGCGGAGGCGAGCATGCGCTCGTGCTCTTCTTTCGATTTTTCCGGCGTGGTGATCGAGACCAGTTCGACCTTGGTGAACTGGTGCTGACGGATCATGCCGCGTGTGTCCTTGCCGGCGGCGCCCGCTTCGGCGCGGAAGCGTCTCTTCGTCGAGGATGGACTCGCGCACGAGATTGGTCAGCGGGACTTCGGCGGTGGGGATAAGCCAGCGACGATCTGGAGTCGGCTCATAGTGGAAACCAAGAACCTCTACTTTCTCATCTCGTGCCGCTTGAATTCCCCTCCTTTCAGCGTAGTCAAGAATAACTTCTTTGGCTTGCTCGAAATTCTCATAAGCATCTTTCCGCTGCAAATCTTCAGTTTCGACACGGAATTGGTCATTGCTAAACTTTGGCAACTGCGCTGTGCCGAACATCACATCGTCGCGCACCAAAAGCGGCGGATTGACTTCGGTGTAGCCATGCTCGTCTGTGTGCACATCGAGCATGAACTGACCCAAAGCGCGCTCCATGCGCGCCAAGCCCTTCTGCAGCACGACGAAACGCGCGCCGGACAATTTCGCGGCCAGCTCGAAGTCCATCATGCCGAGCGCTTCGCCCAATTCGAAATGCTGCTTGGGCGTGAAGGCATAGTCGCGCTTGGCGCCGGACTTATGGTGCTCGACATTGCCGTGCTCGTCGGCGCCGTCCGGCACCTCGTCGAGCGGCGTGTTGGGGATCTGCGCCAGCTCCTTGTCGAGCTCGGCGCCGAGCGTCTTCTGCTCGTCCTCGAGCGCCGGCATCGTGGTCTTGAGCTCGGCGACCTCGGCCATCAGCGCGGCGGCGCGCGCGTCGTCCTTGGCCTTCTTGGCCTCACCGATGTCCTTGGAGGCCGCGTTGCGGCGCGCCTGCGCCTGCTCGAATCTGGTGATGGCCGCGCGGCGTCTCTCGTCGAGCGCGAGCAGCTTGCCGGACAAAGGCTCCAGGCCGCGCCGCGTCAGCCCCCGGTCGAAGGCGTCAGGGTGCTCGCGAATCCATTTGATGTCGTACATAGCCGGCGTTCTGTCCCGTCATGGCCGGGCTTGTCCCGGCCATCCACGCATTTTGGATATATCCAACGTGGATGCCCGGCATAAAGCCGGGCATGACGGAGTCAAGTCCGGTCATTCCGGGGCGCTCGCGGAAGCGAGCGAACCCGGAATCCAGAAACAGATACCGGGCGCGTGACTGGATTCCGGGTCCGCCGCTTCGCGGCGTCCCGGAATGACGGGAAGGAAACGTTAGGCCAGCGCGACCTGCAGGAAGGGCTGCAGTTCCACCGGGATGTCGTCGCGCTTGGCGACGATGGCGGCCAGCGCCTTGTCGCGGCTGGCGTCGCTGATCAGGCGCGCGAAGCCGAATTCGGAGAATTGCGCGCCCTCGTTGGCGATGACCTTGTGCTTGACCGCCTTGTCGCCGCGGTCGACCAGGACATCGGTGACCGCGTCGGCGATCTCCGAGCGGCCAGCGATGGCGAGCAGATGGCCCTGCCCCTTCGACTTGGCGATGCCGACCAGATCGGTGTCCTTGAGCAGCTTCGACTTCTCGAGCACCGGCCCCGACACTGCGATGTTGTCGCTGGCCGACAGCGCGCCGATGGTGTCGATTGGCGCGGCGTCCATCGCCGCCAGCATCCGGCTGAGCTCGGCCTGGCCGCGCGGCCCGATGTCCTTGGCCAGGCGCTTGATGACGGCGTCGAACACCGCAACCTGCTCTTCCGACCAGGCTTCCGCATGGGCAAGGAAAAGCTCGGTCACCTGTTGCAGCATCATCAGATGCCGCGAGGGGGACACCTTGTTCAGAACTGTGTCGAGCTCGGAGATCAGAGATTCGGGATCATACGTCATACGCAGTACCACTCACCGTTTGCGAGCGGGACCGCGCGTCCGCTACGAGGGTTACCTTACGACAATGATCTACAGGCCGATCCCCCAATGAAAAATTAAGCGCGGTGGTCCGCGCGCGGCGCGTTCAAAGCACGGTCAAGCCCGCGCTAAGGCACGTCGACAAATTTAGCTAAAATTGGAGCGATTGCCTCACGGCTCCGGCGTTTTGCCGGCGGCAGCAGCTTTCGCCGCGGCTTCGGCCTTGGCCCGCTTCTCTACGATGCGCACCGACCAGATCGATCCCTCGAACAGGATCAGGAGCGGGATGGCGAGCGACATCTGGCTGATCACGTCGGGCGGCGTGAGCACGGCGGCGAGGACGAAGGCGCCGACGACGAAGTAACGCCGCTTCGCCTTGAGCTGGTCGGAGGTGATGAGGCCGATGCGGCCGAGCAGCGTTAGCACCACCGGAAGCTGGAAGGCCGCGCCGAAGGCGAGCACCAGCGTCATCATCAGCGAGAGATACTCGCCGACCTTCGGCAACAGCGCGATCGAGGCTTCGTTCGAGGTGCCCGGCTGCTGCATGTGCAGCGAGAAGCGCACCAGCATCGGCAATACGATGAAATAGACCAGCGTCGCGCCGAGCGCGAAGAAGATCGGCGTCGCGAACAGATACGGCAGGAAGGCCTTGCGCTCGTGCTTGTAGAGCCCGGGCGCGACGAACATGTAGATCTGCGCCGCGATGATCGGGAACGACAGGAAGGCCGCGCCGAACATCGCCAGCTTGAGCTGGGTGATGAAATATTCGAGCAGCGCCGTGTAGATGAACTTCGAGTTCTCCGGCCCCGCCACCCAGACGAAGGGCCAGACCAGGACATTGTAGATGTCCCTGGCGAAGACGAAGCAGATGGCGAACATCACGCCGAAGGCGATGAGCGCCTTGATGAGCCGCGAGCGCAGCTCGATCAGGTGCTCCATCAGGGGCGCCTTGGTGGACTCGATGTCCTCTTGGCTCATGCCCCGCTCCCGGCCCGCTTTGGCGGCTCCTCGGCAGGCGTTTCCTCGGCGGGGGCAAAATCGGCGTTCATGACCGGAGGCGGTGTTTCAGGCAGCGGGACATCGATGGGTGGTAAGGGTAAGGGTGCGGACGGCTCGGTCGTGGCCGCCTGCTCGGCCGGCGGCGGGAGCGGCGGTGCCTCGGCAGCGGCTGCAGTGGCCGCTTCCGTGGCAGGCTCAGCCGGCTTCGGCGGGTCGGCCAGGGGATCGATGTTGGCAAAGTCGGTGACCGAGGTCTTCAGGCTCTCGGCCTGCTGCTTGAGCTCAGCCACCTCGGCCTCACGCAGCGCCTCTTGAAACTGACCTTGAAATTCCGCCGACATGCGCCTGATCTTGGCCATGTATTGGCCGAGCGTGCGCAGCACGGTTGGCAGCTCTTTCGGGCCAATCGCGATCAGCGCGACGATGCCGATGACGACGAGCTCGCCCCAACCAATGTCGAACATGGATTAGCCCACTCCAAGAGCCCGGCGCTCAGCCGCCCCAAAAGCCGCCGGTCAAAGCGCGGCGGCGGGCCAGCAATACCGCGCCCGCGTCCGCGCGGCTAGGAGCGAACGCTTTCGGCGCGATGCTCAGTTTCGGTCTTCGGCGGGACGCTCGCCTGGCTGTCGATGCTCTTCACCGGCTCGCTCTTGGGCGTGTCGTCTTCCGCCATGCCCTTCTTGAAGGCCTTGATGCCGCCAGCGACGTCTCCCATCAGGTCGGAAATCTTACCGCGCCCGAACAGCAGGAGCACGACGACAATAACGATCATCCAGTGCCAGATGCTTAAGGAACCCATCACTTATCCTCCGCAGTGACGGGCATTGGCTGCTCGTCCCGCCTTATGTTTTCCCTTAGAAACTAGGCCCCGGGCGAGGCAAAAACAAGGGACCCCGACCCTCGTACCGGAGCCGCCGATGTCGCACTAAGTCTCGGATTCGCCTTTATTTCGACCGGGTCACGTCTCGTTGACCGTCGGCGCCGGGGCAAGCCCCAGGTCGAGATCGCCGGGTTCGAGCGGATCCTCGTCCTCGCGCAGTGTCGAGTCGTCGGACGGCATCGGCACGTTGAAGCCCGCCGGCAGGCCGCCCTCGAGCAGCCCGGCGCCTTTCAGCTCGTCGAGGCCCGGCAAATCGCCGACCTCCTCCAGGCCGAAATGCGACAGGAAGGATTCGGTGGTGCCGTAGGTGATCGGCCGGCCCGGCGCCTTGCGGCGTCCGCGCGGACGGATCCAGGCGGTCTTGAGCAGCACGTCCAGCGTGCCGGCGGCCGTCTGCACGCCGCGGATTTCTTCGATCTCGGCCCGCGTCACCGGCTGGTGATAGGCGATGATGGCGAGCGTCTCGATCGCCGCGCGCGAGAGCTTGCGGTTTTCGACCGTTTCCTTGGTCAACAGCCAGGACAGGTCACCGGCCGTGCGGAAGGTCCACTTCTTGCTGATGCGCACGAGATTGACGCCACGCGTCGCGTACTCCGCCTGGAGCTGCTCGAGCGATTCCTTAACGTTAAC
>DATDMA010000335.1:0-5127 GCA_036519015.1 Pseudolabrys sp. | reverse complement strand
ATCAACGACGCCGGCGCGCAGGTCGATGTGCTCGCACGCTCGGCCTTCCTGCGTTATCGCGAGGCGCTCGGCGAGACCATCACGATCCCGGACGGGCTTTACCCCGGCGACTATCTCAAGGAATGCGGCGCCGAGCTTGCCAGCGATTATGGTGCCAAGCTGAAGGACATGCAGGAAGCCGAATGGCTGCCGATCGTCCGCCGGCGCGCGATCGACATGATGATGGCGGAAATCCGCAACGATCTGATGCGCCTCGCCATCGTCCCCGACGTGTTCTTTTCCGAGCGCTCGTTGATCGACGGCGAGGAGCCCGATCCCTTTGCACCTGCGCACGCTGCCAGCGAGAAGCCAAAGGATCGGGTGGCCGAAACCATCGATTGGCTGCGCGCGCAGGACCATGTCTATGAAGGCCGCCTGCCGCCGCCCAAAAGCGGCAATCTCGAGGACTGGGAAGACCGCGAGCAGACGCTGTTCCGCTCGACCGCCTTCGGCGACGATGTCGATCGGCCGCTGAAGAAGTCGGACGGCAGCTATACTTATTTCGCCACCGACATCGCCTATCACAAATCCAAGCTCGACCGTGGCTTCCGCCATCTCATCGATGTCTGGGGCGCCGACCACGGCGGCTACGTCAAGCGCATGCAGGCCGCGGTGAAGGCGGTCAGCGGCGGCGAGGGCGATCTCGACGTCAAGCTGGTGCAGCTCGTGAAGCTGCTGCGCGCCGGCGAGCCAGTGAAAATGTCAAAGCGCGCCGGCGAGTTCATCACGCTGCGCGAGGTGGTGGACGAAGTCGGCCGGTCAGCCGTGCGCTTCGACATGCTCTATCGCAAGAACGACGCGCCGCTCGATTTCGACCTCGCCAAGGTCATCGAGCACTCACGCGAGAATCCCGTTTTCTATGTCCAGTACGGCCACGCGCGCGGCGCTTCCATCTTCCGCAACGCGCGCGCCGAGATGCCGGATTTGCCGGAGGACACGGCCGCCCGCGTCGCGTTTTTGAAGGATGCGCCGGTCGAGCGGCTCACCGATCCGGGGGAACTTTCGATCCTGCGGCGCATCGCGCTTTACCCAAGGTTGATCGAAGCGGCGGCTGCCGCCCACGAGCCGCACCGTGTCGCTTTTTATCTCTATGAATTAGCTAGCGAATTTCACGCGCTTTGGACGCGCGGAAAAGACTTGCCCTATTTACGCTTCATTATCCAGAATGATCCACAGATAACCACAGCGCGGCTCGCGCTTGTGCAGGGGATCGTCACAGTACTCGCCTCGGGGCTCGCGCTGCTCGGGGTCGAGGCGCCGGACGAGATGCGATAGGTCTCGTTCCGCCGGGCCGCCTTCACTGCAGGACGCAGTGGTCCAACTTGACGCGCGCGTATTCAAGATCGGGAACCCAATGGCGGACGATCATAGCCAGCGTTCATATCGCTCCAATGATGCACTTGCGCGTCGCGAGCAACCCAAAGGCCCAGGCGCGAGCTCGGGCAGCGATCCACTTGCGGAGCTCGCACGCCTGATTGGGCAGAGCGATCCGTTCGGCGAATATGGCCGCGAGAACGCTGCGCATGCGCAGCAGCCGGCGCCTGCGGCCGAATGGCCGCAGGAAGAGCACGGCGATTGGGCGCCACAAGTTCCCGTCCAGCCTCCGGCGCGAGCACCGGCTCGTCCGTCGCGCGTCGTTGTGCCGCCCCCGCCGCAAATCCAGGCGCAGCCCTATGCCGTGCCCGAGTTCATTCGGAAGCCTCATGCCGCGGCCCCCGCTTCGGCTCCGCTGCCGGCCGCACACGAGGCCTACCAGGACAACTTCGGTCAGGTTCCCGAGGGCGACGGCTACGAGCCTGAGGACGTGCCTTACGCTGCCGACGACCAGGACTTCTATGACGATGTCCCGCCCCCGCGCCGCCGGATGGGCATCATGGTCGTCGCAGGAATTTTCGCGCTGGCCGTGGTCGGTACCGCAGGCGCCTTCGGCTATCGCGCCGTGTTCGGATCGTCGGGCGCCGCCGTGCCGCCGCCGGTGATCAAGGCCGACACTGCGCCGAGCAAGATCGTTCCCGTGGCGTCCAAGGACTCCGCGTCCAACAAGCTCATCACTGACCGCGTCAACGCCCCTGGGCAGGGCGAGAAGATGGTCTCGCGCGAAGAGCAGCCGGTCGACGTCAAGGACAAGCCTGCCGGCGTCCTCTTCCCGCCGACGCAGCAGGCGGACCAGGCGGGTGCGCCGCCTGTCCCGATGGGCAACGGCGTCATTTCGACCGATCCGAAAAAGGTCCGCACCATCGCAATTCGTCCCGATCAGACGACCGTGGCGGACGCGAGCGCAGGCGGCGTTGCAGCTGATGCGCCGCCTCCGCAAGTTCAGCCGATGCCGGCGCCGCCGCGTCAGGCCGCTCCGTCGCGTCAGGCCCCGCAGCCTGTGCAGCCGCAGGCCGCCGCGCCGGCGTCTGACAATGCGCCGCTCTCGCTCAGTCCGGACGGCGCCACGCGCCGCTCGGCCGCCCCCACCCGGACGGCCAATGCCGCGCCGACGCAGTCGCAGGCGACCACCGGCGGCTATGCGATTCAGGTGACCTCGCAGCGCAGCGAGGCCGAGGCGCAGACCGCCTACCGCAGCCTCCAGGGCAAATACGCCAGTGCTCTCGCCGGCAAGCCGGTGTTCATCCACAAGGTCGATCTGGGAGCCAAGGGCGTCTACTACCGTGCCATGGTTGGGCCCTATGCCAATCAGGCCGAGGCCGGCCAAGTCTGCTCGAGCCTGAAATCTGCGGGCGGGCAGTGCTTCGTCCAGAGGAATTAACGGCCCGAGCCTTGACCCTCGCTGGAGGCGCGCGCTAATCCGCGTCGATGACGGCGCGCGCATTCATCACCGGCCTGGCGGGGCTGACTTTAACCGCCAACGAGCGGTCTTTTCTGCGCGAGGCGCGGCCCTGGGGGATGATCCTTTTCAAGAGGAACATCAGCGATCCGCAGCAAGTCACGGACCTTATTAGCTCTTTCCGCGACGTCGTTGGCTGGCAGGCGCCTGTGCTGGTGGATCAGGAGGGCGGCCGGGTCCAACGACTCGGTCCGCCGCATTGGCCGCTCTATCCGCCGGGCGCAGTTTACGGCGCGCTATACGACCGCGAGCCGGCCTCGGGCCTGGCAGCCGCGCGCCTCGCAGGGCACCTGATCGCGGCCGACCTCACAGCACTCGGCATTGACGTCGACTGCCTGCCGATTGCTGACGTGCCGGTTCCCGGGGCTGACGGAGTGATCGGCGACCGCGCCTATGGAACCGAGCCGGGCAAGGTTGCCGCGATCGCGGCAGCGATCGCCCAAGGCCTTCTGGCGGGTGGCGTCTTGCCCGTCCTCAAGCACCTGCCGGGCCACGGGCGGGCCACGGCCGACAGTCATCACAGGCTTCCGGTGGTCGATACGCCCGAGGCCACGCTGGAAGCGACCGATTTCGCGGCGTTCCGGCCGCTGGCCGGCCTCCCTCTGGGGATGACTGCACATGTTGTGTTTAGCGCCATCGATGCCATCGCGCCGGCCACAACTTCCGTCACAATGGTGCAGCAAGTGATTCGCGGCTTCATCGGGTTCCGGGGCCTGTTAATGAGTGATGACGTTTCTATGAACGCCCTTTCGGGCACGATCGCCGAGCGCAGCCGTGCTGCGCTCGCGGCCGGCTGCGACGTCGTCCTTCACTGCAATGGCGACCTGACGGAGATGGTTGCGGTTGCGGGCGCCGCTCCCGACCTGAGCGGGGAGGCGGGCCGCCGTGCCGAAGACGCCCTTTCCGCGCGCAGGGCGCCGGAAGAGTTCGACGTCGCGGGTGCGCGCTCGATTTTCAACGATCTGGTCGGCTCCGTATCGGCCGAGCAACAGGTGACGGGCTTATGAGCGGCGAATTCGAAACCGCGGCCGAGACGGATCGCGCCGCCAGCGAACCGGCGATGATCGTCGACGTGGAAGGCTATGAAGGCCCGCTCGATCTTCTGCTCGTGCTCGCACGGCAGCAGAAGGTCGACCTCGCCAAGATCTCCATCCTGGCACTGGCCGACCAGTATCTCAGCTTCATCGAAGAGGCGCGCAAGCTACGCCTCGAACTCGCCGCCGACTATCTCGTGATGGCGGCTTGGCTGGCTTATCTCAAGTCGCGCCTGCTGCTGCCGGAAGCGGCCCCGGGTGAGGGGCCAAGCGCCGAGGACATGGCGCTGGCGCTCGCCAATCGTCTGCGCCGTCTGGAAGCGATCCGGGAAGTGGCCAACCAGCTGATGGACCGGCCGCAGCTCAACCGCGACATCTTCGGGCGCGGCCTTCCCGAGCAAATCGCCGAGATTAAGCGTCCGGAGTGGACGGCGACGCTCTACGATCTCCTCTCGGCCTATGCCACGCAGCGCCAGCGCACCGTCCTGTCGACCGTGCGCTTCAAGAAGCGGACCGTCTGGTCGCTGGCCGAGGCGCGCGCGACGCTCGAACGCCTGATCGGCCAGTCGGGGGACTGGTCGCGCATCGACCAGTATCTCATCAGCTACGTGGTCGAGCCGGCGCTCGCGCCGACCGTATTTGCGTCCTCGTTCGCGTCGGCCCTGGAGTTGGTGCGCGAAGGGGTCGCCGAGATCCACCAGAAGGATCCGTTCGCACCGATCTACATGCGCAAGCGCGTCGGCGCGAATGGAGCCGCAACGACGCATGACGCGCAAGAGAGTGCCTAGAGAGAGCGCCTAGAGCGGCCGCATAAAGCGAGCGCACAAGGCGAACGCCTGAAGACATCGCATAAGGAGTACTCATTTGATGGCGAGCGTGGCCCAGAAATTCGAAGTCGTTCACAACGACGAGCCGGCGCCGATGAGCGAAGCGGTGAGTGACGCAATGAGCGACGCAACAAGCGAATTGAGCATCGAGCCCGTGCCGCGCGCGGAGGCTTTGCGCCTCCTGGAGGCGCTGCTGTTCGCGGCTGGCGAGCCGCTCGACGAGGCGACGCTGGCCAAGGCTTTGCCGGAGGGAGTTAACGTTAAGGAATCGCTCGAGCAGCTCCAGGCGGAGTACGCGACGCGTGGCGTCAATCTCGTGCGCATCAGCAAGAAGTGGACCTTCCGCACGGCCGGTGACCTGTCCTGGCTGTTGACCAAGGAAACGGTCGAAAAC
>DATDMA010000334.1:0-3214 GCA_036519015.1 Pseudolabrys sp. | reverse complement strand
GCGCTCTATCCAACCTACCAGCGCCGGTAATAGTGGCGATGCCAGCGCCCCTGGTAGGCATAGGACCTGTACCCACGGCTCTTGTAGCGCGGCCCTGTCCGGAGCGGTTGCGCGCCGCTGTAGGGCTTGCCGTAGCTGTCGCCCGTGGCTGGAGCGTTGGGCCCGTAGTTCGGCAGGCTTTGTGCCGAAGCGAGAGTCATCCCGCCCACCAGCACCGCACTTGCTAAGACCAATATTTTCAGTGCCATAGTCCGCCTCCCATTTTTTCCGCCACATTGAAAACCGGTGGACAGCTTTATCGGTTCGTTCACAACGCCGTGTTTGGGGATCACGATACCGGCGGACGACTTAATTGCGGCGATGTGGCCGAAGGCGGTGCGGTGATGGACAACCCTGATTACCTGATCGTCGGCGGTGGAAGCGCAGGCGCCACGCTGGCGTCGCGGCTGTCGGAGAATCCGGCGACGCGTGTGCTGCTGATCGAAGCCGGGCCGGATACGCCGCCGGAGGGCACGCCCGCCGATATCGCAGACATCTTTCCGAGTTCGACGCTAAACCCGAGCTACTTCTGGCCAAATCTCGTCGCGACACGCAGGCCGGATGGAGCGGCCTATCCGTTTCCGCAGGCGCGGATCATGGGTGGCGGCTCCAGCATCATGGGCATGTGGGCCCTGCGTGGCGTGCCGTCGGACTTCGACGCGTGGGTTGCGGCGGGCGCTGAAGGCTGGGGCTGGAGCGATGTGCTGAAATACTATCGTCGCCTCGAGAACGATCTTGACCGCGACCGGAGTCAGACGAAGAGGGCGCCCTACACCATCCGCCGCACGCCGCATGACGAGTGGCCGGCCTTCGCCGTCGCGATGGAGCGCGCGGCGAACGCGCGCGGCCTGCCGAACATCGCCGACATCAACGAGAATCCCGGCGAAGGCTTTTTCCCGGTCCCGGTGAGCCAGAGCGAGACGGCGCGGTCGTCGAGCGCCAGCGCCTATCTCACACGCGAGGTGCGGCGCAGGCCCAATCTCGCGATCATGGCGGAGACGCGCGTCAATCTCCTCCGCTTCGAAGGATTGCGCGCGTGCGGCGCCGTGGTCGAGCGGGCAGGGGAGATCAAGTCCATCGATGCCCGCGAAGTCATCTTGTCGGCGGGCGCGATCCACTCACCGGCGATGTTGCTGCGGTCAGGGATCGGTCCGGCGGACGAACTCAAGCAACTCGGCATCACGCCATTGATCGACCGGCCCGGCGTGGGCCGCAATTTGCAGAACCATCCTTATCTGCATTTCGCGCTGACGCTTCCGCCGCGTTCGCGCTTGAAGGGGCACCTGCGACGCTTCGCGGTCGCGGGACTGCGCCTGTCTTCGGGTATTGAAGGCTGCCCCGAAGCGGATCTGATCGTCTACGCACTCGGGCGCGTCAGCCCGCGCTCCTACGGTCCTGATCTCACCATGATCGGCGCGGCCGTCTATGCGCCATTCTCGCGCGGGCGCGTCACGCTCAACAGCGCGGACGTCAACGTCGCGCCGGACATCGCGTTCTCTTTGCTCCAGGATCCGCGCGATCCGCCCCGCATGGTGAAAGCGGCGCGCTTCGCGGAAGCGCTCTTGTTGGATCCTGGCGTCGCCGCGACCTACAACGATGCCTTCCTGCTTCCTCCGGTCATGGCGCTCAATCAGTTCAACAAGGAAGGCTTCGCCGGCGCGATGCTCGCCGGTGCGGCCAAGGCGGTGCTCAACGCGCCGGCGCCGTTGAGCCGCTGGGCGCTCGGCCGTGTCCTCAAGCCGGGGCGCTGGTTTGCGAACGGCCGGGATCATTCGGCGCTGTCCGACGAGGACATCTTGTCCGCCGCGGCGCCAATGGGTCACGTGACGAGCACCTGTTCGATCGGTCGTCGCGATAATCCGCTGGCGGTGGTCGATGCGACCTGCCGCGTTTATGGCGTCGACAACCTGCGCGTTGTCGATGCGTCGATCATGCCGAGCGTGCCGAGCGCGAACACGAATCTGCCGACGATCATGGTCGCCGAGCGCGCGGCGGAACTTATTGCGTCGAATGCGCTACCTTCGCCCCGTCACCCTGAGGTGCGAGCGTAGCGAGCCTCGAAGGGTGGACGGCCGAGGCGCGGCAGCAAGCGGTTGTTCGGTGGCCGTTCAGCCTTCGAGGCTCGGTAGCTTCGCGGCCTCGCACCTCAGGATGACGGGTCGAGGCCGTGTCAGGCGCTTGCCTTCCCCTTCTGCAGCGCCCGCCACATCTTCTCCGGTGTCACCGGCATGTCGATCAGCGGCGAGGCGCCGGCGCGGTGCAGCGCATCGGCGATGGCGTTCATCAAGCACGGAATCGAACCCGTCACGCCGCATTCGCCCGCGCCTTTGACACCGAGCGGATTCTTCGGCGACGGAACGGGGTGGAAATCCGCCTGGATGCTCGGCACGTTGTGCGCGCGCGGCATCGCGTAGTCCATGAACGAAGCGGTGACGAACTGCCCGCTGTCGTCGTACTGGCAGTGCTCCATCAGCACTTGGCCGAGCCCTTGCGCCACGCCGCCATGCACCTGGCCATGCACGATGTGCGGGTTGATGACGGTGCCGACATCGTCAACCGCGACATAGCGGTCGACCGTGACGACGCCGGTCTGTGGATCGACCTCGATTTCGCAGATGTGGCAGCCGTTCGGGAAATGCACGTCCGGCGCGGTGTAGTCGCCGCTCGAGTCGAGATCGGTGGGACAATCCGCCGGCGTCTTGTCGAGCGTGCGAACGCGCTTGGCGATCTCCATCAGCCCGATGGCGCGGTCGGTGCCGGCGACGCGGAATTCGCCGTGCGCGAATTCGATGTCGGTCGCCGCCGCTTCCAGAAGATGCGCCGCCGCCTGCCGCCCTTTCTCGATGACGAGATCGCAGGTGTTGGCGAGCGCCGAGCCGGCCATGATCATCGAGCGTGAGCCGATGGTCGCGAGGCCCGCCGGATGATCGCGGCTGTCGCCTTGGAGGATCTCGATGCTGTCGTAAGGAATGCCGAGCCTCTGCGCGACCACCTGCGGAAAGGACGTCTCGTGGCCCTGTCCGCCCGATTGCGTGGCAAGCACGAGACGCACGCGCCCGTCATCGCCGAAACGGATGTAGGCGCCTTCGTACGGCGTACCGCCGACACATTCGAGGAAGCAGGAAATGCCCTGGCCACGGATCTTGCCGCGTTCGCGGCTCTCGCGCTCGCGCGC
>DATDMA010000333.1:0-3264 GCA_036519015.1 Pseudolabrys sp. | reverse complement strand
GGCGGCAGCCGCGGCATCGGCGCGGCCACGGCGCGCCTCGCCGGCGAGGGCGGCTACGACGTAGCGGTGAACTACAACACCAACGCCAATGCTGCTGCGAGCGTGGTCTCGGCGGTGAAAGACGCCGGCGGCAAGGCCATCGCGATCCAAGGCCACATGGGAGTCGAAGAGGACATCGAACGCGTCTTCGATACGGTGGCGCGCGAGCTCGGTCCGATCACGCATTTCGTGCACTCGTCGGGCATCATCGGCAGGTTCTCGCGGCTCGACGAGCTCGAGGCGGCGACGCTACGCGAGGTGCTCGATCTCGACACCTTCGGCGCCATCCTCTGCCTGCGTGCCTGTATCCGCCGCATGTCGACCAGGAACGGCGGCAAGGGCGGCTCGGTCGTGATGTTGTCCTCGATGGCTGCGACGATCGGCAATGCGAACGACGGCGTCTGGTACGCGGCAGCCAAAGGCGCCATCGATTCATTGGTGATCGGCGCGTCGCGCGAAGTCGCCAAGGAAGGCATGCGGATCAATGCCGTCTCGCCCGGCATGATCGATACCGAAATCCAGCCGCCGGGCCGTCTGGAGCGCTTCGCGCCCGTGCTGCCGATGGGCCGGGCAGGGCAGCCGGACGAGGTGGCGGAAGCAATCCTGTTCCTGCTCTCGGACGCGGCCTCCTATATCAACGGCGCCAATTTGCGCGTCTCCGGCGCGCGGTAACGACTCCGTGGCTGACTCGAACGCGGCTTGCGCTCGGCGCGCCGCTGCCTATGATCGCCGCCGAATTCGGTCCGGCTAACAATCCAAACCTATTGAAGGGGTGAAACATGGTCGCGGCAGTGCGCGTTCACAAAAACGGCGGTCCCGAGGTCCTGACTTACGAGGACGTCGAAATCCCGGCGCCGGGCCAGGGCCAAATCAAGATCAAGCAGCATGCTTCCGGCGTCAATTTCATCGATACTTATTTTCGCGCAGGCGCCTATCCCTCGCCCGTGGGCTTGCCCTTCATCGCCGGCAACGAGAGCGCTGGCGAGGTGATCGCGGTCGGTCCCGGTGTGACCGACGTGAAGGTGGGCGATCGTATCGGTGTCGTGGCGCCGCTCGGCGGCTATGCGGGCGAGCGCATTGTTGCCGCCGACCGCGCGGTAAAGCTGCCCGACAACATCAGCTACGAGCAGGCCGCCGGCATGATGCTCAAGGGCATGACCGTGCAGTACCTCGTCAACCGCACCTTCAAGGTCGGCAAGGGCTCGATCGTGCTTATGCATGCGGCGGCCGGCGGCGTCGGCCTCATCCTCTGCCAATGGGCCAATCATCTCGGCGCCACGGTGATCGGCACCGTCGGCTCCAAGGAAAAGGCCGAGCTCGCCAGAGCGAACGGCTGCCATCACACGATTCTCTATCGCGATGAGGACTTCGTCGCGAAAGTGAAGGAGATCACCAGCGGCAAACTCTGCGACGTGGTCTATGACGGCATCGGCAAGACCACGTTCCCGGCCTCGCTCGACTGTCTGCGTCCGCTCGGCACTTTCGCGAGCTTCGGCAGTGCGTCCGGCCAGATCGACGCCTTCAACATCAACATTCTGCAAACGAAGGGCTCGCTGTTCGCAACTCGCCCGACGCTCAACCACTACGTGGCCAAGCGTGAGGATCTGGTCGCCTGCGCCAAGGACCTGTTCGAGAAGGTCGGATCCGGCGCGGTGAAGATTCCGATCAACCAGACATACGCGCTCAAGGACGCCCGCAAGGCGCATGAGGAGCTGGAAAGCCGCGACACCACGGGTTCCTCGATCCTCATTCCGTAAAACGTCATTCCGGGGCCGGCTGAAAGCCGGAACCCGGAATCCAGACACAAATTCAGCGCTTGTGTCTGGATTCCGGGTTCGCTGCTTTGCGGCGCCCCGGAATGACGCAAGAGGAAAGAATGACGACTTCCGCAACGGCACCCTGGGGGCGAATCCTCACCTTCGTCCTCGGCGTCGTCGCCTTGCTGGCTGGCCAGACCGCCGCGCTGGCGGTGCTGACGTCGTGGTACGGCGTCAGCCTGAGCGGGCTCCCCGATCTTGCCGCCGATGGCGTCGCCGTGACGCTGATCATCGCCGCCTCGACGCCGGTCGAGGTCGCGCTGCTGTGGGCTTTCGCGAGCCGGGGAGGCATCAACGGCGCGGCCTATCTGGGCTGGGTCTGGCCCAAGCGCAGCGAGGCGATCTTCGCCGTGCTCGCGGCCATCGCCTATATCGTCATCGGCGACGTCACCAGCGCGCTGATGGGGCGCGACATCGTCACGCCGTTCCAGACCGACATCTACCGCACAGCGGACGCGGCCGGCTGGCTGCCGCTGCTGTGGTTCGTTGTCGTGGTCGTGACGCCGATCGGGGAGGAGACACTCTTCCGCGGCTGGCTCTTCGCCGGCTGGCTGCGCACGCCGAACGACACCTGGCCGGTGATCGTCATCACGGCGTTGTTGTTCGCCATCATGCACGTGCAATACGACTGGTTCGTCATTTCGCAGGTCTTCGTATTCGGCCTGTTGGTCGGCTGGATGCGCTGGGCGACCGGCTCGGCCATCGTGACCATGCTGATGCACGCGGTCATCAATGTCGAAGGCATGCTGGAGACGGCGATCAGCCTGCACCGCTGACCACGAGTTTCGCCGGGATTTACCCCTCTAGTGTAAATCCAACGCGCAAGGTGACTTGGTAGTGGCGAACAGACCCATTTTCGATTTGGCCTCTCGTTTCCACGACTTCGAACCATTTCATATCGCGAAGGGTCTTTGACGCGCGGGTTACGGCATTCTGAATGGCATCTTCGATACTTTTTTCGGAAGATCCTACGAGTTCCAAGATCTTGTAAACATGATCTTTCATATCAGTAGCGGGCATGGCGAACCTCCGTTGTAATGTCGCTGGGACAATCTAGGCTCATCTCCTCCTACCCAGAGTGTTAATCCGATCGCGCGCCAAGTCCATTCTGTAACGAGCGCTCACTCTTTGCATTCTGCTACTTCTGCGAGATACCAGCGGCCGCCCTGGAATGACAAAAGTCATTTCACAGCAACGCGGCAATGCGCGCGAAGGCCGGATGCTGGTGGAGCCCGCCGGGCAAACGAGGAAGGCCGATCACCTCCACGCCATTGGTGAAGCGCGCGATGCTGGCGACAGTGTCGTCGAGTTCGACGGTGTCGCGTTCGCTCTCGCTCACGACGATGCCGGCGATTGTCAGCTTGCGTTGCGCCAGCACGTCGAGCGCGGTGAGCGTATGGCTGATGGT
>DATDMA010000332.1:0-13503 GCA_036519015.1 Pseudolabrys sp. | reverse complement strand
GGGAAAACGCTATCTGTCGGTGGAAAGCCACATCCGCATGATGGCGGCGGCGCAGCCCTTCATCTCCGGCGCCATCTCCAAGACCATCAACATGCCGAACGACGCGACGGTCGAGGACTGCAAGGCGGCCTATCTGCTGTCTTGGAAGCTCGCGCTGAAAGCCAACGCGCTCTATCGCGACGGCTCGAAGCTTTCGCAGCCGCTCAATTCGCAACTCATCGCCGACGAGGAGGACGAAGACGACGCAGTCGAAGCCTTCCTCGACCGCCCGAACGCGGCGCGCACCACCGCGCTCGCCGAGAAGGTCGTCGAGAAGATCGTCGAGCGCGTCACCGTGCTGCGCGAGCGCGAGCGCATGCCCGACCGCCGCAAGGGCTATACCCAGAAGGCGGTGGTCGGCGGCCACAAGGTCTATCTCCGCACCGGCGAATATGACGACGGCCGGCTGGGCGAGATCTTCATCGACATGCACAAGGAAGGCGCGGCGCTCCGCTCCATCATCAACAATTTCGCGATCGCGGTGTCGCTCGGCCTGCAATACGGCGTGCCGCTCGAGGAATATGTCGACGCCTTCACCTTCACCCGCTTCGAGCCGCAAGGCCCGGTGCAGGGCAACGACTCGATCAAGTACGCCACCTCGATCCTCGACTACGTGTTCCGCGAGCTCGCCGTCTCCTACATGGAGCGCTTCGACCTCGCGCATGTCGATCCGAGCGAGTCGAGCTTCGACGCCCTCGGCAAGGGCGAGGCGGAAGGCAAGCCCAAGCCGGCGACCAACTACGTCTCCAAGGGCCTGACGCGCTCGCGCACCGACCGCCTGCAGGTGGTGCAAGGCATCTCGTCACCCTCCACGGCCGCGGGCAGCGGCGGTGGCAAAGTGACCGCTCTCCACGCGACCGCCGCCACCGCCTTGAAGGCCGAACCGGAGGCCAGGCTGTCGCCGGCCGAGCAGCTCGAGCACCGCGTCGACGAGCAGGACGTGCGCCTGCACGCCAAGGCGGCGGCCACCGAGAAGCGCGCCGAAGCCCGCGCCAAGGGCTACGAAGGCGAGGCCTGCGGCGAATGCGGAAACTTCACGCTGGTGCGCAACGGCACCTGCATGAAGTGCGATACCTGCGGGTCGACGACGGGGTGTTCGTGAGGCGCTGACGGCGGGGCCATGCTGCCTCGCCGGAGGTCCTACAGGGCATCAGCGCGAATCAGCGCGTTGTGGTAAAGTTCCGCGCGTCCCGTTGAGGGTCGCGCCCGTCGTGCCCATATACACGAGGTGGCCGGGACATCCCCGGCCATAACGGTTGGAAGACGGGGGATGCATGCCGAGCAACCGCAACGTGCTCTATCTTATCGTCGGCGCGCTGGTCGTGGTCGTCGCCGTGCTCGGTTATAATCTCTATCAGGATCGCAAAGAGCCGAAAGGCATGCAGATCAATCTCGGCGAAAAAGGCATCTCGATCGAGAAGAAGTAGCGACAGCCGCCTACAGCAGGAGCTTACTTGTCGAAACCGCCGAACAAGGACATGCAGGACAAGGCCGAGGCAAGCTTCAAGCGCAAGGAAATTCAAGCGCGCGACGCGACCAAGGCCATGGCCGAATACGAAGCGAGCCTGACCGCCACGCGTGACAAGACCGCGCGGCTGAAGGCCTTGCGCATGGCCAAGGAAGCCGCCGACGCGGCAGCCCCGCCGCCGGAGCCCAAGCCAAAGGCCAAGGCCGCGAAGAAGAAGTAGCGGGCGGTTCGCAAAGCCAGCACCCGACGCGGGAAATCCTGTAGCCCGAGCGCAGCGTCATCCGTCAATTGTTGAAATCGTTTGGCGCGGCACGCTTCGCTATGCGCCCTACGTGCTTCGCGCTGCCATTCCCTCTCCGCCTCATCTTGAGGAGCCGCGCGAAGCGCGGCGTCACCGCAAGTCGGCCTTGGCCGATTTGCACACTCTCTATTCCGATCTCGGGTAAATCCGAGATCTCGCGCATGCGGCTATAATTCCGGCCCGGCCCTACTCCGCGGCAGCCATCGTCGCGCGGGGCGTCACCATCGTCACGATGGCGTCCGTGCTGTCCTCGGCGAACTCGGGATCGCGCTTAAGCTCTTCGAAACTCCGCGGCGCAGGGATCGTCTCGCCATCCGCACGCATCGCGGCGAAATGGCCGGCGAGCGCTTCAGCCGCGTTCGCCACCGCCTCCTCGAACGTATCGCCCGCCGAAATGCAGCCGGGCACATCCGGAAAACTCACGCCATAACTCGTGCCTTCGTCTTTGTGCACCAGGGCGATGTAGGCGGCCATCGTTATCTCGGGTCCTTCAATCCAGCCTGACGATAGATGGATTTCACCGTCTTCGGATGCAAGTCGCGGCGCGGATGCGGGATCGTCACCTTACCCGGCTTCGCCGGATGCTTGAAATGGGTTGCACGAGAGTTTCATCGCCGGCAAGTGCGTCGCCACGTGCGTCCGCGGAAACTTCATCGCCTCTGTGTGACGCCCTTCACAACCCCTGCCCGCGGCCGGCGCCATTATCGGCTCAACAGATCGGCAGGAGGCACACATGTTCAGCGAAATCCTATTCCTCGTCAGCTACGCCATACTGGCTCTATCGACGCTCATCGCCCAGGCCGAGACATCGCGACAGCGCGCCGCCCCAGTGCGCGCTGCAATGGCGCCAAGGCTGGCCGGATCGCTGCCAGCCCGTAGGACGGATTAGCGCAGCGTAATCCGCCGATCGTTGAAATCGTCCAGCGCAATTCGCTTCGCACTTACGCTCCGCACTTTTTCCGTCATGCCCGCGCTTGTCGCGGCCATGACGAGAATCGTAGCTCGTATGAGCGAAGCGCAATCCCGATCAGGAAGGCACCGTCGCTTCGCTTCTGCGGGCTACACGTCTTGCATGGTAGTGGGGCAGTTTGCCCGCCATCTCCGCCGCAAATTCGAGCACCACCCCAATTGACGCTTCGGGGCGCCTCCCATATAGCCCGCCACAAGAAGGTCGAAGCAGACGCACGCGGCGCCCAAGTGCAATGCTGATTCTTCTGTTCGAACTTTTTTGATGGGACGTTCTCATGATCGCACGCCGCCTCGTCTGTTCGCTCGCTCTTGCCGCGCTCACCGCAGCCGCCGCGTCGGCGCAAAACTGGCCGGAGCGGCCGGTTTCGATGATCGTGCCGTTCGCCGCCGGCAGCGCCTCCGACTCGGTTGGACGCATTCTCGGCGCCCGGTTGGGCGAAGTTCTCGGCCGGACGATCGTGATCGAAAACTTTGGCGGCGCCGGCGGCACAATCGGCACCGCCCGTGCGGCGAGGTCCACGCCCGACGGCTACCAGTTCGTTCTGGGCGGCATCGACACTTTCGCGATGAGCAAGGCGCTCTACAGGACTCTGCCGTACGATCCGGTCGCCGACTTTGTTCCCGTCGCGCTCGTTGCCGAACAGCCGATTGTTCTTCTGGTGCGCAAGGAACTGCCGGCGAAGAACGTGAAAGAATTTATCGCTTACGCCAAGGCCAATCCCGGCAAGCTCCAATACGCCTCGGCCGGCGTCGGCTCCGCCTCGCATCTTGCCTGCGCGCAATTGTTCGCCGCGGCCGGCATCAATGGCTCGCACGTTCCCTATCGTGGCTCCGCGCCGGCGATGCAGGATCTGATCGCGGGTCGCGTCGACGCCATCTGCGCGCTTGCTGCCGCCGCGCTGCCGCAAATCGGTGGCGACACGGTGCGCGCCCTCGCACTGCTGAGCAAGGACCGCTCTCCGCTTTTTCCGGGCCTCGCGACCGCCAGCGAGCAGGGGCTGAAGGATTTCGACGCGCCGTTCTGGAGCGCCTTCTTTGTGCCGAAGGGGACGCCCGACGCTGTCGTGAAAAAGTTGCACGCGGCCGCCGTCGAGACGATGAACACGCCGTCCGTGTCCGACGCACTGAAGAAAATGGGCACCACGGTCGTCGCGCCCGAGCTTCGCTCGCAGGAGTATCTGCAGAAATTCCTCGACAGCGAGATCGCCAAATGGGCGGTCGTCATCAAGGCGAGCGGCGTGACGCTGGATTGAATTCAGCACCCGTTCGAAAGCGCCCCCCTACCTACACTCCGCCCCACTCTGCGCTATACTCCCCGCAAGGCTGGCCGGATCGCTTCGGCCTGTCGCCGGTCGCGAAAGGTCGCAAGCGGTTGCCCTGAGCCAGTCGGATCCCCGACGGGAGGGAGCCCTATGCACTGCAAAGTGAAAAGCGTCGTCTCGCTTCAGACACTTCTTGGCGGCTTTCCGGATCGCACGCGCGTCGAGGCCGATCCAGGCCTAGGCGTATCCGCCAAGACGGTCGGCCAACTTCGCAAGGTGACGGCATGGCCGGAGAATCTGGCCATCACGACCCCGCCCGAGCGGCGCGCCGACGACATCATCAAAGTGACCAAGTGCAGCGTCTCGACGCGCTACGCGCCGAAGCCGTAAGGGCGCGCCATCGAGCCCGAAGCGCCTCCGCAAACGTCAAATGGCCGGGACAAGTTTACACCCGGGCCGGCCAAAGGCCGGGCCCGGTTGCCGGGCTCTGACGGGCATGGGTGCAACGGCTCTTGATCTCCGGCGGCACGGCCCGCTATTTCCTGCCGCATGGCCTTCCCCCTTACCATCACCCAAACCTTCTCGACCGCGGCGCCGCCTGAGGCGGTGTGGCGCGCGCTGGAAAGCGTCGGCCGCTGGCCCGAGGTGTTTCCCACCGTAGCCGCGGCGACGTTGGAGCCGCCGGGCAAGCTCGCCGCCGGCAGCATCATCCGATCCCGTGCTCTGCAGGACAGCGGGGGCGCCGACCTGGATTACCGCGTCGTCGCGGCGGAGCCGCCGCATCACCTCGTGCTAGCCATCGACGATGAGCACTACAAGGCGCGCACCGACTATCGCATCGCGCAAGATGGCGGCCTCACCGATGTGACCGTGACCAGCAGACTCAATCCTGTCGGCATCGCGCAGAGCATCCGCTTCCTGCTCTGGAGCGCGCGCATCGCGCCGGCGCTCAACGCCAATGTGCGGGATCGCACGCAAGCGCTGCTGCGTCTCGCCGAACAGAGCGCGTAGGAGCGGAGAGGCATCTCGCTTTGCTCGTGCGGGCTACGATCTCCGCCTGACCCTCCAAAAATCTCTCCGCCGAGTGTGAACCTGCTCACATGCGCTGCGCACGAATGGAGCCACTGTCCGGGCACACACCCGAACAGGAGGCTCGCATGCCCAGCAGCACAATGGTCGCTCTCGTCGCCACTGCACTCGTTCTGTCCGCGCTGATGATCAAGATCCTTTTCGCGCTGGAGCAGACATCCGCCGGCACGGACGTCTGGAGCAATGCACCGCAGACCGCCGTGCCGGTGCATGAGCTTCATGTCCAGCATCCGTATATGAAGACCCTGCCGGTGCAGGATGTGCCGGAGCCTTGAGCACACCGGTTCAGGGCAACCGTCGGATGGGTTAGGACGCGGAACGCGCCGAGCCCACCGGCGGGCGTCGCCCGGATGATCGCCTGGACTATTTATTGTCGACGTGTGCGCTTCCTCACACGCGCTGCACGCGACCTGCGCCACTGTCCGCCCACACCCGAACAGGAGGCTCACATGCGCAGAGCAACGATCATCGTCACCGCCGCCACACTGGTTCTGGCCGGATTCATCGTCAAGGGCCTGGTGGCGCCGGGGCACTCGGCCGCCGCAACGGACGCGACGAACGGCTCAATCCAGGCCGCTGTGCCGGTCTACGATCTTCACGTCCACCATCCCCATATGAAGACTCTGTCGGTGCAGGACGCGCCGCTGCCTTGACCTTGCCCGACCACCTCCCCGCCTGAGAAGGGCGCGTAGCGCCCGTCTCGAGGATGGGCGGCCCGATACGCTCCTGCGGAGGGCTCCTCAGCAGCGCCGCGAAAGCAGATGACGGGACCGAAAGGTAGTAAATATATGCTCAGCATACCCCTACTTTCGGTGGTATAGCCGGATACCGTCCATTTGCTAAGCATGGCATCGGGACGACGCATGGATTGAGGCCAGCGGCGATGCCACTTTACTATTTCAATCTCAAGCAGAGCTCGAGCGTCATCCGCGATCCGGAAGGCACGGAGTTGCCGGACGAGGCGGCCGCGCTTGAACACGCGACGGCGGTCGCGCGCGAGCTCATGCAGAACAATAAAAAGCGCACGCGCGCATGGCGGCTTCAGGTCTGCGATGCCCGGCGGGGGTTGCGGTTCGAGCTCCCGTTTGCGTCGGTCGGGGACAAGTTCACGCATGTCCCGCCCGACATGCAGGCATCCCTCCGCAATGCCTGCTGAGGCGCCGGGTCTTTCAAAGACAGCCGAGGTCCGATGTCGCCGCGCTCAGGCCTTGGCGCCGGTTCGCCACGCACGCTCTTCCCGATGGATGACCTGATAACATTCGCATGCGGAGGCTTCGAGCAGCACCCGGTCCACGATTCTGATCTTGCCGCGGGTGTACTCGATGGCGCGCCTCTGCTGAAGCGCCCGGGCCAGCAGCGTCAGCGTGGTGCGCCGGACTCCCAGCATGTACGACAGGAACTCCTGCGTCAGCGGCAGGTGATCGGATTCGATCCGGTCGGCGCTTTGCAGCAGCCGGCGGCACAGCCGCGAGGAAGCGTCGTGGATGGCATTGCAGGCCGCGGTCTGCTGCGCCTCGATCCAGAGCCGCTCCGTGTACTCGGCGATGAGATCGCGGACCGGACCGTGACGGAGCGCGGCCTGATGAAAGCGCGTAGCGTCGATGACCGAGAATGTTCCCGCGATCTGCACCGTTGCGCGCGTAAAAGACCGGCGATCGCCCAGGCCGCGATGCAGGCCGACGGCGCCTTCACGCCCGATCGTGGAGGTCTCGAGCATCGTTCCATCGCGGGTCACCACGAGTAGGGAAATCATGCCGGTCTGCGGAAAATAGATGCGCTCGATGGGAGCACCCGGCTCGAACAGGACCGTTCCTTGCGCGAGCATGGCTTCGTGCATGTCGCGTTCCAGCGCGCCGCGGATGTCCGACGCGAGTGCCGCCAGCAGGCGATTGCTACGGTGGCTGTGTGCAAGGGCGCTCAACTGGCAAGGCTCCTTACATGGACGGGCAAAGGCCCAGACGCGGCCAGAACACCGTCAGGTCACACTCAATTCCAATTTCCAGAGGTTTGCCGCGATACGCCAGAAACGACGTGCCGGCATTCTGATGGCGCTAACGAGCGCGCCTCAGATTCAATAATAACCGCCCCCCTATGTCCTACATCTGACATAGGTAAATACGTTGATCAAGCGCTGCAGAGAAGGCCGCCGTACAACTTCCTGCGATGGGCGGCCGTTCAGAAAGGCGCGGCACGTGCCGAGTCCACCGAGGCAATCGCGCCACTCACACCCACCGCTTGATCGGGCCCACCTGCTTGGTCTTGTGGTCGAGACGTACGAACCTGTCGTCCACATAGCACCAGCCCCAGCCTTCCGGCGGGTCATAGCCCTCGATGATCGGGTGCGCGGTCGCCGCGAAATGCTTGCTGGCGTGGCGGTTGGGGGATTCGTCGCAACAGCCGACATGGCCGCAGGTGCGGCACAGGCGCAGGTGCACCCACGGGCTGCCGGTCTTCAAACATTCCTCGCAGCCGCGCGCGCTGGGCGTCACATCGTGCACCGCGCCCGCGTGCGCACATTTGCCGATCATGATGGCGTCTCCTGTCGTACTCTCCTAGTCTATCGGGAGTCGGCGGGCGCGGGTGAGTCCCCGCCGAATGTCACGCGCGTCTCAGTTTCACCACGAAGCGGAGCGCCAATGCGCGCGGCGGGCGGAATGCGGTTTATTTGGAAGGCTTCAATGCTGCGTCTTGTTTCGGCCGCCGCCCTGGCGGCCTCTCTGCTTTTCGCTCAAGGCCTGGCGCAGGCGACGAGCACCGAGCCTGCGCATCGTCAGGTCAAGCACAAGCGGCCCCACCTCACGGTCCGCCATTGGCATGGCTACGGCTTTCTGCCTGGCTATCGGCCACCGGAGGTGATCGCGCGCGAACGCGCCGAGCGCAATCGCTATCGCCCGCAGATCATGGTCTTTGGCGACTGGATGGATAACCCGCTCGAGCAGCCCCGCTTCTTTCACGGGCGCTGGAACGGCGGCGGCTTCGGTCCGTGCTGGACTTACACGCCGATCGGGATGATGTGGAATTGCGGACAGTAGCGCGCGCGGCGCGACTTCATTCGATTCAAATTTCGACAGTCTTTTCGATTTTGTGTTCGCAGTCGAAGCACTCGTAAGTCCAGTGCTCAGTCTTGCCGTCGCGCTTGAAAGCATCGGGCGTGCGGCGCGCGAGATAGGCCTTACCACCGCATTGAGGGCAGATGACCGGCGCGATCTGCGCAAGTTGAGCGGGACCCGTAGCCGACGGCATGATAAATTCCCCCCTTATCCCCTCGAACGAAAACGTACCACCGTGATTTATCGGGGTCCAATCACATCTGCCGAAAACCGGAGAAGCAACGTGTCAATTTTGCGCGCTGTATGATCCTAACGGGCCATACGGCAATTCAAGTCATTCAATATGTCGGCCGTCCTACTCTTCCGGCTCGGTAGTAAAGTACAGTGGATAGCCCTTGCTCTTGCCGAGCTCGGTCGCTTCCTTCGCCTTGGTCTCGGCCACGTCGCGCGTGTAGACGGCGATGACGCAGGCGCCCTTCTGATGCGCGGTCAGCATCACGCGATGGGCCGTCGACTCATTCATGCGAAACACAACCTTGAGCACCTGCACGACAAATTCGCGCGGCGTGAAGTCATCGTTGAGCAGGATGACCTTGTAGAGCTTCGGCCGCTCCGTCTTGGTCTTCGTCTGAGTGCTTGGCTTCTCGACGGTCTGGGCCATGCGGCGCCTCTGTATCGCCCTGATCGTATCGCCGTTGTCGTTCAATTTTTCAGCAGTCCGATTTCCGCGCCAATTGCGTGCCTGGGCAGCCCCGCATCATCTGATGCCAAGGACGCCTCCGGCAAGGCTGCTGCGCTGCATGGCTGGTCGGACGTTTCGCGTCTCGAGCTGGAGCTTATTTTTTGTCCGGCTCGGTCACCGTCTTGGAGGACCCTTGCGGCGCGGCCTGCATACCGGGCGGGCTCTGACCTTGCGGACTCTCGGCAGGCGCGCCGCCGGTGGTGGTTTCGAGCGGCCCGGTCCAGCCTTGCGGCTGCAATTGCCCTCTCCCTTCGGGCGGCGTGGTCCCGGTGCTCTGCTGGGATGGGTTGGACGGATTGTTCGGCGGCTGTGTTTGCGCCATGGAAAGCCCCGCGGAGCAGAGCAAACAGGCTGCGGCTAGTGCGATACGCATCGGCTTTCCCTCGCGTCAATCACAGCTAACGGCTGGTCTTCGCATCGGGTTCCATCGAAAAATCCGCACGCCCACGCAGACTTGCGTTCGCGCGCGCCGTCGCACGGCTTTCATCAACTTCAAGCAAGTTACGTCAGCCCTGCTGCTTCATTGCTCCGACATGCCGGGTACGATGTTAGCAACACATCTAAAGGGGTGGAGTCGCGGTGGAAGAAAGCATGACTCCCGAAGCCGAGGGGTCTTCGGAGAAGATCATGCAGAAAATATGCTTGGGAGGAGTCTATGGAATTGATTCTCGGCCGCGCGCGGAATCCGCGCTCGCGCGCACGCCCCTTGGTAGAATGCGGACAATGTGGCGAAGGCATCTGCGTGCCGGAGTGGTCCGAACGACTTGAAGACGGACGCATGCGACATCTCTGGCGCTGTGAAGCTTGCGACTATGCCTTCGAGACGACGGTGCGCTTCGCCGCCGTCGCCTGACGTCGAAACGTCGCCGTGCGGCGTGACGAGTCAGACGAACAAGAGATCAGGAGCCGGCCAGGCGCACGCGCCCTCGCCCACAGCCAGTTGAAGCGGCGTACGAAGCGCTGGCCGGCTCTTGACACAAACCCGTTGACACACAATCCCCACAACCGAGCCCAACCGCGCGGAACAATCGTTTCGTGCCATGCATTGTTCGACGGCATACACAATTTGCCGGAGGGAATGTCATGGCGACGAGAAGAGCGCGAGGACGCGCCGGTTCGAAACGGCCCCGCTCGCCGATCAGCCGCAAAGGTCGGCGCAAGGAGCACCCACGCTACACCCGCAACAACTACAATCGCTGGAGCACGAGCGACGTGCGCGCGCTACGCCAACTCGCCAAACAAAACACGCCGACGCGGGTGATCGGACTGAAGCTTGGCCGCACAGCGATTTCCATTCGCGGCAAAGCACAACGCGAAGGCATATCGCTGCGGCCGGCCAATCAATCGCCCGACAACCGGCGCCGCGCGCGTTAGGCCGCGACGCGCCTTAGCCGTACGGCCTCGCCGCTACGCTTGGCCAAGCTGGAATAGCAAGCGACATGCCAATGCCGTCACGCAATTTTGCGCAAGCGTTGCGTGCGCGCCGCGCTATGATGCGTTGCATGATCGATCGCCGCCATCTCCTGAGCCTTGCGGCCGCCACCGTGGCGGGCGCCGTCGCGCGCTCAAGCCAGGCCGCCAGCATGAGCCGCGTCACCGCTTATGCCTTTACCTTTTCCGGGCTCGACGGCGGCGAGATCCTGCTCTCGTCTTATGCCGGACATCCGATGCTGGTGGTCAATACCGCGTCGCTGTGCGGTTACACGCCACAATATGCCGGCTTGCAGGCCTTATGGACGCGCTATCGCAGCAAGGGCCTCTTCGTGCTCGGCGTGCCGTCCAACGATTTCGGCAACCAGGAGCCGGGCGGCACCGAAGACATCGGCAAGACGGCACATGAGGAGTATCACGTCACCTTTCCGCTCACCACGAAGGTCGCGGTCAAGGGGTCGGACGCCCACCCCTTCTACAAATGGGCCGCGCTGGAGCGCCCGCTCGAAGCGCCGCGCTGGAATTTCCATAAGTATCTGATCGCCCACGATGGCCAACTGCGCGCCGGCTTCACCTCGGCCATGGGACCGACCGATCCGCAGATCGTGGCGGCGATCGAACGAGAACTCGCTCCCGCCTGACCGGCACACGGTTGTACCGGGACCGTGTACACTGCGGCGATAAAGTCACGGCCGGCGCAGATCGTCACAAAACCGATAAATTCCGATTGACGACTCAACGCCCAAGTGGCGCACTGCACATTGAAATTCAATCACGTGGGCCGGCGGTGTTGCACGAGCCGACCCGTTCCGAGGTTCCTCCCGCGTGGCGTTAGACCTGGGCGGCCGCTAGGGCCGCCCTTTTTTGTGCGCGGCGTTTTTTGCAAGCCGCCGGGGCCGGCCTTGCTACGCGGCGCGGTCGGGCGCCACGGCGGGCTCAGCGGCCGGGAGCGGATCGATCGCCTCGACCAGTTGCAGGAAAGCGCTGCCGGGCAGCGGCGGCGCGAAGACGTAGCCCTGTGCCGAGCGGATCCCGAGTTCGCGCAGGTGCACCACCTGCTCGAACGTCTCCACGCCCTCCGCCACCACATCCATGCGCATGTTGTGCGCGAGATCGACCAGCGTCTCGACGATCGTCTTGGAGTTGCGGTCGGTGCCGATGGCATCGACGAACATCTTGTCGATCTTGATGATGTCGACGCCGAGCTTGAGCATGTAGGACAGGCCGCTGTGGCCGGTGCCGACGTCGTCGATGGCGATGCGGACGCCAAGTCGCTGAAGGGCCGCCATGATCTGGCGCGTCTCGGCGAAATTCTCGATCGGATCGCGCTCGGTCACTTCCAGCACGACCTGCGAGAGCTTGATCGGCGCGTTGGCGAAGATGCCGCGAACATCCTTGACGATGGTCTCGTCGCTGAACAGTTTGCCGGCGAAATTGAAAGACACCTTCAGAGCCGGACGGCGGCTGAGTGCGTTGCCCGCCTCGACGCAAACCCTTTTCATCAGATCGCGCGTCATCTCCCGGATGAGCCCGCTCGATTCCGCGAGCGGGATGAAGGCGCCGGGCAGCACCAAGGTGCCGTCCGGCTTGCGCCAGCGCACAAGCACCTCGGCCCCTTGCAATTGGCCGGAGCGGATATCGACGATCGGCTGGTAATAGGGCACGAGCTCGCCGTCCTGGAGCGCGCGCTTGAGCTCGCCGACCGGATCGTTGGGTGCGTGCCGCGGCATCAGGAAGGCGAAGCCTATCAGCAGGATGATGATGCCGCCGGCGGCGTAGCTGCCGAGCCGCCTGAAATTGGCCTGTTCGGCGACGATCCCCCGAGACATCGCGATCTGGACCTCAAAGCCGAATTTGTCGGATCTCATTTTGGCGTTGAAGGCACTCTCGGCGGCCTCGGTGCCCTGGCGTTCGCCCGCCATGTCGATGATCGCACCCCCGCGCGTCTTGATTTGCGCGAAGGCGGTGAAGGGGCCGCCCTGCATCGACACTTGCGGCAGGAACAGATCGGTCGGTACGAGCGCGGCGAGGCCGTTGGCGCCCGCACCGGCGGTCCGGCGGACCCGCACCATGCGAAGGTCGTTCTCGAGCGACAAGATGTCGAGCGAATAGCCGGCCGCGCCGGTCAGTTCCTCGGACGCAAGCAGTTTGCGCTGCCCGAGCGGAAGGTCGAGATGCGTGCAGAGCGTCTGCCCGTCCGGACCGATGACGGCGACCTCCTGGATCGGCGCACTGTCGAAGGCGGCGCGGCGCATCGCCATCACATGCTCGGGGGCGCAGGAATTGACGCCCTGTCCCGCCAGCCGGTCGAGCGCATCGACCACCTGCGTGACGCGCGCCTCGGCAAGACCGATCGCCCGCCGGGCGGAGGTCTCGACCTCCTCCTGGCCTTGCCGATTGATCATGCTGCCGAGCCAAAAATCAAAGGCGATCAGGGGAACGCCGGCAAGCAACGCGCCGGCGGCAATCGCAATAAGATTCCGGCGCGAGAACGCGCGCACAGTGCTGCCCATCCTGGTGCCCGGGGTCGTCCACCCTTCCTGGTGTCTGGGTAGTCAGACATGGGCGCGTAAAGGCCGCCTTAAATCGCGGAACCGCGTGTCCAACAAATCAGCAAAATGGAACCGGCCGGGGACCGTGGTTAGCGCCGGGTTAACGCACGCGGCGCGGCCTGCTCGGCTTGGTTTTCGGGGCCGCCACCAGATCGGCGATGAAGCGCGGCAGCGCAAAGGCGCCCCCGTGCAATTCGGGCGTCCAGTAGCGCGTCGAGAAGCGCCCGGCCTTGGCATAGCGGGCGGCGACGATTTTGGCCGGGGTTTGCCGCAACGTCTTGTCGTCGGTGGCAAAGCCCATGGCCATGAGCCCCCCGACATAGGTCGGGATCGCCGCCGTGTAGCAGGCGCTGTCCGCAAACAGCGCCCGGAAGTGACGCAGACTCGTCTTGAGCTCAGTCGCCTGGAGGAACGGCACGCCGTTCTGTGTCACGAGCACGCCGCCTCTGGTCAGGCAGCGCTTACAGTTGGCATAGAACGCCTTGGTGAAGAGCACGGCGCCGGGCCCCTGCGGATCGGTCGAGTCGACGATGATGACGTCGAAGCGCCGGTCGGTGGCGGCGACATACTTCGCACCGTCATCGATGACGCTCTCAAAGC
>DATDMA010000331.1:0-11299 GCA_036519015.1 Pseudolabrys sp. | reverse complement strand
TCTCGCCGTACCGAATTAGGGCTATCGGCAGTGCTGTATCCGGGGGGACTTGGCGCTTAGACCAGCGAAAGGCTATACACAACAATAGGTTGCCGGATTTTCGGGCATTTCCCGCCGCGCCTCTGTTGTTTCGCCCGCTGTTTGAGTGACCGGTCGTCTCTCACCTGTGCTGCCATTTGGCCAGCCGTCCGGCCGGCATATGGGAGACGCAGAGACTATGGCACGTCAGGGTGAAACCGGCAGCACGAGGCGCAAGGCGCCTGCGCCGGTGGTCGCGGGAGCACTCGCAGAGGAGCCAAGCAAAGCACCCAAAACGAATGGCAAGGAGCCGTCCGAGCTGCACGAGTTCCTCTACGCGCTGCAGGCCATGCGCGCGGGCGACTTTTCCGTCCGGATGTCCGGAGACCACGAGGGCATCGCCGGAAAGATCGCCGACACCTTCAACGAGATCGTCGCCGCCAATGAGCGCATGTCGAAGGAGCTCGAGCGCGCCGGCGAGGTGGTTGGACGTGAGGGTAAGACGCGCCATCGCGTCAAGCTTGGGCTCTCCAGCGGCTCCTGGAGCGACATGGAAACGTCGGTCAACACGTTGATCGAAGACTTGTTGTGGCCGACCAAGGAGGTGACCCGCGCGGTCGCGGCGGTCGCCCAAGGCGACCTGCTCAAGACGGTGCGCACTGAAGTCGACGGCCGTCCGCTCAAGGGCGAATTCCTCGAGTCGGCGAACATCGTGAACACGATGATCAAGCAGCTCAACGTATTCACCTCGGAGGTGACGCGCGTGGCGCGCGAGGTCGGCACCGAGGGCAAACTCGGCGGCCAGGCGCAGGTGCGCGAGGTGACCGGCGTGTGGAAGGACTTGACGGAAAGCGTCAACTCCATGGCCTCGAATCTCACCGCGCAGGTCCGCAACATCGCGGAGGTGACGATCGCGGTCGCCAACGGCGACCTGTCGAAGAAGATCACCGTCGACGTGCGCGGCGAAATCCTCCAGCTCAAGGAAGCCATCAACACGATGGTCGACCAGCTTCGCTCGTTCGCGTCGGAAGTGACGCGCGTCGCGCGCGAGGTTGGTACCGACGGCAAGCTCGGCGGCCAGGCCATCGTTCCGGGCGTCGCCGGCACGTGGAAGGATTTGACCGACTCGGTGAACGCCATGTGCGGCAACCTAACCGATCAGGTCCGTAACATCGCGCAGGTGACGACGGCCGTGGCGCGCGGCGACCTGTCGCGCAAGATCACCGTGGACGTGCGCGGCGAAATCCTCGAGCTGAAGGACACCATCAACACGATGGTGGACCAGCTCAATTCGTTCGCATCGGAAGTCACCCGCGTCGCGCGCGAAGTCGGCACCGAAGGCAAGCTCGGCGGTCAGGCGCAGGTGCCTGGCGTCGCCGGCACATGGGCTGACTTGACCGACAACGTCAACTTTATGGCGTCGAACCTCACCGCGCAGGTGCGCAACATCGCCGAGGTCGCGACGGCCATCGCCGGCGGCGACCTGTCGAAGAAGATCACAGTGAACGTCAGCGGCGAAATCCTTCAATTGAAGGAAACCATCAACACGATGGTGGACCAGCTCAATGCCTTCGCCGGCGAAGTGACACGCGTGGCGCGCGAGGTCGGCACGGAAGGGCGTCTCGGCGGGCAGGCGAACGTGCTCGGTGTCGCCGGCACCTGGAAGGACTTGACCGACAGCGTCAACTCGATGGCGTCGAACCTGACGGCGCAGGTCCGCAACATCGCCGAGGTGACCACGGCGGTGGCTGGCGGCGACTTGTCGAAGAAGATCACCGTGGACGTGCGCGGCGAGATCCTCGAGCTGAAGGACACCATTAACACCATGGTGGACCAGCTCAACGCCTTCGCCGGCGAGGTAACGCGCGTCGCGCGCGAGGTCGGCACTGAAGGAAAGCTCGGCGGCCAGGCGTTGGTACGCGGCGTCGCCGGCACCTGGAAGGATTTGACCGACAGCGTGAACTCGATGGCCTCAAACCTGACGGGCCAGGTGCGCAACATCGCCGAGGTCGCGACCGCTGTCGCGCAAGGCGACCTGTCGAAGAAGATCACCGTGAACGTGAGCGGCGAAATCCTGCGCTTGAAGGAAACGCTGAACACCATGGTGGACCAGCTCAATGCCTTTGCCTCGGAAGTCACGCGCGTGGCGCGCGAAGTCGGTACCGAAGGCAAGCTCGGTGGCCAGGCCGTGGTGCCGGGCGTCGCCGGCACCTGGAAGGACCTGACGGACAGCGTGAACTCGATGGCCGGCAACCTCACCGGCCAAGTGCGCAACATCGCCGAAGTGGCCACGGCGATCGCCGGCGGCGACCTCTCACGCAAGATCACGGTGGACGTGCGCGGCGAAATCCTTCAGTTGAAGGAAACGCTCAACACGATGGTCGACCAGCTCAACCGCTTCGCCGGCGAGGTGACGCGTGTGGCGCGCGAAGTCGGCACCGAAGGCAGGCTGGGCGGCCAGGCCAACGTGCCCGGCGTCGCCGGCACCTGGAAGGATCTGACCGACAGCGTGAACTCGATGGCCGGTAACCTGACCGACCAGGTCCGCAACATCGCGCAGGTGACGACTGCCGTGGCGCGCGGCGACCTTTCGCGGAAGATCACGGTCGACGTCCGCGGCGAAATCCTCGAGCTGAAGAACACCATCAACACCATGGTGGACCAGCTCAACTCCTTCGCCTCGGAAGTGACGCGTGTGGCGCGCGAGGTCGGCACCGAAGGCAAGCTCGGCGGTCAGGCGCAGGTGCCGGAAGTCGCGGGCACCTGGAAGGACTTGACCGACAACGTCAACTTCATGGCCTCGAACTTGACCGCGCAGGTACGCAACATCGCAGAGGTCGCGACCGCCATCGCCAGCGGCGACCTGTCGAAGAAGATCACGGTGGACGTGCGCGGCGAAATCCTGCTGCTGAAGGAAACGCTCAACACCATGGTCGAGCAGCTGCGCTCGTTCGCGGCGGAAGTGACGCGCGTCGCGCGCGAGGTCGGCACCGAAGGACGTCTCGGCGGTCAGGCGGTTGTGCCCGGCGTCGGCGGTACCTGGAAAGACTTGACCGACAACGTCAACTTGCTGGCGGCGAACCTCACCACGCAGGTGCGCAACATCGCCGAGGTGACCACGGCCGTGGCGCGCGGCGACCTTTCGCGCAAGATCACGGTGGACGTGAAGGGCGAAATCCTCGAGCTGAAAAACACCATCAACACCATGGTCGATCAGCTTAACGCCTTCGCCTCGGAGGTGACGCGTGTCGCGCGCGAAGTGGGAACGGAAGGCCGGCTCGGCGGGCAGGCTGAAGTCCCCGGCGTCGCCGGTACCTGGAAGGACCTCACCGACACCGTGAATGTGATGGCGGCGAACCTCACCGAGCAGGTGCGCGGCATCGTCAAGGTGGTGACGGCGGTCGCCGACGGCGACCTCAAGCAGAACCTCACCGTGAAGTCGAAGGGCGAGGTGGCGGCGCTCGCCGAGACCATCAACAACATGACCGACACGCTGGCGACCTTCGCCGACCAGGTCACCACCGTGGCGCGCGAAGTGGGCGTCGAAGGCCGCCTCGGCGGCCAGGCCAATGTGCCGGGCGCCGCCGGCACCTGGAAAGATTTGACGGGCAATGTGAACCTGCTCGCGGCGAACCTGACTACGCAGGTGCGTGCCATTGCCGAGGTGGCGACCGCTGTGACCAAGGGCGACCTGACCCGGTCGATTCAGGTGGGTGCGCGCGGCGAGGTGGCCGAACTCAAAGACAACATCAACACCATGATCGGCAACCTGCGCCTCACCACCGATCGCAACACCGAGCAGGACTGGCTGAAGACGAACCTCGCCAAGTTCACCAACATGCTGCAAGGCCAGCGCGATCTGGGCACGGTGGGTCGGCTGCTGCTGAGCGAACTGACGCCGCTGGTCAATGCGCAGCAGAGCGTCATCTATCAGATGGAGAACGAGAACGTTCCCCGCCTCCAGCTTCTGTCCTCCTACGCCGACGACGAAATGAACGGGCATTCGCGCCGGATCGCGTTGGGCGAAGGACTCGTCGGGCAGTGCGCCGCGGACAAGCGCCGGCTCCTGATCACCGATATTCCGCACGAGGTCGTCCCGATCTCGTCGGCGCTGTTCAAGGCGGCGCCGCGCAACATCGTGGTGCTGCCGGTGCTGTTCGAAAGCCAGGTCAAGGCCGTCATCGAGCTCGCCTCGATCGATGCCTTCACGCCGTTGCAGATCACGTTCCTCGAACAGCTCACCGCCAGCATCGGCATCGTGCTCAACTCCATCGAAGCGACGATGCAGACCGAAGGCTTCCTCAAGCAGTCGCAGCAACTGGCCGGCGAACTGCAGGCGCAGCAACGCGAGCTGCAGCAGACGAACGAACAGTTGGAGCAGAAGGCGCAGCAGCTGGCGGAACGCAACGTCGAAGTGGAGCGCAAGAACCAGGAAATCGAGCAGGCCCGCCGCGCGCTGGAGGAAAAGGCCGCCGAGCTGGCGTTGACCTCGAAATACAAGTCGGAATTCCTCGCCAACATGTCGCACGAGTTGCGCACGCCGCTCAACTCGATCCTCATCCTCGGTCAGCAGCTTGGCGATAATCCGGAAGGAAATCTCTCGGCCAAGCAGGTCGAGTTCGCGCGCACCATCCATGGCGCCGGCACCGACCTCCTCAACCTCATCAGCGACATCCTCGATCTGTCGAAGATCGAATCGGGCACGGTAACGGTCGAGGCGGAGGACATCCTTTTCGCGAACCTGTTGGATGCGGTCGCTCGACCGTTCCGGCACGAGGCCGATTCCAAACCGCTCGCCTTCAACGTCAGCCTCGACCCGCAACTTGGGCGCAGCATCATCACCGATTCCAAGCGCCTTCAACAGGTGCTCAAGAATCTCCTGTCCAACGCCTTCAAGTTCACCGAGAGCGGCGGCGTGCAGCTCAAGGTGTCGCGCGTTGCCGCCGGCTGGGCGCCGTCGCACCCGGTGCTCAACCAGGCGCAGGGCGTTGTGGCCTTCGAGGTGTCGGATACCGGTGTCGGAATTCCGGCCGAGAAGCAGAAGCTCATTTTCGAAGCCTTCCAGCAGGCGGACGCATCCACCAGTCGCAAATACGGAGGCACGGGCCTCGGCCTCGCCATTAGCCGCGAACTGGCAAGCCTTCTCGGCGGCGAAATCCAGTTGCGCAGCAGCCCCGGCATCGGCAGCACCTTCACGCTGTATTTGCCCCTGCAGTATGCTGGGCCGACTTTGACCGCCCGCGCGACGGGCAATATATCGCTTACGCCGTTGCCGGCGGCGGCCACTGCCATGCTGCTGCCCGAGCGTACGATCGAGGCGATCGCTGACGATCGGCACGACCTGGAGCCCGGCAATTCGATCCTCCTGATCGTGGAAGACGATCCGCACTACGGTCGCGTGCTGGTCGATCTCGCGCGCGACAAGGGGTTCAAGGTGCTGGTGGCGAACACCGGCGCGCAGGCGCTCGAACTCGCCAAGCAGTATCAGCCGACAGCCGTGTCGCTCGACGTGTTCCTGCCCGACATGCTGGGCTGGAGCGTGCTCAGCCAGCTCAAGCAGAATCCGCTGACGCGGCACATCCCCGTGCAGATCATCACGCTGGACGAGGACCGCCAGCACGGGCTCGCGCGCGGCGCCTTTTCCTTCGTCACCAAGCCGACGACGATGGAGGGTGTCGATGCCGCGCTCGCCCGCATCAAGGAATACTCAACCCGTCGCCGCAAGCGGCTGCTGGTGGTGGAAGACAATCCGGCCGAGCGGATGAGCATCGCGGCGCTCCTCGGCCACGACGATATCGAGATCGAGGCGGCCGAAAGCGGACAGGATGCACTCGACGCGCTGCGGACCGGGAGCTTTGACTGCGTGGTGCTCGATCTGCGCCTGCCGGATATGTCCGGTTTCGAGGTGCTGGAGCGGCTCCGCAAAGAAGACCCGCCGTCCGACGTGCCGGTTGTCGTCTTCACCGGGCGCGAGTTGACGCTGGAGGAGGACGCGCAGCTTCATACGATGGCGCGCAGCATCGTCGTCAAGGGGGTGGAATCGCCCGAGCGCCTGCTCGACGAAACGGCGCTGTTTCTGCATCGGGTGGTCGCCGAGTTGCCGCTCGAGAAGCAAAAAATGCTGGAACGACTCAATAGTTCCGACGATGACTTGGTTGGACAAACTGTCCTGCTTGTCGACGACGACGCCCGCAACATCTTTGCGCTGAGCAGCGTTCTCGAGCGACACGGCATGCGCGTTCTAACGGCGACGACCGGCCGCGAGGCCATTGAACTGATCGACTCCAAGCCCGACATCGCGATTGTCCTGATGGATATCATGATGCCGGAAATGGATGGCTACGAGACGATCGAGCAGATCCGCAACAAGGGCGTGTTTCAGCGTCTTCCGATCATTGCCCTTACCGCGAAGGCGATGAAAGGCGACAGGGAAAAATGCCTCGAGGCGGGGGCTTCGGACTATTTGGCTAAACCCGTCAACACTGAGCAGTTGTTGACGGTGCTGCGCATGTGGTTGCACCGCTGAGACCGGCCATGGAACAGAACGACAAGGTCAATATCCTGCTGGTCGACGATCAACCGGCCAAGCTGTTGAGCTACGAGGTCGTACTGCGCGAGCTGGACGATAACCTCATCAAGGCGCAATCGGCGACCGAGGCGCTGGAAATCCTGCTCAAGAACGACGTCGCCGTCGTCCTGATGGACGTCTGCATGCCGGATCTCGACGGCTTCGAGCTGGCGGCGATGATCCGCGATCATCCGCGCTTCCAGCGTACGGCGATCATCTTTATTTCCGCGATCCATCTCACCGCGACTGATTATCTGCGCGGCTACGAGATGGGCGGCGTGGACTATGTGCCGGTGCCGGTCGTGCCGGAGCTGCTGCGCGCCAAGGTTAAGGTGTTCGCCGAGCTTTATCGCAAGACGCGTCAGCTCGAGGCGCTTAACATGAAACTCGAGTCGCGCGTGCGTGAGCGCACGGCAGAGCTGGAATCCACCGCGCAGCGGCTGATCCAAAGTGAGCAACGCCGCAGTCTTGCACTCGCCGCCGGTAACATGGGGTCTTGGGATTGGGACCTCGTCAATGGCGACTGGATGTGGGACGAGGGCCAATGCAGCATCTTCGGGGTCGATCCGGCGACGTTCAAGATAACGTTGGAAACGGTCGGCCCAATGATTGCCCCGGATGACCTTGCGCGCCTCGGACAGATAATGGCTGATTTCAAGGGCAGCAACGGGCAGGCGTTCCAGACGGAGTTCCGTGTCTTTCGTTCCGATGGCGAGATGCGCTGGTGCTTCAGCACGGCGACGCCGAGCGTCGACGCGCACGGGCGCGTGGTGCGGGTGAGCGGTGTCACCGTCGACATCACCGAACGCAAACAGACGGAGGAGCGCCAGCTCCTGCTCGCGCGCGAGGTGGATCATCGCGCGCGCAATGCGCTGGCCGTGGTGCAGGCGATCGTGCGTCTGACCCGCGCGAAATCGCAGCAAAGTTACGTCAAGGCCGTGGAAGGCCGAATCCATGCGCTCGCACAGGCGCACACGTTGTTGTCGGAGACGCGGTGGGAAGGAGCCGACGTCCGGCGTCTCGTCAGCGAGGAGCTGGCGCCCTATCGCAGCGGCGATGTGATGCGCGTGCAGATCGAGGGGCCGCCGGTCTTCCTGTCGCCGGAAAAGGCGCAAAATCTCGCGCTGGCGCTGCACGAGTTGGCGACCAATTCGGTGAAATACGGCGCCCTGTCCGCCGCCAAAGGATCGCTCACCGTGACCTGGCAGGAGCGAAGCGGAACGCTCACGCTGCATTGGCGGGAAACCGGTGGCCCAGCCGTCGTTACACCGAAGACGCAAGGGTTCGGCACCAAGATCATGCACGCCAGCATCAAGCACCAGATCGGCGGCGACGTGGTTTGGGAGTGGCATGCGTCGGGCTTGCGCTGCACGCTGCAGATTCCGACCGCCTCGAGCAGCGACATAGCCCAGGCTGCCGCGGCACAAAGAGACAATAACCTCGTACAGCTTCCGAGCGGAACGCTCAAGCGCGTTCTGCTGGCCGAGGACGAGGCCATGATCGGCATGATGATGCGGGACATCCTCGTGGATTACGGCCTCTTCGTTGTCGGCCCGTGCTGTACGGTCAGCGAAGCCCTGGAGGCGGCCGCGGGCGAGTTCGATTGCGCCATTCTCGACTTCAATCTCGGGGGCGAGCCCATTTATCCCGTCGCTACGGCGCTTGCCAAACGCAAGGTGCCCTTCGCCTTCGTGACGGGGTATGGGCGCGAAAGCATTGATAGCCGGTTCGACGGCGCACCCGTCCTGCAAAAGCCGGTCGTGCGCGAAGGGCTCGAACGCTTCCTGCGTGAGGTGCTCGGCGTCGGGTTGATCGGGGCGGATGGTCCAAATGAAAAGCGCAGGCTCGATCCGCCAGCGGCCATTATAGCCTGAACAATCGCGTCAGGCGCCGCGCAAGAACGGCAACACGAGATCAAGCAGCTCCGCCGGGCTTTCTTCGAGTACATAATGCCCGCAGTTCGGGATAACGGCGCCTTGCAGATTGGTTGATACAGGTTCGAGCGACTGCCGCATCGCCGCGCCGAGTCCTGTTTCGCCGCCGATGGCGAGCACCGGCATCGTCAGCTTCATTTGCGCGGTCGCCTGGTTCTGCGCGATGCTGTCGAAGATGGCGCGGTAATAGCCGAGACCGTTGGACCAACTCCCCGGCGCGGAATAGACGCGCACATATTCGTCGACGGCGTCCTGGTCGAACGCCTTGGTCCAGTCCACGGACTTGCTGCGGAACAGCCAGCTCAGGAATTCGCGCTCGCGGCCCGTGATGAGCAACTCCGGCAGGTCAGGCAGATAGTTGAAGGCGAAGTGCCAGGTTCGCGCCAGCCGGTCCGGCGTCATCTTGTAGACATCGGGCGGGGCGAGGCCGGGGATGGCGGCGTCCACCAGCACGAAGCGCCGCACGCGCTGCCGTTGGCGCACCGCATAGGCGTAGCCGATCCAGCAGCCGATATCGTGCGTGACCAAGTGGCAATCATTGGCGCGGAGCGCATCGAGCAGCGGGTCGATGTGGCTGGCGATATTGGCCGTGTCGTAGCCGGCTTTGGGCGCGGGCGACTCGCCGAGGCCCGGCGGATCGAACACCACGACATGATAGTCCTCCGCGAGCCGCGGCATCAGCTTGCGCCAGGCGTACCAGGACTCCGGCCAGCCCGGCACCAGCAGCAGCAGCGGGCCGGCGCCGCCCTCCAGGACGTTCAGTGGCACACCGTGCGCCGTGATACGGCGCCGCGTGAAGGTCTTTTCCAGTGCAGCCTTGTCATAATCGGTCATGTGTTTGCCTCCACCTTCACGTTGCGATCATTACTGTAGTGGCCGACACCGGTATCATAACCGAACTTGCCGGCTGTTGCCGCAAGCGGCCGCACGGTAGACTTTCGACGAGGCGCCGGTGGCGAGGGGGGATTACACGTGAGGCCGCTCGAAGGCGTATTGGTGCTCGACTTCTCCACGCTGCTGCCGGGCCCGATGGCGACGCTGCTCCTGGCCGAGGCCGGGGCGGAGGTGGTCAAGATCGAGCGTCCCGGCATCGGCGAGGACATGCGCCACTACGTGCCGCGCTGGGGCCAAGGAAGCGCAAGCGAGAGCGTCAATTTCGCGTTGCTCAATCGCGGCAAGAAGAGCGTCGCGCTCGACCTCAAGGATCCCGTTGAGCGTGCAAAGCTCGATCCCCTCCTTGCGCGCGCCGACATCATTGTCGAGCAGTTCCGCCCCGGCGTCATGGCGCGGCTCGGCCTCCACTACGAGAGCGTTGCCAAGCTCAATCCGCGCATCGTCTATTGCTCGATCTCCGGCTATGGGCAGACTGGGCCGAAGCGCGATGCCGCCGGCCACGACCTCAATTACATCGGCGACGCCGGCCTGCTTGCACTGTCGATGGGCGGGCCCGAGCGGCCGGTGGTGCCGCCGGCGCTGATCGCCGACATCGCCGCCGGCGCCTATCCGGCCGTGATGAACATCCTGCTGGCGATGACCGAGCGTGCGCGCACCGGCAAGGGCCGCTATCTCGACATCGCGATGACCGACAATCTGTTCCCCTTCATGTTCTGGGCGCTCGGCCAAGGAACGGCGACCGGACACTGGCCGGCGAACGGCGATCATCTGCTCAGCGGCGGCACGCCGCGCTACCGGCTCTATCCGACGCGTGACGGCAAGATGGTCGCGGTGGCGGCGATCGAGCAGAAGTTCTGGGAGAATTTCTGCGTGCTCATCGGGCTCGAGCCGCAGCATGCACAAGGGGTCGACTTCGCAGCGACGGCGGCGCGCGTTGCCGAGATCATCGGCGGCGAGGATGCGGCCACGTGGGAGCAGCGCTTTCGCGGCAAGGATTGCTGTTGCAGCGTGGTGAAGACCGCGCGCGAGGCGATGGACGATCCGCAGTTCGCCGCGCGCGGCTTGTTTGCGCACAGACTCGCCAACGCCAAAGGCGAGCTCATTCCGGCTTTGCCGGTGCCGGTGAATGATGGGTTTCGTGCGGCGGCGGATGTTGCAGCCTCGGCGCCTGCATTGGGCGCGCATAACGCGGAGTATTTGGAGTAGATTTCTTGGGCGCGTGCGTCTTGCTCCGCTCATGCCCGCGCAAGCGGGCATCCAGTTCTTTCTTTCGTGCCGCAAAGTCTGGATCCCCGCGTCCGCGGGGACGAGCGGAGTGTGTGGTCCGCTCGCGTCGTCTCGCTGATTCAAATGTCAAACAGCCAAGCGAAATCGCCCGTGTTCTTTGCGGCGCCGGGTACGCCGTATTCCATTTCCTTGCCCTCGTAAAATACGAGGGGATGGCGCGCCGAGAAGACGCGTCAGGTAGTTCGAGTGCGCATCCTCCTTTTGGGAAGATGCGGCGCCTTTCGGCGCGCCATCGCGGCGTCTTGTCGGCGACGGGCCGCGCTTCTGGCAACCGCTTGCGGGGCGCCCGACCGCTCTGCAGCACGACTTTTTTTGGGCCGCCGTGCCTTCGAGCCTCGGGCGAGCCGTGCGGCCCGCCATCAGCCAGCTCCTGGCGGGAGGTCATAGTGCCTCCGAGCGGAGCCCCGTCACCGCCCGGGAGTTGGGGGGTGCGTTCATCCCCCGCCCGCGGGCGCCGCGTCCTGCTCCACCATCAAGACGCCTCTAGATGGCGCCCTCGTTGAGCAGGACACGCGGAATATAAGCCCGCCTGGAGCGACGGGGATAAGCTATTTTCGATGCTGGGAAGTTATTCAGGCGGCAGGGCTTTTGGCCGTCC
>DATDMA010000330.1:0-9820 GCA_036519015.1 Pseudolabrys sp. | reverse complement strand
GTTGACCATCTCGGCGCCCGGCGAGGCCAATGGCCCGGTCACCGGCGGCAGCAGGCCGATCTTGATGGGTGGTTGTTGCTGCGCCTGCGCGGTCGTTCCAGTCAGGAGTCCGATACCGGCTGCGAGTGCCAGGGCCGCGAGTCGCCTGGCAGAGTCCCTTAGCCCAATTACCATTGTCTCCCCCTAACGTATTGTTGTAATTATTTATCAGGTGATTTCATCGGTGGCGCTCGTCGCTGTCAAGGTGGCAAACGGCTACATGGCGTAACAGACGCATGGAGTGGCAGATCGGACCGTTCCTCTACGTCTCGCTCAGCGCGCGCGACTTTTCAGACTGACAAAAGAATTTCCGATGGACACCACACCGATCCGTTTCGGCAGCGACGCGGGCGCCTTGCGCAGCGAAGACGAGCCTTTGCTCACCGGTCGTGGGCGCTTCATCGACGACCTGAACCTTGCCGGCCAAGCCCATGCCGTGTTCGTGCGTGCCTCCGTCGGGCACGCGAGCATCCGAAGCGTGAATATTGCGGAAGCGCGTGCAATGCCGGGCGTGCTTGCAGTGCACACAGGCGCGGATCTCGCCGCTGACGGACTCGGCGCCATTCCGCCGGTCGCGAGCGCCGTCGGCCGCGATGGAATGCCGATGATTGCCGCGCCCATACCGGTGCTGGCGACCGATCGCATCCGCTATATCGGCGAGCCGGTGGCGATTGTGGTCGCCGAGACGCTGGCGCAGGCGCAGGATGCGGCCGAGCAGGTGCGCATCGATTTCGCCGAACTGACAAGCGCCTCCGACGTCGAGCGCGCGACGGCCAATGGCGCCGCCGCATTGCATACGCAAGCGCCCGACAACATCGCGCTAAACTGGACCGATGGCGATGCCAGGGCAGTCGACTTGGCCTTCGCGCAAGCCGCCCATATCGAGCGTGTGCGGCTTGCCGACACGCGTCTCGCCCCTGTTTCGATGGAGCCGCGCGCCGGCATCGGAGTCTGGGATGGCGCCTCGCAGCGCTACACGCTCATCGCCACCACCCAGGGCGTCGCGGTGGTGCGCAAGCTGCTCGCGGAAGGTGTGTTCAAGGTGCCGCCCTCGGCCATTCGCGTGCTCACCCATGACGTGGGCGGCGGCTTTGGCATGAAGGCGCAGGCCTATCCGGAATATGCCGCCATCCTCTATGCCGCGCGCAAGGTCGGCCGGCCGGTCAAATGGTGCAACAGCCGCGTCGAAAGTTTCCTGTCGGACAGTCACGGCCGCGACGGAATTCTCGAGGGCGAGCTCGCGTTCGATGCGAAGGGCAAAATCCTTGCGCTGCGCGTCCGCAATCTGGTCGGCATCGGCGCCTACACGACGCAGTATGCGGCGATCTTCGCCACCGCCAATACCAAGAATTGCCTCTCCAGCGTCTATCGGATTCCGGCGATCCAGATCGACGTCCAAATGGTGTTCACCAATGCGGCGCCGCTCGGGCCCTACCGCGGCGCTGGACGGCCCGAGGCGATCTATCTGATCGAGCGGTTGATCGACGGGGCCGCGCGCAAGCTTGGAATCGAACGCGCGTCTCTGCGCCGGCGCAATTTCATTCCGCCCAAGGCCATGCCTTACAAAACGCCTAACGGCCCCATCTATGACAGTGGCGAGTTCGAAGCGATCATGGATAAGGCCTTGGCGGCCGCCGACTGGACCGGCTTTGCCAAGCGGCGCGCAGTATCACGCAAGACCGGCAAGCTGCGTGGCATCGGCATGTGCTGCTTCCTCGAAGTGGCGGGCGGGATTCTCAACGAAAAGGCCGACCTGCGCTTCGAGGCCGACGGCACCGCGGCGATCCGCGTCGGCGCGCAAGCCATGGGGCAGGGGCATCTGTCGACCTTCCCGCGCATCATCGCCCGCAAGCTTGGCATTGATGTCCGCGCGATCAAGCTGATCGAAGGCGACAGCGACGAGGTGCCGGACGGCACGCCTAGCGTTGCCTCACGCTCGCTGATGATGGCCGGCAGCGCTTCGGCGGTCGCCTGCGACATGGCGATCGAGAAGGGTGTGCGCCTCGCCTCGCATCTGTTCGAGGTCGCGACAAGCGATGTCGCCTTCGCCGAAGGCGCTTTCGGCGTGCCCGGTACCGACCTGAAGATGCCAATTCTCGAGCTTGCGCGCCGCGCACGCGCGACCGCCGATCTGCCGGAAGAGCTGCGCGGCGGTCTTGATGCGGTGGGGGAGTTCGTGTCGCCGCAGATGTCGTTCCCGAACGGCTGCCACGTTTGCGAGGTCGAGATCGATCCGGACACCGGCACTGTTGCGGTGGTCGGCTATACGGCGGTCGACGACGTCGGCACGATCGTGCATGAGATGATCGTCGACGGCCAGACCCATGGCGGGATTGCGCAAGGCCTCGGCCAGGTGCTCGGTGAGCACGTGCTCTACGGCGAGGACGGGCAATTGTTGAATGCGTCTTTCATGGATTACACGATGCCCCGCGCGGACGGAATGCCGGCGATCCGCACCATCCATCACAGCGTGCCGTGCACGACCAATCCGCTCGGCGTGAAGGGCGCCGGCGAGTCCGGCGTCGCCGGCGCGTTGCCGTCGGCCATGAACGCAATCGTCGATGCGCTGGCGGTGCGCGGCATCGAGCATTTTGATCTTCCCGCATCGCCGCAGCGGATCTGGCATGCGCTGCAACAGCAGGCCGATGGCCCGACCCGCTGAATGAACGAGGCGAGGCCGCGACAACTCCGCCCTTCACTGTCGGTCTGTCAGGCGCGCGGAGGCGGCGATCGCCGCGCCGGTGCAGTACCCTTCCGGCTCGGCCGCCTCTCGCCGATGACAATGTCCTCGTATCTCAAGCCGGAGCCAGACGCCTTCGCCTTGGAAATGTCTAAAGCTCATCACGCGCCAACGCGATTCGCCCGTCGCTGGTTCTGAGTAGCGGCTTCAGCCTATTCGAGATGCATGCCGGATTTGGCGACGACCGACCGAGAGATTGCCAATTCGTTCTTAAGCCGCATCGCGAGCTCGCTCGGTGTGGACGGAATGACCTGCACGCCCCCAGACGCAAAGCGTTCTTTCACGTCGGGCAAATTGAGAGCTTTCACGACGTCGGCGTTGAGCTTATCGATGATTGCCTGCGGCGTTCCTTTTGGCGCGAACAATGCGGTCCAATTTGAAGCGTTCACCTCGGCTACGCCCTGCTCCTGGAGCGTCGGCCACTCGGGATTGAGTGTCGACCGCTTCGCCGAGGTGACACCCAGGACGCGCAACGTCCCGCTCTTAACGTGCGGAGCGACCGAGGAACTGGCCATTATGCCGAGCGGCACAACATCGGAAACAAGCGCCTGCACAGCGGGTCCGCCCCCTTTGAAGGGCACATTTTGAAACTTCGTGCCCGTGCTCAAGGCAAGCCACTCAAGGACAAGGTTTGTGATGCTGCCGACCCCGGGCGTGCCGACGTTGACCGAGCCGGGATCCTTTTTGGCTGCTGCAATCACGTCCGCCACCGATTTGAACGGGCTGCCGCTGTTGGCTGCGAGCACGATCGGAGCGTCGCTGACGCCTGTGATCGGAACGAGATCGCGTTCGACATCGTATGGCATGGCCTTGAGCAGGGCCGGATTCAGCGAGACATCGCCGCCGCTTGCCATCACCAGCGTGTAGCCGTCCGGGGCAGCCCTGACGGCGGCCGTCATGGCGATCAAGCCGTTACCGCCTGGCCTGTTCTCCACGACGACCTGCTGGCCCCAAAACTCACCGAGCTTCGCGCCCACAAGTCGCGCCGCAATGTCGGTGATGCCCCCGGGCGCATAAGGGACAAGGATGCGTACGGGTCGGTCTGGGAAGGTCTGGGCATTCACGGGAGCGGCGAGTGCAACAAAAAACGCCGCAACCGCTGTAATTATTCGATGCATTTCGTGCTCTGCTACCTCAATTATAGAGTATCTGCCGGCGGAAGCGATTCTCGCTCTCGCCGCTTCGCGTGTCGGTGTGCCGGCGGATCGGGACGAAGCTTTAGCCTCACCGCGCGCCAATTCCTAGTGCGGGCGATACGGTCGCCTAAGCGCACGGAAGCGCCTTCGATCTCACTCTTGTTCCACAACAAAGCCGGTCCGGGCTCACCAGACTCCATTATTTGTCTGGGTTTTAGGTCGCGTGGCGATAATTCCTTCCCTCCGCCAGGCCCGCTATGGGGTAATCGCCCTTTGCCACAGCGGCGAAAGCCGCGTGGATTTGAGCCGGTGCCAACCGACGCGCCGTTGGCCGTCTAAATATTTAGCACCTCGCCCGTCATCGTGCGCGGGACGCTTGGCATCCCGCGAAAACGATCGCACAAAAAAAACGCTTGCATGCTTTCGGAAAATTAGTTCGTATACGAAGCGTTTTTCATCTGGTGCGGTACGAGAATGCAGCAAAGCGACAATCGCGTTGTCGTGGTGGGAGCCGGTCCTGTTGGAGCTGTTATGGCTCTGGCGCTGGTCAAGAAGGGAATTCCTGTCACGCTGGTCGAGGCCGAAGCGGACGCGGTCGAAGATCAGCGTGCTGCGACGGTGCATCCTCCAACAGTGGAGATGCTCGCTGAACTTGGCTTGAAAGATGCCGCGTTCTCCGAAGAGCCAACCGGCGGACTGCAATCGCCCATCTTTCACTTTCGCGACCGTGTCACGGGCGAACTGATCGCCGTGTTCGACGTCAGCGTACTCAATGGCGATGTGCCGTTTCCGTTCGTGCTGCAATGGGAGCAGTACAAGCTGGTGCGCGCGGCCTTGCCGCTGATCGAGGCGAGCGGTTTAGGCGAAGTTCGTTTTTCGACTCGGCTGGCCGGCCTTGAACAGGGCGCCAACGACGCCACTCTGACCGTAAAGAACCAAGACGGTGAGATGGAGACGTTGCGCGCCAAGTACGTGATCGGGACTGACGGCGCCTGGAGCATCGTGCGGCAGTTGGCCGAAATCGAATTCGAGGGGTTCACTTGGCCTGAGCGATTCATCAAGATCGGAACCACGTTCGACTTCCTGTCGACCGAGCGCGGCTATTGCACGCGCAATTATTTCTCCGATCCGGCCGAATGGCTGAACCTCTTTAAGGTCAAGGGCAACGGTGGCGCCGGCATCTGGCGCGGCATTTTCCCGGTGCCGGCCGATGAGCCGCGCGAAAAGGCGATGAGCATCGATGGCGTGCAGCGCCGCTTGCAAGGGCTCTTTCCGCAAGCAGGAGATTACGACATCGCCTATCACGCCCTCTACGATGTGCATCAACGCGTTGCTGCGACCTTCAACAAAGGCCGCGTCTTGCTCGCCGGTGACAGCGCGCATGTGAACAATCCGATCGGCGGAATGGGCATGAATGGGGGCATTCATGACGCCATGAACTTGGCCGGAAAGCTGTCGGATATTTGGTTCAACAGCGCCGACGCTGGCATCTTGGATCGCTATAGCCGGCAACGCCGCAAGGCGCAGGTCGATTTCGTACAGGCGCAATCGATCCAAAACAAGAAATCGCTCGAAGAAACGGATCCGGCGACCCGGCGCAAGAATCTCGATAATCTGCGTCGCACGTCGGAAGATCTGGCGCTGCACAAGCAATTTCTGCTCCGCAGCTCGCTGTTCGACAGTCTGCGATCCGCGAACGCCGTCGAATAAACAGGCGAAATGTCATGGTCGAGCACCCGGCAAATGGTTGGATTGGCGCTCGGCTACTTCGCAAGGAGGATGCCCGCCATCTGATGGGCTCGGCTAGCTTTGTCGCCGACATCCGCATGGCCGGCCTGCAAGACGTCGCTTTTGTGCGCAGCCAGATGGCGCACGCGAAGCTGCGCGGTGTGACCAAGCCTGATCGCCATCGCAAGCGCGTGTTCACGCACGCCGACCTCGACACCGTTCAAATCGTGCAGGCCGGCCCGGAACTCTCTAATTTCCGGCAATCGCCTTATCCGGCGCTTGCGTCGGATAAAGTACGCTATGTCGGACAGATGATCGCGGCCTGCGTGGCGCCGACGCGCGCGCAAGCCGAGGACATCGCGGAAGCGGTCACGGTCGATCTGGAGGAGCTTCCGGCGGTCGTCGATGTTGTTGCTGCCACGCGACCGGACAGTCCGCGTCTGTTCGAAGCGTGGCCGGACAATCTTTATATCAAGAGCACGGTCACCGAAGGCGATGTCGGATCGCTTGCCTCTGCTCCTGTGCAGGTGAAGCGCCAATTCAAGATGAATCGGCAGGCGACCGTGCACCTGGAAGGACGGGGCGCGCTGGCGTTTTGGGACGCGCGTCTGAACGAGTTGGTGATCTACCTTTCGACGCAAGGCGCCCACGTCATGAGGCATGGCCTCGCGATGGCGTTGGGCCTGCCGGAGAACCAGATCCGGGTGATCGCGCCCGACGTCGGCGGAGGCTTCGGCGGCAAGAACCGTCTGATGCCGGAAGAGATAGCGGTTGCCGCGCTTGCTTTGAAGCTCGGGCACCCCGTTCGTTGGATCGAAGATCGACGCGAGCATCTGCTCGCTTCCGTGCATGCGCGCGATCACTATTATGATCTGACCATTTGGGCTGACCGCGAGGGGCTTCTTCTGGGGTTGGCCGGCGATGTGTTCATCGATTCCGGCGCATATTCGTTGTGGCCGACTGGCTCGTTCATGGAAGCGAGCATGGCCGCGCGGAATCTGCCTGGTCCGTACCAGATGAAGCATCTGCGGGTGAACACATTCACGGTCGCGACCAACAAGGCGCCGATGGGCCCGTATCGCGGCGTCGCGCGGCCGGGCGCATGCTTTGCCATCGAGCGCGCGGTGGATGAAGTGGCCCGCGAAATCGGTCGCGACCCGGTAGACGTGCGGAGACTCAATCTCGTGGCGTCACATCAGCTCCCGTATCGAACTGCGGGCGGCCTGCTGCTCGACACGGGGGACTATCATGCGTCCCTTGAGACGGTCGTTAACATGGTGGACCTGCCGGCCTTGCGCAAGCGACAGGCCGCTGGCGAACCCGATGGCCGGGCGATCGGCGTCGGTTTTGCCTTCTACACTGAGCAAAGCGGGCACGGCGCGGCGGAGTGGACCAAGCGCAAGTCGCGGGTCGTCCCCGGCTATGAATCGGCGACAGCGCGCATGCTGCCGGACGGCTCGGTGCTGATGCTGGTCGGAATCCAGAACCACGGTCAGGGGTTGGAGACCACGCTATCGCAGATCGCCGCGCAAGAGCTGACGCTCGATCCGGCGGCGATCTCCGTGCGCTACGGCGACACGGCGACGGGCCCGTTCGGATTTGGCACGTTCGCGTCGCGCAGCATCGTCTTCGCGGGCGGCGCGGTGGCGAAAGCCAGCCGCGAGCTACTTGAGAAGGCCTGTCGGATCGGTGCGCATCTATTGCAGACCGATGTCGCGAATGTTCGGGCGGAGCACGGCGCGATCCATGGGCCTAATGGCAAGGTGACGCTCGCGGAAATCGCACGCGCGGCCAACATCCGGCAGGAACTGCTCCCAATGGGCGAGCAACCTCTGCTCGAAGTGACGGCCACCTACGAGCCCGGCGATTCCGGCGGGGTATTTTCCTACGGCACGCACGCCGCCGTAGTCGCGGTCGATCCGGAGACGGGCAAGGTCGAGATCCTCGATTATGCGGTGGCTGAAGATTGCGGCACGCTGGTCAACCCGATGATCGTCGATGGACAGATTCAAGGTGGCATTGCGCAGGGCATCGGGACCGCGTTGTACGAAGAGATTCCCTACGACGACCAGGGCCAGCCGCTCGCGACCACCTTCGGCGATTACATGGTGCCATGCGCGCCGGAAGTCCCCACCGTGCGGATCGCGCATTCGGTGACGCCGGCTTTGTGCACCGAATACGGCGTCAAGGGCGTCGGCGAGGGCGGGGCCATTGCGCCGCCGGCTGCCATCGCCAATGCCTTGCGCGACGCGTTTAGCTCCATCGGTGCAACCTTCAACGAAACGCCGCTGACGCCGCGCCGTGTCTCCGATGCAGTGGACCGGGCGCGCAACGGGCGGCCGACACCATGAAGGCAGCGCCGTTCGACTACATTCGTCCGCAAGGCGTTGCTGAAGCCATCGCCGCCCTTCAGCAGGAGAACAAGACCGTCAGCCTACTGGCCGGCGGCCAATCGCTGCTGGTCCTGCTCAGCTTGAGGATGGCGCCCGTCGATCTGCTTGTCGATATCAGTCGGCTCGAGGAGTTGAAGGCCGTGTCGGAAACGCCGACGCACGTCTTTATTGGTGCGGCGACGACGCACGCGATGATCGAGGATGGCGCCGTGCCCGATCCTTCCCGTGGACTGATGCCCCGTGTCGCCTCGGCCATCGCCTATCGCGCGATCCGCAATCACGGCACTATCGGTGGCAGCGTCGCGCTCGCCGATCCGGCCGCCGATTGGCCGGCCTGTCTGATGGCGCTCGACGCGCAGGCGGTCCTGCTTGGGCCAGCCGGAGACCGGCGTGAAGCCGTCACCGACTTCGTACAAGGCATGTACACCACGAGCCTGGAGCAGGGTGAAATCATTCTGGGATTCGATATTCCACGCCTCCCGGCCGGCACGCGTTACGGCGTCGCCAAAGTCACGCGCAAAAGCGGTGCCTTTGCAAGTTCGATGGCGTTCGTGGTCGAACGCGGCGAGGGGGCGCCGCCGAGCGTTATCCTCGGCGCGACGGCGAACCGCGCACAACCGATGCCGGCGGTCGTCGCCTATCTGTCGCAGCATGCTGAGATCGACGAGGCGGATATGCGCGCCGTGATCGGCGCCGACCTCAACATCGTTGATCCGGAAGCCGACGCCTATCAGCGGCGCACCCACACCGCCACGGTGCTGCGTGCCATCCGGGAGGCCCGCGGCCAATGCTGACCGTCACTCTCACCATCAACGACACCGAACAGACACATACAATCGAGCCGCGCGTGCCGCTGGCGGATTTCCTGCGCGATCAGTGCGGTCTGACGGGGACGCACCTCGGTTGCGAGCACGGCGCCTGCGGCGCGTGCACGCTGGAGGTCGATGGCAAAGCGACAAGGTCTTGCGTCGTTCTTGCGGCAATGTGCGACGGCCGTTCCATCCGAACGATCGAAGGCATGCGCGAGGACAAGATCACGGAAATCCTCCGTCGCCACTTTCATCAGTTGCATGGCGTCCAGTGCGGCTTCTGCACGCCGGGCATGCTTATGATGGCGCGGGACATCCTGCTGCGGCATCGGCGGCCCACAGAACTGACCATCCGTCGTGAACTCAGCGGCCAGATCTGCCGCTGCACCGGATACGCCAATATCGTCGCCGCCATCGGCGCGGCCGGCGCCGAACTCGATCAGGACACAGCGTCATGAACTCTCCCCGTCACCGTCCATACCCGAAGGGCACGTATTAATGCGTATAGACGCCTACACTCATTTGTTCCCCAGCCGCTACTTCCAGCGCATGCAGGAGCTCGTCACAAACAAGGGGGCGATCAAGCGCTGGCTCAATTTGCCGACGCTCTGGGATGTCGATGCGCGGCGGAAGATGGTCGACAGCTTCGGCGACTATCAGCAGGTGCTGGCGAATTCGATGCCGCCGCTGGAGTTTGTCGCCGGCCCCGACAAGACCCCGGAGCTTGCGCGCCTCGCCAATGACGAATTCGCCGAGCTGGTCGCGAAATATTCCGACCAGTTTCCCGCCTTCATTGCATCGCTGCCGATGAATAATCCGGACGCGGCGGTCGAAGAAGCAACGCGCGCCATCACGCAGCTCGGCGCGCGCGGTGTTCAGATTTTCACCAACGTCAACGACCGCCCGCTCGATTCGCCGGAATATTTGGCGATCTTCGAGACCATGGCGAAGCACGATCTTCCGATCTGGCTGCAT
>DATDMA010000329.1:0-7755 GCA_036519015.1 Pseudolabrys sp. | reverse complement strand
CGGCATCCTGCCCGAGATCGTCGAATACGATGACCACCCGTGGTTCATCGGCGTGCAATTCCATCCCGAGCTCAAGTCGCGCCCGTTCGAGCCGCATCCGCTCTTCGCGTCCTTCATCGAAGCGGCGGTCGAGCGCAGCCGGCTCGTTTAGTTAATTCCCCGCCCAACAACGAAAGTCGCAGGCGTGATTGGCCTGCGCTGAATGCGTTCGTCTTTTGCGAATGCGATCACGCGCGCGTGAATTCATCTTCATGACAAAGCTATGGTGAGTTTGTGCTGCGTTTATTCGTGCGGCCGTTTTATTCGCACGCAGACTATTTGTAATCTCATTGCGACCACGGTCGTTATTGCGCGGGGGCGCTGGTTCATTCGATTTATTTTTGGGGACTAACCATGCGTCATGTTTTGACTGCCGCCGCCGCCATCGCGGTTTGCGGCTTGCTTGCGACCGCGTCCGCGCGCGCTGCATCGACTCACTTCTCGGGCGGCCCGCTCCAGGACGGCAATCAGTGCTGGGTGTCGACCAACGACCTCGGCTTTGGCTACTGGCATGATTGCCCGAGCCAGCCGGTCACACACATCGTGCACAAGAAGAAGTAAGCCGCCGGCTCCGAATCGGAAGGTGGCTTAGCTATCGATCAGTCTCCGGCCGCGGGCGGTGCGCTCCATTCATCGCGCCTTCCGCGGCCGCTTTAATTTGCAGGTGGTCGACAGACGGCTCAGGCTTCCTTCGCCGTCAGCATCCCGTTTGCAAACAAGAGACCGGCCGCGCCGGCGCCGATCAGCGGCGCGATGATGAAGAGCCAGACTTGGCCGAGCGCAGCGGGATTGCTCACCGCACCGATGATCGCCGGGCCGAGCGAACGGGCGGGGTTCACCGACACGCCGGTGACATTGATGCCGACGATATGGATCACCGTGAGCGTCAGGCCGATGGCGAGACCGGCCAGCCCGCGAATATGCATCGGATTGCTGTTCTGCGTGACGCCCAGGATGCAGACCAGGAACAGGAAGGTCGCGACCACCTCGAAGACGAAGGCCGACGTCATGTTGTATTCGCCGTTATAGCCAATACCCCAGCCGTTCTGGCCGAGACCGCCGTTCCATCCGGACGCTTTGCCCGAGAGGATGAGATACAGCACCGCCGCGCCGGCGAGTGCCCCGAGCACCTGGGCGATGACGTACCGGCTCAGTTCGGCAAGCGACATACGCCCGGCGACATAGACGCCGAAGCTCACAGCCGGATTAACGTGGCAGCCGGAGATCGGGCCGATGCCGTAGGCCATAGCGACGATGGCCAGGCCGAACGCGAAGGCAATGCCGAGAACGTCGATGGATGTCGGGCCCGCGCCCATTCCCGCGATGACAGCCGCGCCGCAGCCGAACAGGACCAGTGTGAATGTACCGATGAACTCCGCGAGTTGTTTTTGCATCGCACTATCCCTCAATGATTCCGAGAGATAGCTTTACGCCTAATTCGAAGGGTGTCGCCGGTAGCGGCGGATGTCCTTAACAATTTACTGTTGTCCATTTTGACAGGATTGCATCTTGCGCGACTCGACGCAGGAGCATGACCCGGAGGATGTCCATGGCGCGCGGCCTCGATCATATTGTCCACGCGGTGCGCGATCTCGATGCCGCGGCCGATCTCTATCGCCGGCTCGGCTTCACGGTCGGCGCGCGCAACCGGCATCCCTGGGGCACGCACAATCATATCGTACAGTTGCCCGGCTTCTTCATCGAACTGGTGACGCTGGCCGATCCAGACAAGATCGGCGACGACGGCTTCTCCAGGCTGTTCGCCGCCTATAACCGCGACTTCATCGAACGCGGCGAGGGACTGTCGGTACTCATCCTCGAATCGCAGGACGCGCGCGCGGATGAATCCGGATTCCGCGCGGCCGGTGTCGCCGCCTCCGATGCCATGCGCTTCGAGCGCGAGGGCAGTCGCCCCGACGGCTCAGCCGTAAAGGTCGGCTTCTCGCTCGCCTTCGCCGAGGATAAATCCGCGCCCGACATTCATTTCGCGACCTGCCAGCAGCACTATCCGGAGAACTTCTGGAATCCGGCGTTTCAAACTCACGCCAACAGCGCCGAAGCCGTCGCGGGCGTTGTCGCCGTCGCCGATCAGCCGGAGCAGCATCGGCCATTCTTCGAGACGCTTACCGGCGCGCAGGCCGCAACGATCGACGGTGGATTCGCCATCGCCTTGCCACGCGGCACCTGCGATATGCTGACGCCGGCCACTTTTCTGCACCGCTTCGGCGTCAAAGCGCCGGACACGAGCCGCGGCGCGCGCCTTGCCGCGCTGCGCCTGGCCGTTGCCGATGCGAGCTTGCTGGAAGCCGTGCCCGACCTTGCGGGCCTCGGCGGCCTTTATGCCGGAAATTCCACGGTGATCGGGTCCGAGGATGCAATGGGTGCGGTGCTGGTATTCGAGCCGGCCGCGGCGAAGTCCCGTTGACCGGGGAGCCTTGCGGCTTCATGGTCCGCCCGCGAGGACGACAGTTTTGGACCAGACGCTCATTCCCAACGCCACCGTGACCGTTGGCGCCGTGCGCTTCGGCAATGACTTGCCCTTGGCGCTGATCGCCGGGCCGTGCCAGCTCGAAAGCCGGGCGCACGCGCTCGAGATGGCCTCGGCGCTCAAGGAGATCGCGGCGAAAGTCGGCATCGGCCTCGTCTACAAGACCTCCTTCGATAAGGCGAACCGCACCTCGGCCAAAAGCGCGCGCGGCATCGGGCTCGAGCATGCGCTGCCGATCTTCGCCGAGATTCGCGAGAGCTTGAACCTGCCAGTGCTCACCGACGTGCACGAAATCGACCAGTGCGCGCCCGCGGCGCAAGCGGTGGACGTGCTGCAAATCCCGGCTTTCCTGAGCCGGCAGACCGACCTCCTGCTCGCCGCCGCCGCGACCGGCAGCGTCGTGAACGTGAAGAAGGGCCAGTTCCTCGCGCCCTGGGACATGCAGAACGTCATCGCCAAGATCACCAGCGCGGGCAACCGCAATGTGCTGGTGACCGAGCGCGGCGTCTCCTTCGGCTACAACACGCTGGTCTCCGACATGCGCGCGCTGCCGATCCTTGCGCGTACGACGCACGCGCCGGTCATCTTCGACGCCACGCATTCGGTGCAGCAGCCGGGCGGGCAGGGGACATCCTCGGGCGGCGAGCGCGAATTCGTGCCGGTGCTGGCGCGCGCCGCGGTCGCCGTCGGCGTCGCCGGCGTCTTCATTGAGACGCATCAGGACCCCGACAAGGCGCCGTCGGACGGCCCCAACATGATGCCGCTGAAGGAGATGGAAGGCTTGCTGCGCACGCTCATTGCCTTCGACCGCCTCGCCAAGCCGTGAGGCCTGGCCCCAGCGCATGACCCGCATTCTCAATCTCATCGCATTCGTCGTTTTCGCCAGCTCCCTGTTCATGCGCTCGACAGACCCGGTGATCCCGCAGATCGCCGGCGGCCTTGCCGTCGAGCCGAGGACCGCGGCGCTGCTGTCGACGGCCTTCACGTTGCCCTACGCGCTGGTGCAGCCCGTGCTCGGCGCGCTGGCGGACATGTTCAGCAAGTCGCGGCTGATACTGGCCTGCCTGCTTATTCTCACCGCCGCCTCGCTGGTCTGCGGATTCGCCAAGAGCTTCGAGGTTCTGATGGGCGCGCGCATGGTGGCCGGGCTCGCCGCCGGCGGCGTGGTGCCGATCTCCTTCGCGCTCGTCGGCGATAAGATCCCGATCGCGGAACGACAGGTGGCGATGGGCCGCCTGCTGTTCGCGATCATGACGGGAAACCTACTCGGCGCGACCTGCGCCGGCGTGGTGAGCGACATGGTCGGCTGGCGCGGCGTGTTCTTCGTGATGAGCGGTTTCGGCGCCATCGTGTTCGTCACCGCACTTCCCGGTTTCCGAACCATCAAGGAGGCAAGGGGCCATTTCGACCTGTCCACGCTCGGGCCGAATTATCGTGCGATCTTCAGCAATCCGCTGGCGAAAATTTGCTTCGGCGCGGTGTTCTGCGAGGCCGTGTTCATGTACGGCGTGTTTCCGCATATCGCGACCATGATGCACGACGCCGGAGAAACCCGCGCCTCGATCGCCGGTATCGTCATCGCAGGCTTTGGCGTCGGCGGCGCTCTCTATGGGCTTCTTGTCTCGCGGCTGCTGGCGCTGCTGGGCGAGACCGGCATGATGCGGATCGGCGGCATTGCGATGGGATGCTGCCTGCTGGTCATCGCTTTGCGTCTATGGTGGCCCGTCGAGTTCGCGAACTTCGCCGTGCTCGGCTTCGGCTTCTACATGCTGCACGCCGTCATTCAGATCTATGCCAGCGAACTGGCCCCGGCCGCGCGCGGCTCGGCCATCGCCCTGCACTCGTTCTTCTTCTTTCTGGGCCAATCGGCCGGACCCATCGTCTACGGCATCGGCCTTGCCACCATCGGCATCACCCCGGTCCTGGTGTTCGGAGCCATTGTCCTGGTCGTGGTCGGTTTTGTCTGCGCACATTTCCTGCGGCGGCCGCAGCCTTCCACCATCTAGGTCAACCCCGCCCGCGATAGGGCGCGACGCCCTGGTCCGGCACCCAGACGTCCTTCGGCAGGCGGCCGGCCTGCCAGAACACGTCGATCGGGATGCCGCCGCGCGGATACCAGTAGCCGCCGATGCGCAGCCATTTCGGCTTGAGCAGCTTGTAGAGCCGCTTGCCGATGCCGACCGTGCATTCCTCGTGGAAGCCGCCCTGGTCGCGGAAGCTGATCAAATAGAGCTTGAGCGACTTGGACTCGACCAGGAATCGGTCCGGCACGTAGTCGATCACCAGATGCGCGAAGTCCGGCTGGCCGGTGATGGGGCAAAGGGTGGTGAATTCCGGCGCGGTGAAGCGCGCGACGTAATTGGTGTCGCGGTGCGCATTGGGCACGCGGTCGAGCACGGCCTCGTCGGGCGAGGCGGGAATGGGGACCGGGCGGCCCAATTGAAGGGTTTTCTTCGCCATATGTTCTTCTTACGATTTTGCTAGGGGCATGCATGCCTTGTCAGTGCGGGGCATGACAAGGGGGTTCTCCTTCCTGTAGAAGCCCCGCAACCACCATCAATCCGGGGCATCCATGACCGCCATCATCGACATCATCGGCCGCGAAATCCTCGACAGCCGTGGCAATCCCACCGTCGAAGTCGACGTCGTGCTCGAGGACGGCTCGCTCGGCCGCGCCGCGGTTCCCTCGGGGGCTTCGACCGGCGCGCACGAGGCCGTCGAGTTGCGCGACGGCGACAAGGCCCGGTATCTGGGCAAGGGCGTCCGCAAGGCCGTCGACGCGGTCAACGGCGAGATCTTCGACACGCTCGGCGGCATGGATGCCGAGGCGCAGGCCCAGATCGACGAGACCCTCATCACCCTGGACGGCACGCCCAACAAGGCCCGGTTCGGCGCCAACGCCATCCTCGGCGTCTCGCTCGCGACCGCGAAGGCTGCCGCCAATGCCAAGGGCATGCCGCTCTACAGTTACGTCGGCGGCGTCTCGGCGCGCCTCTTGCCGGTGCCGATGATGAACATCGTCAATGGCGGCGTGCACACCGACAACCCGATCGACTTCCAGGAATTCATGATCATGCCGGTCGGCGCGCCGACCTTCGCGGAAGGCCTGCGCATGGGCGTCGAGGTATTCCAGACGCTGAAGAAGGCGCTGCACGACGAGGGCCACAACACCAATGTCGGCGACGAGGGCGGCTTTGCCCCCAATCTGGCCTCGGCCGACGCCGCTTTGGGCTTTGTCATGAAGGCCATAGAGAAGGCGGGTTACAAACCGGGTGAAGATATCGCTCTGGCGCTCGATCCGGCTTCGACCGAATTCTTCAAGAACGGCGCCTATGTCTACGAAGGCGAAGGGAAAACCCGCTCCATCGAAGAGCAGGCCAAGTATCTCGCCGATCTCGTCTCGCGCTACCCGATCGTCTCGATTGAGGACGGCATGGCCGAGGACGATTTCGAAGGCTGGAAGCTGGTCACGGAAATGATCGGCAGCAAGTGCCAACTCGTCGGCGACGACCTCTTCGTCACCAACGTGAAGCGGCTGTCGCAGGGCATCAAGAAGGGCCTCGCCAACTCGATCCTGATCAAGGTCAACCAGATCGGCACGCTCACCGAGACGCTCGCCGCGGTCGAGATGGCGCACAAGGCGGGCTATACGGCTGTTATGTCGCACCGCTCGGGCGAGACGGAAGATTCGACTATCGCGGACCTCGCGGTCGCCACCAATTGCGGGCAGATCAAGACCGGCTCGCTCGCCCGATCCGACCGTACCGCCAAGTATAATCAGCTCCTTCGCATCGAAGAGGAACTCGGACCGCAGGCCAAATATGCCGGCCGCGAGGCGTTGAAGGCGTTGCGGTAACAACCCGGCGATTTGGAATTGCTCTAAATTCACAGGCCCGGCAATGGCTTGCATTGGTGGGCAAATCACCGCAGATTGCGGCGAATTTAGCGTTTCACAACCTGGGTTGCCGCGATGGACCAATCTACGACGCTTGCCCGTCACGATCGCCACCGCGCGGTCGAACGCCTCGCTGACTTCATCGCCAAGTCGGTGGACGCCGCGCGCGCGGTGGAGAAGCCGTTCTTCCATCTCGAGTTCGACCGCGTGTTTCCCGACGACATCTACGCGCAGATCCTGACGCTGAAGCCGGAGTCCTCCGACTACCGGCCGATGCATGGCCGCAGCAAGGGCCACGATCTCGATGACGGCACGCATACCCGCGTGAAGATCGACTTGTTCCCCGAATACATCCGCAATCTGCCGCCGGAGAAGCGCGTGCTGTGGGATGTGGTCGGCCGCGCGCTGTGCGCGGAGCCGGTCAAGCAGGCCTTCATCCGCAGGCTGGAGCCGGGCCTGAAGAAGCGCTTCGGCGACGACTTCGCCAATGTCGGCATGTATCCGATCCCGATCCTCACGCGCGATATTCCCGGCTACCTGATCACGCCGCACACCGACACGCGGTGGAAGGGCATCACCGTTCAGCTTTATCTGCCGAAGGACGATGCCAACACCGACATCGGCACCATCTTCCACGATGTCCTTCCGGACGGCTCGAAGCCGAAGCACTCGCAGATGCGCTTTGCGGCCAACACCGGCTACGCCTTCGCCGTCGGCACTGACACGTGGCACTCGGCCGATCCGGTGCATAACGGCGTGAAGACGCGCGACTCGATTCTGCTGACCTATTTCGTCGACCAGGGCGTCTTGAAGGTCCTGCGCAATCGCGGCAAGCGGCTGGGCAATTTCGTGCTCAACGAGGTCCGGCATCGGGTGTAATCTGCGGCACTTTCGGTCCTTTGTTCCTGTCGCCCCCGCGCAGGCGGGGGCCCATACGCCGTGCGCCATCGATAGACTGCGGAGTATGGGTCCCGGGCCTCCTTCGCTCCGCTCAGTCGCCCGGGACGACAGCAAAGGTTGCTTTGCTCGCGCAACTCACCGATTCAGGTTTCAAACAGCATTAGCCAACGCTTCGCCGCCCGTGTTCTTTGCGGCGCCGGGTACGCCGTCGTCCTATTTCTTCCCTCGTAAAATACGAGGGGATGGCGCGCCGAGAAGGCGCGTCAGGTAGTCAATGGCGCATCTTCCTTTTGGGAAGATGCGGCGCCTTTCGGCGCGCCATCGCGGCGTCTTGAACGGCGACGGGCCGCGCTTTCGGCAACCGCCTGCGGGGCGTCCGACCACTCTCAGAACACGACCCCTTTCGGGCGGCCGTGCCATCAAGCCTCGAACG
>DATDMA010000328.1:0-2928 GCA_036519015.1 Pseudolabrys sp. | reverse complement strand
GGCGGCGGCGACACGGTCGCAGCACTCAATGTCGCCGGCGTGACCGATCGCTTCACGTATGTTTCGACCGCCGGCGGTGCATTTTTGGAATGGCTCGAAGGCAAAGCCTTGCCTGGAGTCGAAGTCTTGCGCGTAAAATAGCCACGAGAGTTAGCCATCCGGGGGGATGTCTGTGTGTGTTCCCGACAGGGAAACATGCGAGAACGAATTGGATGCGATGGAGGGAAATATGAATCTCGATGAACTGAACAAAGTGGCGCAGGCCATGGTCGCGCCCGGCAAGGGACTTCTGGCGGCGGACGAGTCGTCCGGCACCATCAAGAAGCGGTTCGACGCTATCGGCGTCGAGTCGACCGAGGACAGCCGCCGCGACTACCGCGAGATGATGTTCCGCACCGCCGAGGCGATGAAGAACAACATCTCCGGCGTCATCCTCTATGACGAGACGATCTGGCAGAAGGCCAAGGACGGCACGCCGCTGGTCGAGATCATCAAGAAGGCCGGCGCGATCCCCGGCATCAAGGTGGACGAAGGCACCCAGGCGCTGCCGAACTGCCCCGGAGAACTCGTCACCGTCGGCCTCGACAAGCTCGCCGACCGTTTGAAAAAATATTACGAGCAGGGCGCGCGCTTCGCGAAGTGGCGCGCGGTGCTCGACATCGGCGACGGCATTCCGAGCTACGCCTGCATCCACGCCAATGCGCATGCGCTCGCGCGCTATGCCGCGCTCTGCCAGGCGGCGCAGATCGTCCCAATCGTCGAGCCGGAAGTGCTGATGGACGGCGACCACGACATCGACCGCTGCGTCGCGGTGAGCACCTGGACGCTCAAAGAGACATTTCAGGAATTGTTCACCAACCGCGTCGCGCTCGAAGGCATGGTGCTCAAGCCGAACATGGCGGTGCCCGGCAAGAAGAGCAGGACAAAGGCGTCCGTCGAGGAAGTCGCCGAGAAGACCGTCAAGATGCTGAAGGAATGTGTGCCGGCCGCGGTGCCGGGCATCGCCTTCCTCTCCGGCGGCCAGTCCGACGAAGAGGCGACCGCGCATCTCGACGCGATGAACAAGATCGGTGGCCTGCCCTGGCCGCTCACCTTCTCCTACGGCCGCGCGCTGCAGGCCGCGCCGCAGAAGGCGTGGTCGGGCAAGGCGGAGAACGTCGCCGCCGGCCAGCGCGCCTTTGCGCACCGCGCGAAGATGAACGGCCTTGCTGCGCTCGGCCAATGGAAGGCCGACCTGGAGAAGAAGGCCGCGTAACGCTGATTGCTTGTCCCGGGCGCTGCGCAGCGCGAAGCGGTGCGCTGCAGACCCGGGACCGTCACAACGACCGCGCTTTGTAAGGTCCCGGATCAGCGTCGCATCACGTCGCTAACGCTCGTGCTGCGCCGCGTCCGGGACACGCGCAACAAACACAACAAAAAAGGCCGCCTCACTGAGGCGGCCTTTTCTTTTATCCAATCATACGCCGAAATTACTGACAGTCGGTCCTGCTGACGGTCCGCTCGCCGCCAAGGTCTTCCTTACGCATAGTGCGCGTCGCGCAATCGCCGTTCGGGCCCGTGCCGAGGGTTTCGGTCGTCGTCTTCTTCTCGGTGCCGAGGAAGCCGCCGCGCTCGACCGTCGTCGTGGACGAGGACGGCGCGCGCTCGATCACCACGGGCGGCTGCTGCTGCTCGATAACCACCGCCGGCGGGCCACGGTCCTCGATCACCGTCGTCTGCGCCACAGCGCTCACCGAACCGAAAGCGGTCGCCGCCAACGCCACCGTAAGAACCTTGAGCTTCATCATGGTACCCTCCGTTCAGTCGTTAAATCCGCGCTTCAACGCGCCGACGCTTCCGGGGTTCCACCTACGCGGGCATATAGTGAAAAAGGCCGCATCATAGACGCGGCCTCTTTCATGTTCGGAAACCCTCAGTCGCAGTTAGTCTTTTTAACCGTCTTCTCGCCGCCGAGATCTTCCTTATGGACCGTCTTGCTGGTGCAATCGCCCGAGCCGGTGGTCTCCACCGTCGTGGACTTCTTCTCGGTGCCCAGGAAACCGCCGCGTTTCTCCACGGTCACAGACGAGTCCGGACGATCATGTTCGACTGTTACACCCGGCGGATCGCGCCGCTCTTCGATCACCGTCTGCGCGCTCGCACTGAGCGAGCCGAGTAGCGTCGCGGCCAAGGCCACGGTAAGAACATTGAGCTTCATAGTCGCCTCCTGCTAAAAACCGACGCTTGACAACGCCCGCCTCCGGCTCCGCGTTCCCACTCAATCGCCGTAATCCAAGGACATCAAACGTGATCGACCTTTACACCTGGACGACGCCCAACGGCCGCAAGGCCTCCATCATGCTCGAGGAAATCGGCCTGCCCTACACGCCGCATGCGATCGACATTTCCAAGGACGAGCAGTTCGCGCCGGCCTTCCTCAAGATCGCGCCCAACAACCGCATCCCGGCGATCGTCGATCGCGACAACGGCCAGACGCTGATGGAGTCGGGCGCGATCCTCATCTATCTCGCCGACAAGACCGGCAAGCTGCTGGCGAAAGAAGGCGAGCGCCGCTATCGCGCCATCGAATGGACGATGTGGCAGATGGGAGGCCCCGGCCCGATGCTCGGCCAGGTGCATCACTTCGTGAAATATAATCCCGGCAAGGCGCCCTATGCCGAGGAGCGTTATCTGAAAGAAGCGCACCGTCTCTACAAGGTGCTCAACGCGCGCCTCGAAGGCCGCGAGTTTCTCGCCGACGATTACTCCATCGCCGACATCGCCACCTGGCCGTGGATCTCGCGCTTCGAGTGGCAGACCATCGACTTGAACCAATACCCGAACGTGAAGCGCTGGTACGAGACCATCGCCGCCCGCCCCGCCGTCCAGCGCGGCTACAGCGTGCCGAAGGACACCGGCCCGATCCCGTTGCCGAAGTGAGGGTGCGTG
>DATDMA010000327.1:0-24776 GCA_036519015.1 Pseudolabrys sp. | reverse complement strand
CTGTTCGGGCGGGCCTTCTTTTGGCCGCCTGAGTTTGTGGGGCTTGAACGAGCTGAGATGACCCGATGACCGTTGCGCACTTCTGGTTATGGCACATCTGAGACCTGCCGCCTTGCCCGCGAATGGCCGCAGTCGGGGCCTAAAGCGGACTCGACGCGGACGTCGCCTCTGGACCGTTTATGACCGCATATCGGACGTCGCGCGCGTGCACCGGCGAGCTTGACCCTCGCCGGTGCAGGCTACATCGGCTAAAACCCGGTTGGACCCACCGATCCGATCCAATGCTTGACCTTGGTGGGATCCGTTTCCTCCATATAGAAGAAATGGGTCATCGTGGGCCTTACGGGCTGGATGCTGGTGTCATCGAATTTCATCGCGACCTTGCCGTGAAATATCTTGAGCAAGGGGCTATCCCAATATTCCACGACCTCGTGGAGCGCCGTAAAGCCCTTGTCGATGAACTGCCGCAGATTGTTGCGGATCACCTCGCGTCCGTGCCAGTCGGCAACGCCGAGATTGCAGATGGCGTCCTCGGCGAAGCAGTCGAAGCCCTTACCGAAAGTTTTGTCATCAATTTCTTTCCACATTGCCTGCAGCCATTGCGGCGGAGTGGTTTTGGTGAAGGTCAGCGTCGTCATGATATTCTCCTGAAGTTGCCAAAAATGACACTGTGTGGTGCGTGCGGGCGCGCCAAAACCGGTGCCGTGTCGATCGATGGCTTTCGTCGCTTGTTCCGTTCCGGCTGCTCCCCGCCAGCCCGGCGTCTGCTCATAGGGAGCGATTTAGGGCGGGAGGCATCGGCGGAAGCGCCAAATAGCCCTCGGTTTTCGCCAAACCGCTCCGCGCAGGGAGGTGTTCTCCTGACTAGATGACTGGTTCACCGAGCGACCGCCGCGTGAGCTGCAATTCCAAGCTTCATCGCCACACGCCGCGCCGTCTCCTCGCGTTGTGCGGTGATGCCGGCCAGCGATTGCTTCGCCTGCTCAAGGATGGCGACAGGCGCAGTTTCCGGCGTGCCGCTGTTGAATGGCGGCTCCGGCGCATACGCCATGTAAAGCTGGATCGTCCGCGCGGCGTCGTCGCCGCGCAACTCGGCAGCCAGTCGCAAGGCGCCGTCGATGCCGGCGGTGACACCGGCAGCAAACACCCAGTTGCCGTCAACGACCACCCGCTCGTTGACGGGGATAGCACCGAATAAAGGCAGCAGATGAAACGAAGCCCAGTGCGTGGTTGCCCGTCGTCCACTGAGCAGTCCCGCGGCCCCGCACAGCAGGGCGCCCGTGCATACCGAGAAGATGCTGCGCGCACCGGCGGCCTGCTGCCTGATCCAGGCTAGCACTTCCGCGTCCTCCATTATTGCTTCCTGGCCGAATCCGCCGGGCAGGTGAAGGACGTCGAGTTGTGGTGCATCGGCGAGCGCCGCGTCCGGCGTCAGCCGCAAGCCCTTGAGGTCGCGAACTTGCGCGGTGGTCTTGGCGTAGACGCGATATGTTGCGTTTGAAATGCGCGACAGCACCTCGAAGGGGCCTGTCAGGTCGATCTGATCGAGGCCCTCGAACAGCAGAGAGCCAATCTGCAAGTGGATGTGATGCGGGATCATGGGCAACTCGTTCGGGTCAGGATGGACAAGACAAAGCTAAGGAGGCAGGCTGTGGCGGAAATGCCAAAGTCCCCTCGTTCCCCGCCAAGCCCGGTTCGCAGCAGGACCCGCCGGGTCATTGCTGTGCGTGGCAATGCCGCTCGCGTCATCGAAGTGCTTGCGTATCCATCGGTGCAGTTGCTCGACGTCACCGGGCCACTGCAGGTGTTCGCGTCGACCAACGATCAGGTCGCTCAAGCGGGAGGAACCCCACCTTACGTTCTTCGGGTGGTGGCGAAAGGTCGTCAGGGTGTCGTGACAGCCTCGGCTGGACTGGCGATCGCAACGAGCCCGCTCCCGCGCGTGGGGACAGCGCTGGATACGCTGATAGTCGCCGGCGGCCCGGGCGTCGAAGCCGCTGCCGCCGACCCGGTGCTGGTTGACTGGTTGCGGCAGCGTACCAAGAACGCACGTCGCGTCGCCTCAGTCTGCACCGGAGCGTTCCTGCTCGGTGCTTCAGGCGCACTCGATGGACGGCGAGCGGCGACCCATTGGTCGTGCTGCGCCGAGCTTGCCCGGCGTTTTCCTGCCGTGCAGGTCGAGTCTGACCCGATCTTCGTACGCGATGGCTCGATCTGGACTTCGGCCGGGGTGTCGGCCGGCATCGACCTGGCGTTGGCGCTGGTGGAAGAGGATTTGGGTCGCACCGCGGCACTGGCCGTGGCGCGTTACCTTGTTGTCTTTCTCAAGCGTCCAGGCGGGCAGGCCCAGTTCAGCGAGGCACTTTCCCTGCAATCGGCCGAAGACAAATTCGGCGCACTGCATGAATGGATCAACAAGCATTTGGCTGATGATCTTTCGCTTTCCATACTGGCCAGTCAGGCTGGGATGAGTGAACGTAGTTTTAGCCGGCACTATGTGGAAGCAACCGGGTTAACGCCGGCTCGTGCTATCGAACGCCTGCGGGTGGAAGCGGCGCGGCGGCTATTGTCCGAGTCACGCCAACCGGTGAAGCGGATTTCGCAGCGATGTGGCTTCGGGTCGGAAGAAACGATGCGTCGTAGCTTCTTGCGCGTGCTTGCCGCCACCCCGCACGACTACCGCGCCCGCTTCAGCTCTTAAATGTCGCCTTTTGGCACGAAGACGACCTAAGGAGGAGGGCAGAGCGTGTCTGCTCTGCCCAGGTAGTTCAGACATCGACCTGCTCGGCGATGGCCAATGCATCGTCCACTTCGATACCAAGGTATCGGACAGTGCTCTCGATTCGGCGATGCCCTAGCAGGAGCTGGACGGCACGTAGGTTGCCGGTCTTACGATAAATGAGCGTGGCCTTGGTACGGCGGAGCGAGTGAGTGCCATACAGTGCCGGATCCAGGCCGATCCCGGCGATCCACCCCGATACAAGACGGGCGTACTGTCTGGTCGTGAGAGAGTGGCCAGGGTAGCGTCGGCTTGTGAACAGGAACTCACCCGCCTTCTTGTGCGCCGCCCCGATGTAAGCATCAACCGCTTCGCGGGTCTGCTCACTCAATTCAAAGCGAACGGGATGTCCGGTTTTCTTCTGGCGGACGGTTGCCCGATCGATTGCCACGCTGTTCGGTGCCACGTCCTCGACCGTGAGGCTGACGACATCACAGCCTCTAAGCTTGCTGTCGATGGCAAGATTGAACATTGCCAAGTCTCGAATGCGACGTTCGACTTGGAGCTTGGTCCGTATCGACCAGACATCTTTGGTTCGGAGCGGCGGCTTCGAACCGATCAGTTTTCCCTTATTCCATGGGCTCCGATGCGAGTCTTCGCGACCGTCTGTAATCGGTATTTGCATGGTCATCTCCTCTGTTGCAGAGGCCGATCAGCATGCTCCGTTTGTCGTGGACAGAAGTCGTAGGTCCGGTTTCAGCGCACTCCGGCTGTTAGCGGCGGCATCCCGAAAAGCACTTAGTCACATTTTGACCCTGAGCGACCATGCGGCCGACGCGGAGCGTGCCTCGCCTACCACCACGACCAGCCCCGTTGCACAGGACGATAGTACTGGCCCCCGCGCCGCTGCATATTGCCGGTTGGGTAGCCCGGATTGCGCTGGAAACCGGAGAAGAAGCCATCGTCGTCCGTGACGTTGCCGCTGGCAACGCGGTCATCATCGCCCACAGGCGTCGGCTGACGCGTTATAAAGCCGCCCTGGGGCTGATTGCTCAGCACCGCGACGAACTCGGTACGATAATTGGTTTCGCTGCTCAGCGGCTCGTCGGAGACGATGATCGAGGATCGCGGCACGGCGGTCGGCGCGATGCGGTCGAGCACATCCTGCGGGATGGTGATACGGTCGAGCGCGTCCTTGGCGTCGCCCCCGTTGTCGATCGTGACCGCAGTCCAGCGCAGGCCCGTATCGGTGCGCGCGACCGCGGTGAAGACATGCGTGCCGATCAGCTTGTCAGGATCGCGGATCGTGATCGGAATCTCAATGGACGAATCGAACACCTCGCCGCCCCCATCCGGCGCCGGCTTATGCGTGTTGCGCCGGACGTAAAGCTTCTGCGTCGCGCGGCTGATATAGACCGAGACCGGCGCGAGCAAGAGCTTCGCTTCGCTCGCCGCCTTGGCGGTGTCGGCCTTCTTGGTCCGGGCCGCTTTGGCGGCGTCCTTCGCGGCGGCGGCGGCGTCGAGCTTCGACTTCGCGTCGGCCTTGGCGGTGTCGAGGCGCGTTCCCGCTTCCGTGGCCTTAAGGGCTGCCTTCTGCTTCTGGTTCTCGGCCCGCGCCTTGACTTGGTCCGTTTTTGCGGCGGCGAGCGTCTTGTCGGCGAAGGCGAGCTCGGCGTTGGCGCGGTTCTTGAGCCACTCCAGCTTGCGCAGCGACGCCGTGAGCGATGCTGCCTCGCGCGCCGCCGTCGCGGCTACTTTCTTCGCCTCGTCGGCGGCCTCCGCAGCCTCCGCGGCCTCGCTGGCGAGCGCCTTGGCGCGCCCCGGAGCAGCAGCGAGCGCCGCTGCGTTGGGCTCGAACAGCGCCGGGTGGGAAAACTCGACCGGGGCCGCGTCGTTCGGCGAGATGATCACCCGCATCCCGATCCACGTCTTATTGAACAGCTTCTCCGCGAAGCCGTAGGGCATCCGCACGCAGCCATGCGAGGCCGCATAACCCGGCAACGGGCCGCCATGCAGCGCGATGCCGTTCCAGGTGATGCGCTGCATGTTCGGCATCCAGGCATCGTCATACATCGTCGAGTGGTGGTCCTTGTCCTTCTCGATGACGGCGAAGACGCCGGCCGGCGTCTCGCGTTCCGTGATGCCGGTTGACACCGGCGCACGCAGGATCCAGCCGTCGGCGTCGTAGAAAGTGACCTTCTGGCCCTTGATCGACACGATCGCCATGATCGGCTCGCCCGCCTCGCGCGGCGCCGTCGCCTCGGTGAGTGGTGCGGGGCGCGCCTGTCTCGCCGCGGCGTCGGCGGTCAGCGCCGTCAGTGCGGCCATCGCCGCGAGTGTCACAATGGCGGGACGCCAACGCCGCATCGCCACGGTGGATTGCGCCGTCGTAAATCGATTTAACATGCCATGCCCCGGTCCGCGCTCGCGTCGATCAAGTGATCCTCTCATATACGACAGCCCATGTAGGAGTAAGGGTGACTCGCGGCCGAGACGCGCCGGGGCGGCGTGCCTGCCGTTGCACACATGCAACACTTCCGGGAAAAGCTCACGACCCGCCCGCCTGCGGTATTGCGCGGCCGTCCGAACAATCAGCAACGCCCGCATGCTTGGCTGTGCGATCCAGTTCCGATGGAGCCTTTGGAGGCTGGGATGATGAACCCGCGGCGACTTTCGACAGTGCCGGCGCCATCGTTGCTATTGGTCATTCTCGCGACCGGGGTTGTCGGCTTGCTTGCTGCCTTCGGGCCTGTAGGAATCCGGAACACCGGCCCGGCGCCAAGCAAGGACATCAGCCCTCCTTCTCTCTCCACCGAACTGGAGTTCGCGGGGGCACTGCAGCCAAGCTCGATGCTCAATGACGATCTCGGTCAAACCGATGTGGCGATGGCCGAGCTATTGGAAGCGGCTGGGAGCGCCGAGACGCCCGGTGCGCCTGCGCTCTCCGCCGCCGTGCCGGAGGCATCTGCCGCGGGTTCCGGACCGTCGTTGATGGCCCAAGCCGAAATCGGCGGCGATTCTTTCGAGGCAAAATGGATGGCCTTGGGCCACCATGATGCCGCCCAACCGATGCCGGCAACGCACGATGCGCCCGACGATGCTCCCAAGCCGGCACCGGTGACGCAGGATTTCCGGTATCTCATCTATTACGTCTGGTCCGAACTGCCGCCTGCCGAGAAGCCGGCGGCTATCGTTTTAAATTCACTCAAGGACACCCCGGTCGGAACGCCGGTCGAGGAGATCAAGCGCGCTTCCGATGCTTTCGGTCTGGATTTCAATTTCATGAAGGCGGTTGCCAAGATCGAGTCCGGTTTCGACCCCAAGCAACGCACCGGGTCGTATATCGGCCTGTTCCAACTGAGCGAATACGAGTTCAACAAATTCGGCTCCGGACAGATTCGTGATCCCCGCGACAATGCCGTTGCGGCGGCCTACAAGGTCATTACCGAAGGCATTCTGTTCGAGTGGGTGACGCACAAGAAGCCGACCTTGAGCGATCTTTACCTAATCCATCAACAAGGCTGGGAAGGCGCAGCCGAGCACATCAGCCAACCTGATCGCATCGCTTGGAAATCCATGTGTGCCACCAGCGAAGGCAGGGAGAAAGGTGAAAAATGGTGCAAACGCGCGATCTGGCGGAATACTCTTCCGGCCGTAAAACACGCGTGGAAATCGGTCGATAAGCTGACATCGGGGGCATTCGTCGGAATGTGGCGCGACCGGGTTGCTGATTTCTATTCGAAATACATGGCCACCGCCGCCGCACGGGCGCCCCAGTAAATTTCCGTTGAGCCAATACTCATTCAATAATGTGATAGAGTATAACCCTCACGACCGCGGAAGTGCCATGTTGATCTCCGGTCGCTGCCATTGCGGCAATATCTTTTTCGCGCTCGACTGGCGGCCGGAGCCGTCAGAAATCCCGGCTCGGGCCTGCACCTGCTCGTTCTGCGCGAAGCATGGCGGTGTTTGGACCTCGTGCCCAACCGGATCGCTCACGGTGAGCGTCAAGGATCGCATCAAAATACGCGTTCGGCACCAAGACTGCCGAGTTTCACGTGTGCACCGGGTGTGGCGTGGTGCCGGTGGTCACCAGCCGAATCGACGGTCCGGTTTGAAGCCACGAGCTAGGCGCTCGGGCTCACCATCTCGGAATCGGCCTTGCTGCTCGCCAACGAGTTGATCGAATACCGAGCTATTTGTTGCGGTGCGTGAGTCCGCAATTGGCACGAAAGCGACGTGTCGGTCTTGCCGACAGATGTTCGCAGTTGGGACTAAAGCGGACTCAACGCGGACGTCGCCTTTGGGCCGCTCATGACCCAAGCCGGACATTTCGCGCAATTTGCAGACGATCACTCGGATCGGCTTGTCCGGGATAGGCCGCGGCGCGACACGCCAGCGCGTGCTACGGCTCGGTCGGGCTTGCGCCTTTGAGGCCGGCACGGTCCATGGCGGCCTTGACGAGACCTGACGTCAACGCCTCCTTCGTAAAATCTGCGATAAAAGTAATGCCTTGCTCGCGGCCCTTCGGGATGGCGATGGCGTGACGCTCCTCGCCCCACCGTTCGGCCAGCACATGTAATCCCGGTGCCTTCTCGACCAATTCGAACAGCGTCGCCTTATTGGTGGCGAAGGCGTCAATCTTGCCCGTGGCGAGCATCGTGGCGCCTTCGCTGTTGGTCGGCGCGCGCACAACGTCGGCATTCTTGAGTTCATGGGAGAGCGTCGACTCGGAACTGCTGTGGACGGTCACGCCGATGCGCCGGCCCTTCTGGTCGACGTCGGCGAGGCTCTTAATGGGCGAGTTCGCGTCTACCAGATAGCCAAGCTCGATGACGAGGTAGGTGGGACCGAAGTCCATCTCCTTCTTGCGCGCGGGCGAGGCATTGGTAAAGGCTACGTCGGCGTTGCCGGTCTTCACCGCCTCCAGCACATCGGCGTTCCTCGGGAAGACGATGGGCTCGTAAGGCACGCCGAGTTTGGCGGCAAGGGTCTTGCCGAGCTCGTAGCCGACGCCGCGCGGCTGGGCCTTGTCGGCGTCGAGGATCGAGGTTGGCGTTCCGACATAGAGCGCTGCCTTCAGCTTGCCGCTTGGCGCGAGGATGTTGCGGATGTTCTGATCCGCCGCCACAGCGGATACCGCCAGCAAAAAAAAGGCGACGACGCCCGATGTGATGCGAAGCCCGACTGATGCGCGCATGGTTCTCCCTTTGTGTTTAGCTTCGTGTCGGAAGTGTATTATTGGGCCTTGATATTGGCGGCCTTAATCACCGGCCCCCACTTGTCGGCCTCGGCATGCATGTAGGAGTCGAACTCCTTCGGCGAACTGCCGACCGGCGACGAGCCCGTCTTCTCCAGATAGGCCAGCACGGAAGGGTCGCGCAGTGCCACCTGCAAGTCCGCGTGGATCTTTGCGACGACGTCGGCAGGCATGCCGGCGGGGCCGAGGAAACCCCACCACACAGCGGTATCGTATCCCGGCACACCCGACTCCCCCACAGTGGGGACGTCCGGCAGCACGTCCGACCGCTGCGCCGTCGTTACAGCGATGGGGCGAACGGTGCCACCCTGGATCTGTCCGATTACCTCGGCCATCGGATTGATGCTCAGCGGCACCTCGCCCGACATCACCGCGGTGAGCGCCGGAGCCCCGCCTTTGTAGGGAATGGCCGTGATCTTCACCTGCGCCATATGGTTGAGGAGCTCGCCTGCGAGATGGGCAGAGGTGCCGATCCCCGACATGCCGTAGGAGAGCGAATGTGGCTTCGCCTTGGCGGCCGCGAGGGTGTCCTTGAGGTTCTTCATCGGACTGTCCTTGCCGACCACGATGGCGAGCGGCGAGGCCGCGACTTCGCTGACTGCCGTGAAGTCCTTGAAGGTGTCGTAAGGCAGCTTGGAATAGATGAACTGGTTGAGCGGGTGGCCGCTCGCCACCAAAATCAGCGTGTAGCCATCCGGCGCGGCTCGTGCCAGCGCCTGCGAGGCAATGATCCCGCCAGCCCCGGGCCGGTTCTCGACCACCGGCAGATTGCCCCAGGTCTTCGATAGCGCCTGTCCGATCGTGCGTGCCAGTACGTCGACGGCACCGCCGGGAGCATAGGGGACGAAGATATGGACTGGTCGTGCCGGATAGGTTTCGGCCGCGGCGCTGCCGGCAGCGAGGGCGAATGCGATGGTCGCGATCAGCGATCGAAGCCGCATGACGTGATGTCCTTTCCAATGCGCCGCGGATCGGCCGGTTTTACTGCATTGCTTTACAATTGGCCGTAGCGAGGAGGTGCCGGACATTATCGCCGGTTGGCACTTCGATGCCATCCGGCCGAGCGTCAGTCGAGGTGAATATTGGCGCGCTGGACAAGGTCCGCCCAGCGCGTGATCTCCTTGCCGATATAGGCACGAAACTCTTCGGGCGAACTGACCCAGACCTGCGCGCCATCGCGCCACAGCACATCGGCAACATCGGGGGCGGCCATGGCGGTGCGGATGCCCTCGTTCAGGCGCCGCACGATCGGATCGGGCGTTCCCGCGGGAGCGACCACGCCATACCACTGGTTGGCCTCGAAGCCCGGAAGAGTCTCCGCGATCGTCGGGATGTTCGGTTCGCTCTCCAGCCGCTTCAGGCCGGCAACGCCGAGCGCCCGCAGCTTTCCGGCATGCACCTGGCCGATCACCGCCGGTGTGCCGGTCATCGTCAATTGCACTTGCCCGGCGATCAGGTCGATCACCGACGGCGCGGTACCGCGATAGGGAACATGCACCAGCACAATCTTGGCCGCATCGGCAAAGGCTGTGATGGCGATATGCGCCGCACTGCCATTTCCCCCGGACGAAAAGTTGAGCTTGCGCGGATTCTTGCGCGCATAGTCGATTAGCTCGGCCACCGAATTCACCGGCAGTGACGGATTGACCACCAGCATGTTGTTGACCGTCGCAACCGCGCTCACCGGCACGAAGCTGCGCAGGGGATCGTAGGCGAGCTTCGGATAGATGCTGACATTGACCGCCAGCGTACCGATGTGACCCATCATCAATGTGTAGCCATCGGATGATGAGCGGGCGACATACTCCGCCGCGATCGAGCCGCCGGCGCCGCCACGGTTCTCGATGATGAAGGGTTTGTCAAAGCGCTCGCTCAGCTTGCGGCCGAGCAGGCGCGAAAGAATGTCGGGGCTGCCGCCGGGCGGAAAGGGCACGACGAGATTGACGTTGCGCGTAGGATATTGATCATCCGCCAGGGAGACCGATGGCATCGCGGCGAGCGCGCCCAGACCGCCGGCGCAACGCAGCAGCGCGCGCCGGCTCAAGCGACCGAGAGTGGTCGCGGAGGCAGAATCATCCAATCGTTTCGACATTGACGGCTCTTTGCAGGGGGTGACTCCTCCCCCCAAAGGTTTCTAATCAAACCGAGTCTTTGGCTACCTTCAACGGCGATGCCTTGACGGTTTTTCTGGCTGGTTTTGCCGCAAATTCCATCGGCTCTTTTGTAAATGGATTAACGCCACTGCGAGCTTCCGTCGCAGGCTTGTTGACGACCGTCATCTTTACGAAGCCGGGAATGACAAACTCACCGGACTCGTTCAATTCTTTGTATCCAATCGTCGCCATGTGCTCGATGACGGCCTTCACATCGTTCTTTGAAACCTGGCTCGATTCTGAAATCGCATCGACCAACTGGGTCTTTGTCAGCTTCGCCATCGTGATTCCCTTGAGTTTTTGAAAAGATATAGAACGGGTCTAAACGCTCAGGCTACGCCGGGCGGATAACTCTGTCCCAAACGCGGTAAAACAACGCTTCGCGCGTCTCGTACATCCCGACGGTCATAGCGTCACCGAGTTTAAAACCGATAGATGACCGGAATGCAAGGAGTAGTTCGGCATGGTGCCGTAACGTGCTCCCAAGTCTCATGGATTGGTCGGGTAAACCGTTCGCGTGACAAGGCCATCACGCTCCAGGCTCTTCAGCGTCAGCGTCAGCATGCGTTGCGAGACACCGTCCACCCGCTTGAAGATCTGTCTGTAACGCATCGGTCCAAGCGAGAGCACGCCGACCACCAGCACGGTCCACTTGTCGCCGATGCGCGACAACATTTCCGCGAACGCACGGCGCTCCTCGGGGGAGTGGCCCCCTTTGCACACATCGATGTGCGCTCACTGAGCACTCCCGTTATTTTTGGGAGGCTTTGACTGGTCAACGGTTTCATGACGGTTTTTGCAGGCCGGTACGCCAAGCATGGGCGCTGGCGGCGATGAGCGTCGAGCCTGCTTGACGGAATCGGTCATCTGTCCGCACCGGACGAAATACGTCCGTTGCGATCACGGCCGCGCTTGGAGTTGGCGCTGTCCTTTATAGCCGGGGCTTGTCCTTGCCAGGAGGAATGGGGTCGCGGAGCGGCTCTTTCTCTTTGGGATCGCCGGGAGGCGGCTCTACCGGATCGGTGTAAGGTTGGGGGTCTTTTACTGGCGGGTCGGAAGGTTCGGCGGGCTGTGGCTTTGGCACGGTGATTGGTTCTTTGGGCATGGGAGCCACTCAAGCAAGACGGTTAAGTGCCACTCGACCTGGGGTCTCTACTCGACCCGTGCAAACCATTGAACAGATTCGCATCTCACGCAGCGCCGCACATTCCCAGCGGACGTTAGGTTGCGTCCCCTACGGCTTAAGGCTTCCGATCAGGGGCAACGAACGGATTTGTCTCTGCGCTCTGTCGACTATTTTTCTCGAAACACGTTTCTAGGCGGTCAAATGCCGCCGCGCTCCCATCCAGTGGCACCCGCAGCGTAGCGCCTTCCCCGCGAACTTCGAGAACATTAGCAGATCGAAGTTTCCCATTGAATTGACGATCTGCAAGCGCGACGGTCACACCTTTTGTTTCAGCTAAGGCCTTTGCGTCCACCGAGTGCGAACCTGCGGCGAGGCGAACAGAGTACGCTTTGCCCCGGTCAAGCTTCCATTTTGGAGAGTCGATAAGCAGCAGAAGTCCGTCTTGAGCCCGCGAAAAGCTTATGCCGAGTTCGGCTGCTGAACGACTCATGACGCAGGCATCGAACTTGTCCGCCTTATAACTCGTTGCAATCTCCCAAGGGCCAACACTCGTCGTCTGGCTGCTTTGGGGTTGTCCGAGAGACGACGAAGTTTGAGAGATAAGAATTGCGAGAAGTGCAAGTCGCATTCGCATTGCTTACCCTTCATCTTGGATTTTGACATTCTCCGGCGGCGATTTCTCAAGAACAAACGCGACAGCCCCCTCCGGAGTTCCGGTACGGACCGGCAGTGTTGAGTTTCGTGAGCAAGGCCGGAAGGCGGGCGCGCCGGCTATGACGGCGAAGCGTGCCGGGAGCACGACGGATATGCGCTGTATTTATAATGGCCGGCCGCTCCCCGAACAAAACGAAGTTGGTAGTTACCGTTCCGTCTCCGCTTCTAAAACAAAGCGCGCGACTTATCCTCCGCGCGCATTCTCGCTATCGGCACGAAGGCGACCTAAGGAGGAGGGCAGAGCGAGTCAGCTCTGCCCAGGTAGTTCAGACATCGACCTGCTCGGCGATGGCCAATGCATCGTCCACTTCGATACCAAGGTATCAGACACTGCTCTCGATTCGAAATGCGACGTTCGACTTGGAGCTTGGTCCGTATCGACCAGACATTTTTGGTTCGGAGCGGCGGCTTCGAACCGATCAGTTTTCCCTTATTCCATGGGCTCCGATGCGAGTTTTCGCGACCGTCTGTAATCGGTATTTGCATGGTCATCTCCTCTGTTTTGCAGAGGCCGATCAGCATGCTCCATTTGTTGTGGACAGAAGTCGTAGGTCCGGTTTCAGCGCACTTCGGCTGTTAGCGGCGGCATCCTGAAAAGCACTTAGTCGCATTTTGACCCATTGCGGAAATTGATGCTCGGCCATTCGAAGTCTGCTCTCCAGAGCAGAGCAGGCCCTTTTTTGCGGAAAATAAGCGCGCTATCTCTGGTTCCGACCCCGGAGCCGACTGGTGGCTCGGCGAGAATGCACGCGCGTCTAGTTTATCAAGGTGGCCTTCATGCACACCTCAACGCGACAACCGCTGCGCCCCTCGCTGGCGCCAATCTTCAATGCGAATCCGTGCAAGCGGGCGATCGCTGCAACCAAGCTTAGCCCTAGTCCCGTTCCTGGCGTGTGACGGCTTTGATCGCCGCGGCGAAAGCGAAGGAGGACTGCATCGCGTTCGGCAGCCGGGATGCCTGGCCCCGTGTCATCCACCCGCACGATCAGCCCGGTGCCGCTGTGCCCCAACGTGAGCTTTACTTGACCGCCGGGCGGCGTGAATTTGGTGGCGTTGTCAACGATATTTCCGATTGCTTCGAATAGGAGGTCCGGATCTCCTTGAACCGCCTCGACCTCGGTAATCTCAGTCTCGAATGCGAGGCCCCTCTCCTCGGCAACGGGAGAATAGAACTCGTCGATGCCGCGAACGAGCCCCGCGAGATCGACCTTCCGAAAGCCTAGGCGGCGGCGGCCGTGTTCAATCTCGCCAATGCGGAGGATTGCGGTGATGACGGCCAGGACCTGGTCGATGTCATCCGCGGTTCTCTCGATCAGCCCTTGTGCCGGGGAACTGGGACTTTCGGTCGTGAAGGCGCGATCCAGTCGCGCTCGAATGCGGGTTAGCGGGGTGCGCAGGTCGTGAGCGATGGCGTCTCCTGCGCTCTTGACGTCAATGAGGAGGCGCTCGATTTCATCCAGCATGCGGTTGACGATATCCGCGAGCTGATCGAATTCGTTGGAGTTGCGCCGGACCGGGAGTCTTTCGCTGAGGTCTCCAGCCATGATCCGGCGGCAGGCGCGCTCCACCGCATCGACGCGTCTTAAGGTGGTACGGCTCAACAACGCCCCGCCGAAGAGGGCGAGAACGACCATTGGAACGACGGCAAGCGCCAGCGCACGCGTAACGATTTCCTCGATCTCGCCGAGCTCCTTTGCGCTTCTTCCAATAACGAGGAGGCGGCCATCCTTCAGATGTTGGACGGCAACGCGGACATGTCGCGGGAGTGGGATGTTGCTGACATAGCGGTCGATCGACACGGAGGCTGTCCCGCCATCAGGAGGGAGCTTTGCCGGCAAACCCACCATGTTTCCGGCAAGCGGCTCACCGTTTGGCGCGAACAGCGCGATGATCTTGGTGCGGCCTGACTCTGTCGCGAGCGTATGATTGACGTTTTCGAGAAGATCGGTCGCATTGTCCGCCGCATAGGAGCGAATGTCAGTCAGAAGACCGCGGTCGAACTCGCGGGTCAGGTAACCGACCGTCTGCCAATAGATGAATCCTGCGAGCAGAGCCATGCCAATGCCGAAGGCAGCCGCGAAGGCAATCGTCCGGCGAAAGGCTGCAGTCCGGATGAGATCACTCGGACGCACGGAGGATAAATCCGATTTTTCGGATGGTATGGATGAGTAGGGGCTCTCCTGGGGCGTCGACCTTGCGGCGGAGCCGGCCGAGATGAACGTCCACGAGGTTGGTGCCTGGATCGAAACGGTAGCGCCAGACGTGCTCGAACAGCATCGCGCGTGTCAGGACCTGGCCGGTATTCTCCATCATGAATTTGAGGAGGACCATCTCGCGTGGCGTGAGGTCGATGGATCGGGCTCCGCGCCGCACCGTCTGAGAAAGGAGGTCAAGCTCTAGATTTCCGACGTGCAACACGGTCTGGCGCGGCTCCGGAGCGCGTCGTGCCAATGCCTCGACACGTGCGCGCATCTCCAAAAGCGCAAAGGGCTTGGTGAGGTAGTCGTCGCCGCCCGCGCGCAAACCGCGTACGCGCTCGTCGACATCGCCCAATGCGCTCAGAACGAGCACCGGTGTTGCGATCCCAGCGCGGCGGATCTCCTCCAAGATTTGCAGGCCATCGAGTCCGGGCAGCATTCGATCGAGGGTTACTACATCGTAGGGATCAGTCTCGATACGCCTCAGGCCGCTGAGACCCGTCGCTTCGCGATCAACATCAAATCCGCTGGATTGCAGCTCGGTGACGATTTCGTCCGCCGTTTCATCATCATCCTCGATCACCAGAACCCGGGTCATATCTGTCTCAGCGGTAGCCGCACCAATCGTTGATTCATATCGCACCATGCGGCGGCAATGTCGCGCATCACATTTTTACTCTGCCGGTTCCACCGTCACGGCTGCAGACGCGGTGGAAGTGCGCCGTCTTGCAAGTGACCACAATCTTGCTAATCCCCAACGCACCCGCTCCATCATCAGATAGACAATGGGGGTCGTATAAAGCGTCAGGACTTGCGAGACGAGCAGGCCGCCAACGACTGCGATTCCCAAGGGCCGCCGCAGCTCTGAACCCGGGCCGTGCCCGAGCGCCAGCGGTAGGGCCCCAAGCAGGGCGCACAATGTCGTCATCATGATCGGACGAAAACGCAGCAGACAAGCTTGATGGATCGCCTCCAGGGCGGACAGTCCGGTACGCTCGGCCTGGATCGCGAAGTCGACCATCATGATCGCATTCTTCTTAACGATGCCGATCAGTAGAATGACGCCGATCAGCGCCATCGTGTCGAAAGGCATGCCCATCAGCATCAGCGCCGCGAGTGCGCCGACGCCGGCGGAAGGCAGCGTCGACAGGATCGTCACCGGGTGGATCATGCTCTCATAGAGAATGCCAAGGACGATGTAGACCGCGATGATTGCGGCAAGGATCAGCAGCGGCACGGTGGCGAGGGAATCCTGGAACGCCTGGGCCGTTCCCTGAAAGCCAGTCTGAACGGTTGCCGGAAGGCCAATCCGCGCCTCGGCCGCCTTGATCGCAGTGACCGCGTCGCCAAGTGAGCCGCCGGGCGCCAAATTGAAGCTCAACGTCACAGCAGGAAACAGCCCCTGGTGATTGACGGCAAGCGGGGCGACGGAACTGCCGATCTTGGCAACTGCGCTTAACGGGACTTGTTGTCCCGATGATGTGGCAACATAGATGCGATCGAGTGCGCCGCCATCTAGTCGAACACTTGGATCGACTTCCAGTACGATCTTGAACTGGTCGAGTTGCGTGAAGATGGTCGCCACTTGGCGCTGGCCAAAGGCGTCGTAGAGAGTGTCATCGATAAGCTGCGGGGTAATGCCGAGCCGCGACGCCGTATCGCGGTCGACGACGATGCTTGCATGTGGGCTGGACGCCTGCAGATCGCTTGCCACATCACGGAGTTCCGGAAGCTTGGCAAAGGCCGTCGCTAGCGCGTCCGACCACTTGTAGAGCTCCGGAAGGTCTGGGTCTTGCAACGTGTATTGATATTGTGTCCGGGCGAGGCGGCCACCGATATTGATGTCTTGTACGGCCTGCATCGAGAGGCTAATCCCGCGCACCGACGCGACTTTCGGCCGCAAGCGATTGATCACGTCGTCGGCCGTGGCGCGCCGCTGCGCGAATGGCTTGAGCGCAATGAAGATGCGCCCGGCATTCGGCGCTCCCGCGCCTCCGACAATCGAGGTGATACCCGCGACATCGGGGTCGCTCAGCACGACGTCGTCCAACGCCTGCTGTTTTTCGGCGATCGCCGTGTAGGAGATGTTTTGGGCTGCTTCGGTTGATCCGAGGATCATGCCGACATCTTCTTGAGGCAAAAAGCCCTTCGGCACCGATACGAACAAGTAGGCTGTGACAGCGACCGTGGCGAGAAAGCTCGTGAAGATCAGACGGGGATGACCCAAGACCCATGCGAGAGACCGGCCGTAGCCCGCCTGCAAGCGCGCGAAGGCTCGTTCGAGTAGTGATCCAAAGCCACGGTGTCCGGTGTCTGTCGGCTGCACGCTGCCGATCATGCGGGCGCACATCATGGGGGTGAGCGTCAATGAAATGAACGCGGACACGAGCAGCGCCACACTGATCGTGATCGAAAACTCACGGAAAAGCCGGCCGACAATTCCGCTCATCAAAAGAAGCGGAATGAACACGGCAATAAGCGAGAACGTCATTGATACGACCGTGAACCCCACCTCACGGGATCCCGTGATCGCGGCCTCCAACGGACGTTCGCCGTGCTCGACGTGGCGCATGATGTTCTCGATCACCACAATAGCGTCGTCGACCACGAAGCCCACCGCGATGGTCAGGCCCATCAGTGATAGATTGTCGAGGCTGTATCCCAGCAAATACATGAAGACGCAGGTGCCGAGGAGCGAGACCGGGATTGTCACGCTTGGAATCACTGTGGCGCTGAGGTTGCGCAGGAACAGGAAGATTACCAAAACAACGAGGCCGATAGTCAGGACCAGGGTCATTTGTACGTCGGCGACGGCAGCCCGGATCGTCTGCGTCAGATCACCGGCAATTTGAACGTGGATCGAGGGCGGCAGGTGTTGCTGCATCTGAGGAAGCGCAGCCTTGATCTGGTCGACGGTGGAGACGGTATTCGCGCCCGGTTGAAGGTGAAGATCGACAAGAACGGCGCGCTGCTTTCCGAACCATCCCGCAAGACGCACGTCGTCGACGCCGTCTAGCGCGTGACCGATATCGCGGATACGGATCGGCGCACCGCCACGATAGGCGACGATGGTGGCGTCCGCCGTGGACGGACCAAGAAGCTGATCGTTGGCATCGAGTGTCACGGAGCGCTCGGCGTCGTCGAGCGTGCCCTTTGGACCGTTGACTGTGGCTGTGCCGATCGCGATGCGAACGTCCTCAAGACTGAGTCCCATCGCGGCGATCTTGGCAGGATCGACTTGGATCCTGATAGCGGGGCGTGGCGTGCCGGGCATGTCGACCAAACCGACGCCGGGAATTTGCGAGAGCCGCTGTGCGATGAAGATGTTGGCATATTCCGCCATGGTGCGCAGCGGAACCGAATCCGATGTCAGGGCCACCGTCATGACCTTAAACTGGGCGGGGTTCACCTTGTGGTAGGTCGGCGGGCTGGGGAGGCTTTTGGGCAAAAGCCCGCCGGCGGCATTGATGGCGGTTTGCACATCCTGAGCCGCGCCGTCGATATTGCGCGCGAGATCGAACTGCAGCGTGACTTGTGTCGACCCAAGCGTGCTGCTCGACGTCATCTGCGTCAGGCCGGGGATCTGCGAGAACTGCTGCTCCAATGGGCTAGCGACGGTGGCGGACATGGTCTCCGCGCTTGCGCCCGGCAACGTCGCGGAGACCTGCACCGTCGGGAAATCGACCTGTGGCAGGGATGCGATCGGCAGAAGGCGATAAGCCACGAGACCAAGGAGCACGATGCCGCACGTGAGCAACCCCGTTGCGACCGGGCGGTGAATGAAGGGCGTCGAGGGGTTCAAAGCAATCTCATGATTTGATCGTGATCAGGCTGCTCTGCACGTCGGGCTATGGAAGACCGGGCAGGGCCGCGGCGCCACGACTGTCGACACTCTGTGCGTTCGCCTGGATGGCGACCTTGGTGCCGGGCTTCAGTCCATATTGACCGTCGAGAACGACGTTCTCGTCGGCCTGAAGTCCACCGGTCACGACGGCAAAGCCTCCGGTATTGCGGGCCACATCGATGCGTCGCTGGTCCACCGATCCGTCGCGGCGGATGACATAGACGTACTGCCCCTGCTGATCCATCTGAACGGCCATCGCCGGCAACGTCACCGCATCGGGCAAGGTCTCAAGCTTGAGGCGGGCATTGACGAACTGGCCTGGTTTCAATGCGCGATCGGTATTGGGAAAGGTCGCTTTCAGCCGCGCCATGCCCGTGGTCGGATCGATACGGTTATCGACGAGCGACAATGTGCCATGTGCGAGCACAGTGGTGTTGTCGCGGGCAAGTGCGTCCACAGCGAACGTCCCCGTCGGCCGCCCGACAGGCAAGGCCCGAATGGCATCCTCGGGCAGCGTGAACACGACGGTGATCGGCTCGATTTGTGTGATGACGACAATGCCGGGATCCGACGGAGCGACCACGTTTCCGGCGTCGACCATGCGAAGGCCAGGCACGCCGACGATCGGCGACTTGACCGTGGCATAGTCGAGTTGCGTTTGCGAACTCTCAACGGCGGCCTTGTCGGATTCAATTGCCGCCTTGAAGGCAGCCACCTGAGCCTTCTGCGTGTCGAGTGCCTGCGTCGTGGCGTAGCCTTTTTGAGCCAGATTGGTCGAGCGCGCTAGATCCAGTTCAGCATTTGCGAGTTGGGCTTCGTCCTTGGCTGTGACGCCTTCAGCTTGACGCAGCGCGGCGGCGTAGGGACGTGGATCGATGTGCGCGACGACCGCGCCTTGCTGAAGCTCCTGCCCCTCGACGAAAGGCAGATCGATGATCTGTCCGCCGACCCGCGGTTTCACTGTCACTGTATTGAATGCCTGCACAGTGCCGAGCCCGGTCAGAAATAAAGGAACATTGCGCCGCGCTGCTGTGACTGCGGTAACCGGAACACTCGGTGGCTCCGGGGAGCCGATGGCCTGAGTGGTCGACTTCGAAGTAGCCCAGATAACAATCGGTGCGGCGACTAGAGCGAGCGCGACACAAAGCGCGAGACGTGCCTTTCGGCCGAAGCGCCGCTGAAGATTCGGTTTGTCGGAATTCGATTTCTGCAACATCCCTATTCCTCGTGCGCTCTATTGTCTCTCGTCATCAGCCGCGAATATCTGCGCCTGATGATCCATGCGACCGGGACGACGGAGAGGCCATTAAATTCTTGTTTAAGAGCATCTGATGCTTGCGCTGAGAGGGCTTTCGCTCCGTCAGAATGAGCGCTTATTAAGCTGAGCGGTGAAGGCGCCCTACACGGAGCTTTGGCGCTGTCCCGGATGTGTACCGGCGTTTTGCGGAAGCGTGAGAATGCACACGATGATGAAGGTAGCGATCACCGCCGATGCGAGCGGCCGGCTCCAAGCAAGGCCGCCAGCGTTCACCGGCTTGTCGAGGAAGTCGCCGACTGTCGCTCCAAGCGGGCGCGTGAGGATGAACGCCGCCCAGAACAGCCCCACGCGCGACACATTCGTCCAAAAATAGAGCCCGACGACGACTGCGAGTCCGGCTGCGAACACAAACGCGCCGCCTTCGTAGCCGAGACCACCTGTGTCAGCCAGCCAATCACCCAGAGCGGTACCAAGGGTCTGCGAGAACGTGATGGCAGCCCAGTAGAACACCTCCACGTTCGGCGTCGTTACGGTGTCTACTGAGATCGTTCCTTGCGACCGGTACCAAAGACCGAGGACGGCAGCGAGGCAGGCCAGCAAGAGGGCAGAGCCGCCGGTGTAGCCGATGCCAAGCGAACGATCCGCGAAATCCGCCATCGTCGTGCCGAAAGTGGTCGATGCGATGATTGTTGCCCAATAAAGAAAAGGGTGGAACCTTTTCGCGAGAATCTGCGCGATGACCAGGACAACGAGCAGACCGAGGAAGAGAGCCGTGCCGGCGAGATAGCCCCAGTTGAGCGTCATCGTGACGGTGTCGCCACCGGTTTCACCGAGCGTTGTTGCAGCGACTTTGATAATCCAGAAGATAAGCGTGACCTCGGGGACCTTGCTGAGGATCGCCTCTTTCGACGTCTCTTGCATTTTCACGACCTTCCATCCTTGAAGAGTTCGCTCGCCATTTTGTTCTGGCGTTACCTTCGGCCAACACTCGCGGTCCGCCAGACGCTTGTCAGCAAGACGCCCAGGCAGCCGGCGAAGAGAACGCCGCCAGCGGCCAACGGTGCAATGACATGGAGTTTTATGAGGAGGGCGGCGGCCGCAACGACGATGAGCGCGGCTGCGGCCAGAAACTCGTCGTCCAGGAACAAGCCGACGATTTCGCGAAGGGACGCGCGGAGCAGGTTCATACGGCGGCCTCCGGGATGGCCCTGCGAGCAGCGCGGATCGAAAGAAGGCTTAGGACCAGGAAGGCGAGGATGAAGCCGATGAGCGCCGCGTCGTTTCCCGGCCACGAGATGCCGAGACCTTCACCTGTCCAGAACACGCCGAAAGAGGACAACAGGACGCCGACCCCGAACTTCAGCATGTTTTCCGGCACGCGGGCGAGTGGCCGGTGCACGGCGCATCCGATTGCGAGCACGAAGATGGCGGCCGCCGCAGCGCCTGCCGCCGCCGGCCCCACCATGCCGTGACCTGCGCCAACCGCAATGACAATGAATACGACCTCAAGGCCTTCGAGCAGTACAGCCTTGAACGCGGTTACGCCCGCGACCCAATCGAGACGGCTCGGTTGCTGCCACGCGGCCTTCTTCAGTTGCGCTGTTTCGGCGGTGAAGGTGGCTGTCTCATCGTGAAGCGCGATGATGCCGGCGTAGCGAAGGATCGCCTTGCGCAGCCAGCGCAATCCGAACAACAGCAACAATATTCCTACGACCACTTGCAGCCACTGAATGGGAATTTGGCCGAGGGCGGGCCCAAGCACGGCCACAATGGCAATAAGAGCCACAACCCCGCATAAGGTGCCAGCTACCGCCGTGCGCCATCCCCGAATGGTTCCGACAGCCAGGATGATGGTGAACGCTTCTACGACCTCGACGAGCGATGCGAGAAACGCAGCGGAGATGGCCGTACTTTCGGAGGTCCAAGACAGCATGGAGCGAAGTTCCCCAACCGGGTTGCATATGCTACAGTTCGATCTTAAGTAAGTAGTATCTGCTACGGACGTCAAGGGGCGACTCGCCATGGAACAGCGTGATCCGTTCACCGCGCGTACGTCGGCTGCTATTCACCGGTTAAGTTCGGCAGAGCAGGCCGTGGTACGATTCTTCCAGGAAAACCGCGAAGAAGTATTGGTCGGATCGGCGGCATCCCTTGCCGCAAAGATTGGGACGAGCGACGCCACAGTGATCCGCGCGACGCAGGCGCTTGGTTATTCCGGGCTCGACGAACTGAGGCGGGACATCGCCGATGAACTCAGGATGAGTTTATCGCCGGCTGCGCGCCTGACTCGAACTTTGGGCGCGGTGAAAGGTGATGCCGCATCGGCGCTTGGGGTTGTGATCGACATCCATGTGCAGGCGCTAGAAAAATTGCGCAGGGATGTCAGCGCCGCACAGTTTGAGGCGGCGATCGAGCTGCTCGCGAAAGCGCGCCGCATCGTTGTGTTTGGAATAGGTCCTTCGAGTGCGCTCGCGGACTATTTTGCGATTCAACTCGGCCGCTTCGGTATCGAGACCATAAGCCTCACCCAGACGGGCCTTCTGCTCGCAGACGGGCTCAATCGGCTCAAACCGGGCGATCTTATCGTCGCGCTTGCGTATGGCCGTGTCTACCAGGAAATCCAAACGTTGCTTTCTCAGGCAAACCGGCTCCAACTGCCCAAGATGCTGCTGACGGACACGCTTGCGGCGACTTTGGGCAAGAAGGTTGATTTGGTCCTTCCAGTCGCGCGGGGTAACGCGGACTGGTTCAGCACGCATACCGCAACGCTAGGGCTTATCGAGGCAATGCTCGTCGGATTCGCGGCCAAGCGGCCGAGCGACACCCTTGCAAGCCTGAAGAACTTGAACCGGCTTCGCTCGGATCTCGCGGGCGAAATGATGGACCTGCCAGTCAGAAGCCGTCGCGGCAGCAAGCGTGGCCCGGATGAACGAAGCGAAGTCCAGGGCCGCAAGCGGTGATCGGTTTGGGTTCGTGCATTATCGTTTCCTGCGCAGGCTGTAGTCTGCCACTGGCACGAAGCGACCTGCCGGCCGCGCCGACAGATGTCCGCAGTTGGGACCCGGAGCGGACTTAACGCGTACGTCACCTTTGGGCCGTTCATGACCCCAAGCGGACAGGGCTCCCAACCAATTCGGCGCCTACATGCCACGCTGGTCCGAAGTGCTAATGGCCCGCGGCAGCAGTAATGGCGCGAATATTCGTTGCTGTGAAGAGTGTGGTCGCGCTGACAACATGGCCCAGGGTCAGGCTGAGAGTGCCGAGCATCAATGCCACGAGCAGCATTGCGCCGACGCATCGCCACGCACCTGCAAGCCATAGACCACGAGCGCCCGGTTCCCCGATTGCAGCATGACACCTCAACGTCCGGCTTGCGACGCGTGATCGAATTCATGCCGCGAGCTGAAAGAACGCATGACTCACTCCGCCGCCTGGTTCACGCCGCACAGCTGATCCTGCCAGCCTTCGACGGATTCTCCCGTCGGGGCGTTCGCCAACTCCGCCGGCCGAATGCGGAACCAGGCGACATAGAGCGCCGGCAAGAACACCAGCGTGAGCAGCGTCGCAACCACGAGGCCGCCGATCACGGCGTAGGCCATCGGACCCCAGAATACGGTCGGCGCTATCGGGATCATGCCAAGGATGGCGGCGGCAGCGGTGAGCAGGATTGGGCGCAACCGATGCTCGGTCGCGACGATCACCGCATCCCATGCCTGCCGCCCCTGGCCGATTTCCGTTTCGATCTGGTCGATCAGGATGACCGAGTTACGGATCACCATGCCAATCAGCGAGATGACCCCGAGGATGGCGACGAAACCCATCGGTGCGCCCGACAGCAGCAACGCCGCGGCGACGCCGATGACGGCGAGGGGCCCCGTGGCGACCACGAGGAAGAGCCGCTGAAAGCTCTGCAGCTGCAGCATGAGGAGCGTGATCATGAGGAACAACATAAGCGGGAATACCGCAAACACGCTGCTCTGCGCCTTGGCGCTCTCCTCCACAGTGCCGCCTGGCACGATGTCGTAGCCCGGCGGGAGTTTCGCCCTGAACGCGGCAATGTCAGAGCCGAGCGACTTCACCACCGTCGCCGCCTCGACACCCGGCGCGGTGTCGGCCTGTACGGTGATGGTCGGCAGACGCTGGCGTCGCCAGATCAGCGGCGGCTCAAGGCCGTACGAAAGCTTAGCCATCTGCTCAAGCGGTACGGAGCGGCCGCCGGGCGTCTCGATCATGAGGCTGCGCAAGGTCGCAAGCTTGGCACGCTCCTCAGGGACGGCGCGCGCGACGATGTCGATCAGGTAGATATCGTCGCGCACCTGGGTGACGGGCGTGCCCGACAGCACGGCATTGATGGTCTGACTCAACGCCTGCGAGCTGATGCCGAGCGCGCGGGCACGGTCCTGATCGACCTCGACACGAACCACCTTGGAGGGCTCGTTCCAGTCGAAGTTGATATTGCGCGCGCTCGACGTATTACCGAGCGCCGACGCGAAGCTCTGCGCAAACTCGCGAACCTTGTCCGGGTCTGGACCACTGATACGGAACTTGAGCGGCCACCCGACCGGCGGCCCGAGCTCAAGGGGGCTAATCCGCGACATCACTTGCTCGAACTCGGGCCGCTGCAATGCGGCGGCGATGCGCTTCTCTACAGCGGGGCGAACCTTGAATCCCTTGGTGACGATCACGCCTTGCGCAAAGAAATCGTTCGCGAGCTGCTGGTCGAGGGGCAGATAGAACCGGATGGCGCCGCTGCCGACATAAAACGACCAGTGCTCAATGTCCGGGTCGGTCTTCAGAATGCGCTCAAGGTCGTCGACGGTCTTGCGTGTTGCGTTGATCGAGGAACTTTGCGGCAGCGTCATGTCGACGAGCAGTTCGGGGCGGTCTGAATTGGGAAAGAACTGCTGCTGCACGAACTGCATGCCGACGAGGCCGGCCGCGAACAGCGCGACGGTCGCACCGATGACCCAGTATTTCATGCGCAGCACGCGATCGAGCATTCGGTGAAAGGCGCGCGCGAATCGCGACGGCTCGTGACCATGGCCCTTCAGCTTGTCGGGCAGGATGAAGACCCCGGTGAGCGGGGTGAACAGCACGGCGACGAACCAGGAGGCGGTCAGCGCCGTCCCCACGACTGCGAACAGCGTGAAGCAATACTCGCCGGCGCTGCTGGCCGCGAAGCCAACCGGAACGAATCCGGCAATCGTGACGAGCGTGCCAGTCAGCATCGGGAAGGCAGTGGAGGTATAGGCGAATGTTGCAGCGGTGACTTTGTCGGCGCCCTGCTCCAGCTTGGAGACCATGGTTTCCACCGCGATCATCGCGTCATCGACGAGAAGGCCGAGCCCGATGATGAGCGCACCGAGCGAGATGCGCTGGAGGCTGACGCCCGTCAGTTTCATGACCACGAAGGTGATGGCAAGAACCAGGGGAATGGCGATCGCGACGACGATGCCGGCGCGCCAGCCGAGCGCCAGGAAGCTGACCCCGAGCACGATGGCGAT
>DATDMA010000326.1:0-5303 GCA_036519015.1 Pseudolabrys sp. | reverse complement strand
GACGCAGGACGTGGAAAACCTGGTGCGCTTCGGCGGCTGGCGCGCCGGCCGCGACATCATCCAGATCGATCCACCGCAGGCCTACGGCATTGTGCAATATGCGCGCACGCTCGACATGCTCACGCGCCACGGCTGGCCGCGCACGGCGCTGTTCCCGCACGGCGGCAACCAGATGTCACTGGCAATCGCCGCCGGCTTCGGCCTCGGCGGCGCGGAATCCTATCCCGGCGTGTTCGGCGATTTCGGCGGCTTCGCCGACGACGCGCGCGTCGTGAACGGCGCGATCACGCTGTCCGATCGCCCGGGCATCGGCTTCGAAGGCCAGGCGGCGCTCTATCGCATCATGCGCGATCTGGCGGGGATTTGAGCACTTCCGCGCCTTGCCACCACCTCGGGCTTCCCGGACACTTCGTGTCCCGCCGGGGTCACATCCAGGAATAGCCATGGCCAACGACACCACTGCCCGCCGCTCGTCGATCACCCGCCGCACAGCCCTTGCCAGCGCCGCCGCCCTCGTCGCCGCGCCCGCGCTTGCAGAGGAATGCCGGATCGGGCCGCCGCCGCACGAGAAGGGCCCGCTGGTGTGGATGGACATGGATCAGACGGAACTCGATGCCGCCTACGACCAATCCTTCTATTCGCCGCTCATGGGCCAGATCCTCAAGCGCTACGCGTCGACCAGCGAGATTACGCGCGCGCGCATCGGCCAGCCGCAGCGCGAGGCCTATGGCCCGACCGACATCGAGAAGCTCGACATCTACCGCGCCAAGCGACCCAACGCGCCGATCTTCGTCTTCATCCACGGCGGGGCGTGGATCGGCGGTTCTGCGAAGGACTACGGTTACCCGGCCGAGGTCTTCGTCAATGCCGGCGCGACCTACGTCGCGCTCGACTTCGTCGGCGTGAAACAGGCGAACGGCGATCTCGGCGTCATGGCCGATCAGGTGCGGCGCGCCATCGCCTGGGTCTACAAGAACGCCGGCACGTTCGGCGGCGACCGCAATCGCCTTTATGTCGGCGGACATTCCTCGGGCGGGCACCTCTGCGGCGTCGCTTTGGTGACCGACTGGGAGAAGGAATTCTCCGTACCCGCCGACATCGTGAAGGGCGGCCTGTGCATGAGCGGCATGTACGACATGAAGCCGGCGCGGCTTTCCAAGCGCAGCTCCTACGTCAAGTTCACGGACGCGATGGAGCAGGCGATGAGCGCGCAGCGGCAATTGAACATGCTGCGGACGCCGGTCGTCGTCACCTATGGCGGCAACGAGACGCCGGAATTTCAGCGGCAGAACCGTGATTTCGTCGCGGCGGCGAAGGCGGCCGGCAAGGCCGCCGAGCTGATCGAGGCCGCGAACTTCAACCACTTCGAAATGGGCGAATCGCTGGGCAACCCTTACGGCCCCAACGGCCACGCCGCGCTGTCTTTGATGAAGCTTTTGCCGGCGTAAGGCACAAAAAAAGCAGGATGCCGCACGCGCGGCATCCTGCCAATCGTTAGAGCCCTACTCCGCCCCCAGCGCCGTCGGCACCGTGACGCTGCTGGGCTTTTTCGGTCGCAGCCGCACATAGATCTGCAGGCCGATCAGCAGCACGCACATCGCCACAAACACCGCACTGATCGGCCGTTCGACGAACACGCCGAGGTCGCCGCGCGAGATCAGCATGGCGCGGCGGAAGTTCTCCTCGAAGCGCGGACCGAGCACGAAGCCGAGCAGGATAGGCGCCGGATGGAAGCCGAGCCGCAGCAGGACGTAGCCGAGCATGCCGATCACCGCCGTCTCGCCGACCTGGAACATGTCGTTGTTGGCGGCATAGACGCCGATGCACACGAAGAACATCGCGCTCGGGTAGAGGAACTTGTAGGGGATCGTCAGCAGCTTCACCCACAGGCCGATTAGCGGCACGTTGAGGATGACCAGCATGATGTTGCCGATCCAGAAGCTCGCCACCAGGCCCCAGAAGATATCCGGATGCTCTTTGATGAGCTGCGGACCCGGCACGATGCCCTGAATCATCAGCGCGCCGAGCAGGAGCGCCATCACGGCGTCGCCGGGAATGCCGAGGCTCATGGTCGGGATGAAGTCGCCCTGCACCGAAGAGTGCGTCGAGGCTTCCGGGCAGACCACGCCTTCGATCATGCCGGTGCCGAACTTCTCCGGCGTCTTGGAGATCTTCTTTTCCGTGGCATAGGCGACGAAGGAGGCGATGGTCGGGCCGGTGCCGGGAATGAGCGAGCACAGGCTGCCGATCATCGTTCCGCGGAGCATCGGCATGATGGTCCGCTTCATTTCTTCCTTGGACGGCCGCATGTCCTTCAGGGTGACCTTGGCGTATTTGGCGTTGACCGTGGACACCTGATTGACGCTGTTCATGAACTCGCCGATGCCGAACAGGCCGAGCGCCAGCGCGATCAGCTCGATGCCGTCGTCGAGATGCGTGAGCCCGAACGTGAAGCGCTCCGAGCCCGTCTCGATGTCGGTGCCGACGATGCCCAGCATCAGGCCGAGCACGGTCATCGCCACGCCCTTGAGCGGCGAGCCGCGCGCCAGCGTCGAGCCGGCCAAGAGGCCGAGCAGCATCAGCGAGCAGATTTCGGCCGGACCGAACTCCATGGCCACCCGCACCAGCACCGGCGCGAGGAAGACCATCTCGGTGATGCCCCAGGAGGCGCCGACGAAGGAGGCAAACACGGTTGCGCCGAGTGCAGCGCCACCTCTGCCCTGCTGGGTCATCGGGAAGCCGTCGAGACAGGTCACCGCGTGCGGTGGATGACACGGCAGATTGAGCAGGATCGAGCAGATCGCCCCGCCGTACTGCGCGCCGTACATCACGCCCGCCAGCATCAGGATGGCGCCGACCGGCGGAATGCCGAAGGTCAGCGGCAGCAGGATCGAGATGGTCGCCAAAGGCCCCATGCCCGGCAGCACGCCGACCATGTTGCCGACGAGAACGCCGAGGAAGCACCAGACGATATTGTGCGGCTGGAGCGCGACGCCGAAGCCGAACCAGAGGTCCGTTAACGCGGTTCCGATCACAGACCCCTCCACTCAAGCACAGGCATCGGAATTTGCAGAATGTAAGCGAACAACCCGACGCCAAAGACCGTGATGACGGCCGCGAGGAGCGCGGAGCTTTTCAGTGTCGCCTCGCGGTCGCCCATCGCCGCCACGAAGACGCAGGCGAAGGTGCCGGGAGCCATGCCGCCGTACGAACCGGCGAACATGAAGGCGAGCGGCGAGGCCAGGATGCAGGCCCAGGCCAACCACTCGGGCTTTTCGGGCAGGATGTTTTCGTCCTCGCCCTCCGCCGCGGTGGCAGCGACGCCGGCAATGGCCACGCCTAAACAGATGAGGATGACGCCGAGCACCGTCGGCAGGAAGCCGGGCCCCATGTGCATCAAGGTGCCGAGCTGGTAGGTCGGGCCCTTCAAGGCCATCACCAGCCCGAACAGGATCATGAGTCCGCCGGCATAGAAGTCGCGCTTGCGCACGAAGTTCTGGGCGAACGTCGCGATAGAACTGTGCTTACTATTGGACGCCAGAGTCGCTCTCCCAAATATTCTTCTTCAGCTCATTGCTGTGCTTACTATGAGCAATAATGCTGTGAGATCGTACAATCAATCCTGCCTTGCCGCGCGAACGTGGCAATGTTCTCGCCATGCGTGAATGGCGTCGGCTTTTTCGCCGAATGGCAGAACAGATAACATGCTTTAGTTTCAATTGTTTAGGATATGCGATATTTACTAAAGTATAAGTCCGAGGCGTGTGGACATCCATTCGATTATTTAACGCGGAGGCTCGGGACGTGCCGCGGCGAACACGATACATATCCCCTCCGCCAACCCCGGAAGTCCGGCCATGAAAGCCGACACACTCCCAACGATCGCCTTCATCATCCCCTGCTACAACGAGCAGGCGGGGCTCCCGCATACGCTCGGACACCTGCTGTTCGATATCGACAAGCTGATCGCGGTGCGGGATATCGCGGCTGCGAGCTACGTGCTGTTGGTCGATGACGGCAGCACGGACGGGACCTGGGCGCTGATCGAAGAGGCGACGCGCGCGCATCCCGGCCGGGTGCAGGGCCTCAAACTGTCCCGCAATGTGGGACATCAGAACGCGCTGCTTGCCGGGCTCCTGACGCAGATCGGCAAGGCCGACGCCACCATCTCGCTCGATGCCGACCTGCAGGACGACATCTCCGTCATCGCCAGGATGATCGAGCACTTCAAGCATGAACACGCGGAGATCGTGTTTGCCGTGCGCAAGGAGCGCCGCAGCGACAGCTTCTTCAAGCGCGGGACTGCGGACCTGTACTACCGCGTGCTCAATTGGCTCGGCGCCGACATCATTCCGCACCACGCCGATTTCCGCCTGATGAGCGACCGCGCCATGCGCGCGCTGTCGCAGTTCAGCGAGGTGCACGTGTTCCTGCGCGGACTGGTGGTTCAGCTCGGCTTCAAGACGGCGATCGTGGAGTTCGAACGCCTGCCGCGTCTGCACGGCGAGACGAAGTACACATTGCAAAAGATGCTGCGCCTCGCCGTCGACGGCATCACATCGCTGTCGGTGCGGCCGATCCGCCTCATAGCGCTGCTCGGGCTCATATTGTTCGTCATCTTCATGGGCATGGGCGTTTGGGTGTTCGCCACCTGGCTCGCCGGACGCACCGTGCAGGGCTGGACCTCCGTGATGCTCCTGTTCCTGCTCATCGCCGCGTTCCAGACCTTCGCGCTCGCCGTCATCGGCGAATATGTCGGCAAGATCTATTTCGAGTCGAAGTCGCGCCCGCGTTACATCGTGGAGCGAGAGGTTGGTGGATCCGACTCAAAAAATAAAGAATAGAGACTTATTGCCATAGGGACTTGCGGCGACCACGGAGGACGACCAGTGCGCCTGTTGTCGAATCTGCTTCGGCGTTTCATCCGCCAGGGTACACTGCGAGTCCGCGACGCCGACGGCAAGGTGCATGTCTTCGGCGATCGCCTGCCCGGACCCGACGTCGCCATCCACCTGCACGATCGCAAGCTCTACACCAAGCTGTTCATCAATCCGGAGCTATACGCCGCCGAAGCCTATATGGACGGCAGGCTGACGCTCGAGGACGGCGCGGCAATCCATGACTTTCTGCTGCTGTTCTCGGTCAACCGCGCCGGGCTTTATTCGTACGGCTCACAGAAGCTGATGCGGCGGGTCTGGCGCGGCCTGCGCCGCTGGCATCAGGCCAATCCGATCGGGCTTGCCGCCGCGCACGCGCGCCACCATTACGACATTTCGACCGAGCTCTATCGCCTGTTCCTCGAC
>DATDMA010000325.1:0-6468 GCA_036519015.1 Pseudolabrys sp. | reverse complement strand
CCGTCGATGAAACCGGCGCACGCCACATCGTCACGCTGTTGCGGATGACCGACCGCGTGCAGCGGCCGACTCACATCCTGGCCGAAAACCATCTCGTGCTGGCGGTCGACGACATCGCCGCCCCCATGGACGGCTACACCGTGCCCGCCGAAGAGCACGTGAAGCGGCTGATCGATTTCGTCGGCACCTGGGATCGCGCGGCCCCCATGGTGGTGCATTGCTTCGCCGGCATCAGCCGCTCGACCGCCGGCGCTTTCGTTGCGGCATGCGTGCTCAATCCGCAGCGCGACGAATTGCAGATCGCGCAGGCGATCCGCAACGCTTCGCGCACGGCGCAGCCGAACGCGCGCATCGTGTCCATCGCCGACCGCTTGCTCAAGCGCGACGGACGCATGGTGCGTGCGGTGGAGACCATCGGCCCGGGCGACGCTGCGCTGGAAGGTACGCCCTTCCGTCTCGATCTCGCGTAATGGCTTGCTAGACTGCCGCCCGTTAAAGCAACGGAGGGCGGCGTGAGCGAGACACAATACGGCGTAGTGACGCCCGACATCCTCACCTCCTATGACGGGCTGGCCTTCCTCAAGGCGATCATCGACGGCACGGTGCCAAACCCGCCGATCAGCGAAACGCTCGGCTTCCACCTCATCGACGTCACGAACGGGCGCGCGGTGTTCGAGGGTTTCCCCGCATACCGGCACTACAATCCGATCGGGACGGTGCACGCCGGGTTTGCGGCGACGCTGCTGGATTCCGCACTCGGCTGCGCCATCTTCTCGACGCTCAACAAGGGCGACACCTGGACCACGCTTGAGTTGAAACTCAATTTGGTGCGGCCGCTGAGCAAGGACACCGGGCCGGTGCGCGCTGAAGGCCGCATCATCCATCGCGGCCGCACGGTGGCGACATCGGAAGGCGACCTGAAGGATCGCGCCGGCAAGCTTTATGCGCACGCGACGACGACGTGCATGATTTTTCCGGCGAAGGCGTGACGCGCAGGACGACAGAGATAAATTGCGCGCCCGTACATTCGTTGCTTCAATTGTCAAACAGCCAAGCATCTTCGCCCGTGTTCTTTGGTCGGCGCCGGGTACGCCGTAGCTTCTCATCATCCTTTCCCCATGAGGGGAGCGGAGCGCCGGGAAACGCGGAGGCGTGCGAAGCCTCCTGAGCGGCTGGCGAAGCCGCCCGACACGCTTGCGAGGCGTGCCGCCTCCGCTTGCGATCGCGGAGGCGCGCCTCTCGGCGCTCCACAGGCGGCTTTTCTGTCCCCGGGACCGCGCTTCCGGGCGCCGATGGAGGGCTCTTCACCCTCCTGACCCGGGCCGCTTTCGCGGCCCTTCATCAGCGCGCACGTACAGCCTGTTCGACGGCAGCCGGTCGTAATGCCGGCGGACGGCGACCCGGGGCCTCCCGAGTGCGGGGTTACAAGCCCCGCCCGCGGGCGCCGCATCCTGCTCCATCTTCGGTCTGTCTCCGGAAGACGCCCCTCGATGAGCAGGACGGTGGAGGATTATAGTCCTGATAGGAATGAGGTCAAGGGGCGATGAGATTATTTTCTGGCCGCCCCGTCGGTAGGGTGCGCAAAGCGAAGCGTGCGCACCGTGGAGCTTTGTGCAGTTCGAGGCCTACGCGTGGGCACGGCGCGTCCCGCGCCTTTGCCCACCCTACGGGCGTTACGCGCTAAGCCCCCCGCCTAGAACCAGGATCGCAAGCCGACCGTCAGGTAAGTCGCGCCGCTGAACGCGCCGCTGACGACACCGTAGGCGCCTGAGCGGTGCTGCAAACGTACGACGAGTTGTTTGTCCAAATGCTTCGGCAGCGAGAACGTGATCTCGGGCGAAAAATAGTGCATCACGTGCGTCCCGCCGGGCGGATCGAGTTTGCCGTATTCCATTTCGATGGCCGAAACGCCGGTCGCATAATTGAGACCGATCGACCCGGCGACGGTCGTGTAGATGAACGAATTCCAGGGAAATTCGGTGTACCTGAAATAGATCGCGCCCCAGAACTCGCCCTCGGTCTGGTTGCCGAAACGCTTTGCAGCGCCGATCTCCGTCTCGATGTCGAGGATACGGAATACGGTCGCGACCCGGCGCGATGCCGTTGCGCCGACGATGCCGCCGGCGTCATAGCCCCACGACCACGGCGGGATGACCTTGAAAAATATGTTCTGCACGTTGGTCGTGACCGACTGCCCGGCAAAGACCAGGGCCGCGCAATCGCCCTGACATGGCTGCAAGGGTTTGCGCCAATGCCATTCGATCCAATCAGCAGCCCTTGCTGGTAACGCGGAAGCAACACAGACGCTAAGACACGCTAACGCCACCAACCAAGGCGGTAGGCGCATGCCGATGCCCGTTCATTGAATCCTTTGGATGGCGCCCGGAACGGGCACGAATCACTTCGTCTAATCCGCCAAACAATCTGCCGGATGCCCGGTTAATGATTTCGCCTAAAAGTAGAACGACCGGGCGTCGGGCGCTCGCTTTCATCACCATCGAATCGAAATCACTGAAGTCGAAATCATTGAATCGAAACGGCGCCCGATCGGGATCGGGCGCCGTCCGGACGTAACCGATGTCTAGTTGTTGTCAGCCGTCAGCGACGGACGCAGACGAAGCGGCTCGGAGCGGTTGGACGCGTGCGCGACCACCGGGCGGCCGTGATGGCGGGTGAACTGGCAAGAGGCGAAGCCCAGGCCCGAGATCGAACCGCGGAAGCTGTTGTTGTCGATGCGCTCCAGGTTGAAGCACGGCTCGATCGGCAAGCCGCGCAGCGAGGCGCAAACCGCTTGGCCCTTCACCTGCAGCGTGCCCGCCGGCAGGTTGGCGTAGCGAACCTGGCCTTTGCCCTGGAACTGGATGGAGCCGGTGACCGAGCCGTCCGAGGCGACGCGGCCGGTGCCGCGCGTCCCTTCAAAGCACGTGTAATTGAACATCTTGCCCATGACGAAGCGCCGGGCTTCATCCGCGCTCATCTCGCCCGCCACGGCCGGCAGAGCGGCCAACAGACCGACAGTCACAATCACCCCACGCAACATCGTCGCACTCCGACTACGCCACCAACCCACACGAACAGAGGCTTACCAAAAGCTAGTAGAGTATGCCCAGCGTTCGTCGCCAAATCCTGAACGTGTTTACCCAACCTTGACCACGATCCGTCCCCGGACCCGGCCCGCCAGGATGGCGCCGGCAGCCTCGTCAAGGTCAGAAAGGCCGATGTCGCGGGTCATCGCGGCAAGTTTGCGGCGATCCAGCTCGGTTTCAAGCCTTTTCCACGCTTCTTGGCGGCGGGGGAGCGGACACATCACCGAGTCGATGCCGTAAAGACACACTCCGCGTAAAATAAACGGCGCGACCGAGGTCGGTAGGTCCATACCCCCAGCATTGCCGCAAGCGGCCACGGCGCCGCCATAACGAATCATCGACAGTACATTGGCGAGGGTGGTCGAGCCGGCCGTATCGATTGCCCCCGCCCACCGCTCCTTGGCGAGCAGCCTCGGCTGGGCGGCGAGCTCGGCGCGCGGGACGATCTCGGCGGCGCCGAGGCCCTTGAGGTAGTCGGCCTCCTCAGGGCGCCCGGTGACGGCGTGAACGGTGAAGCCGCGCTGGGCGAGGATGGCGATGGCGACCGAGCCGACGCCGCCGGCCGCGCCGGTGACGGCGATGGGGCCGCTCGCAGGCGTCAAGCCATGGCGCTCCAGCGCCATTACCGACAGCATGGCGGTGTAGCCGGCCGTGCCGATCGCCATGGCGTCATGCGCGCTCATGGTCGCGGGCAGCGGCACCAGCCAGTCGCCTTTCACGCGCGCCTTCTCGGCATAGGCGCCGAGATGCGTCTCGCCGCAGCCCCAGCCGTTGAGGATGACCTTGTCGCCCGGCTTCCAATTCGGATGGCTCGATGTCTCCACCGTGCCAGCGAAGTCGATGCCGGCGATCATCGGAAAGCGGCGCACCACCGGCGCCTTGCCGGTGATGGCGAGGCCGTCCTTGTAGTTGACCGTGGAATATTCGACGCGGACGGTGACGTCGCCGTCCATGAGATTGGCTTCATCGAAGTCGGTCAGCGCTGCCTTGGTGCCGCCGTCCGTCTTCTCGATCACCATCGCCTTGAATGTGGCCACGCGCTGCTCCCTCGTCATGGCCGGGTTCAACCCGGCCATCCACGTCTTGCTTGGAGGACAGTTCTAAAGGCGTGGATGCCCGGGACAAGCCCGGGCATCACGGATTCTGAGCGCCCTATGCGGCCACAGGCGCAGGCTCGCTCACCGGGCGTTCCACGATCGGCAGATTGATGAGCGCGGACAGGACGCCGAAGAACACCGACAGCCACCACACCGGCGTATAGGAGCCCGTGTGCTCGAACACCACGCCGCCGAGCCAGACGCCGAGGAAGCCGCCGACCTGATGGCTGAAGAAGGCGAAGCCAAACAGCATGGTGAGCCAGCGCGTGCCGAACATCAGCGCGACCAGCCCCGACGTCGGCGGAACCGTCGACAGCCACAGGAGCCCGGTGACGGCGCCGAACAGCAGCGTGCTCAGCGTGGTCGCCGGCAGCGTGATGAAGGCGACGATCGACAGCGCGCGCGCGAAATAGATCGCCGACAGGATGTAACGCTTCGGCATCCTGTTGCCGAGATAGCCCGAGGCCAGCGAACCGACGATATTGAACAGTCCGATGGTCGCGAGGGTCCAGCCGCCAACCTCCGCCGACAGGCCGCGGTCGATCAAGTAAGACGGCAGATGCACGGTGACGAAGGCGAGCTGGAAGCCGCACGTGAAGAAGCCGAGCACCAGCAGCACGAAGCTGCGATGGCCGAAGGCTTCCGCCAAAGCCTGACGGAGCGACTGCGACGGCAAGGCGGCAATCGGGCCGGCAGCGGCTGTGTTGCGCGGCGCCGCCAGCGCCAGGGACAGCGGCAGGATCAGCAGCGTGACGCCGGCGAAGATCAGCACTGCGCCTTTCCAGCCGAAGGAATCCATCAGCGCGACGGCGATGGGCGAATAGAGAAACTGTCCGAACGAGCCGGCCGCGGTGCCGGCACCGAACGCGAGCGAGCGCCATTGCGGCGGCAGCAGTTTGCCGAAGGCGCCGATCACGATCGTGAACGAGCAGCCGGAAAGGCCGAAGCCGATCAGCACGCCGGCCGACAGATCGAGCATACCGGGCGTGGTCGATTGCGCCATGAGTGCGAGCCCGAGCGCATAGGCAACGGCGCCGAGAGCGAGCACGCGCACGGTCCCGAAGCGGTCGGCGATGCCGCCGGCAAAAGGCTGGCCGACGCCCCACAGCAAGTTCTGGATGGCGAGCGCCATCGAGAAAACGTCGCGGCCCCAGTTGTGCTCCTGCGACATCGGCGTGAGGAAGAAACCGAGCGCGGAGCGCGGGCCGAAGCTGAGCATCGCGATGACGCAGCCGCAGATCAGGATCACGGCCGGCGTGCGCCAGTTGGTCAGCAGTTGTTTGTCGCTTTTGTCGATCGCTGACTGCACGGACATTGCGAAATCTCCGGCCGCATGACGCTGCAAAGCCCGCGCAACTTTTTAGCATCCGGCGGGGACGAAAGTGGAACATAGGGGGTCAAGCCAATGAACCCAAACGAATTATGGTGATCGAAGTCATTTGCGGAATGGATGGGGGGAACTGGAGGGCGTGCGTGCCCCGGACGCGGCGCAACACGAAGCCATAAGCGCGTTTACGCGCGTCTTCGACGCGCTATGGCGAAGTGGTGCGCCGCAGAGCCGGGGCCTTACCGAACTCGGAATTTGTTACGGTCCCGGGTCTGCAGCGCATCGTTTCACGCTGCGCTGCGCCCGGGACACGAGGCAGTGCCTGACGGCCCCCGCTTACATCTTGTCGAGCTTGAGCGTCTCTATCGCCGTCGTCTTGGCGTCGCCCCAATGCGGCTCGTCGGAGCCGTCGCCCCAATTGCGCGGACGATAGAAGGTGTGCACGCCGAGCTTGTACATCTTCTTCATTTCCGCGACCCAACTCGGATGCACCCAGTAGGCGTGATAGTGCGTCGACTTCGCCACCTCGGGCATCCACAGCTTGCCGTCGAGCATGTCACGGGCGATGCGCTTGGCGCGCTCCCAAGCCTCGGGCTCGGTGACGATGTCGGGAATGCCGTCGCAGGCGAATGTGAACTGGCAGGAGTTGTGACGATTGGCGTTCTGGTAGACCACGTCGCACACGGTCTTTGGATAGAACGGCGAGAACACGCGGTTCAACACCACCTGCGCCACCGCGATCTGTCCACGCACGGGCTCACCGCGCGCTTCGAAATAGACGGCGTTGGCCAGACATTTTTCTGACTTGGCACGCGAAGCACCGGCGAGGCCGAGCCGCTCGGCCGGCGACTTCGGCCGCTGATCGAGGCCGGTGACTTCGCCTTTGCTGGCGATGCTTTCGCCGGCCTTGCTCTCGTCCTCCGGCTGTCGCGTGAGCGCCGACAGCTTGATGTCGGGA
>DATDMA010000324.1:0-13263 GCA_036519015.1 Pseudolabrys sp. | reverse complement strand
GCGCTGTTGAGCTGCTGGAAGTGGTTGAGCGATTCCGGCACCGTCTTCGTCTCGATGCGCGCAATCGTCGACAGCGGGATCGGAATGCCGTTCACGCTGGCGACGTAGTAGTTGCGCAGTTGATCGATGTTGAGCCGGTCGCGCTGCTGCACCTGCGGGATCACTTTGTAGGAGCGCTGGTCGAGGCTGAAATAGTTCACGTAGCCGCCGCCCAGCATCCAGGCCATGGCCGCGCCGACATCGCCCATATTCAGGCCGAGCTGCGCGGTCTTATCGCGGTCGATGATCACCGTGGATTCCGGATTGTCGATCTTCAGATCCGAGTCGAGGAAGATGAACAGGCCGCTCTTGACCGCCTCTTGCAGGAACTGCTGGGAGATGTCGTTAAGGCGGCTGAAGGGGTCCGTGGTCGTGATCACGAACTGCACCGGCAGGCCCTGGCTGCCGGGCAAAGGCGGCAGTTGGAACGCCGCCGCGCGCACGCCGGCAACGCCGCTCAGTTCCTGCTGAACGACCGGCTGGAGCTGGTTGCTGGTCTTCGTCCGCTCGTCCCACGGCTTGAGCACCATGCCGGCGATCGACTGGCCCGGCATGTCGATCTGGAAGACATGCGCCGTCTCGGCATGCTTCATGAAGCTGTCGTAGACTTGGCGCGAATAGATGAGCTTCTGGTCGAGCGTTGCGTTCGGCGCCGGCGTCGAGGAGGCGACCACGATGCCTTGGTCTTCCTGCGGCGCCAGCTCGCTCTGCGCGCTCGAATAAAGGAAATAGATGCTCGAGAGCACCAGCAGCGCGAAGACGCCGGTCACCGGCAGATAGTTCAGGCTGCCGTGCAGCCAGCGCTCGTAGCGGCCGCGCAGCTTCTCGAAATTGCGGTCGATGAACTCGGTGAGCCGCTGCTGGAAGCCCCGGTGCGCCGGGTCTGGCGCCTTGAGCATGCGCGAGCTCATCATCGGCGATAGCGTCAAGGCGACGATGGCCGAGATCGTCACCGCGCCCACCAGCGTGAAGGCGAACTCGGTGAACAGAGCGCCGGTCAAGCCGCTCTGGAAGGCGATCGGCACATAGACCGCGACCAAAACGACGGTCATGGCGATGATCGGCCGGCCAAGCTCGCGCGCTGCCTGGAGTGCAGCGGCGGTCGGCGTCTTACCTTCCTCGAGGTGGCGGTTGACGTTCTCGACCACGATGATCGCGTCGTCCACCACCAGGCCGATCGCCAGCACGAGCGCCAGCAGCGTTAGCAAGTTGATGGAGAAGCCGAAGGCCAGCATCAGCGTGAAGGTGCCGATCAGCGACAGCGGGATCGCCACCATCGGGATCAGCACCGAGCGCAGCGACCCCAGGAACACGAACACCACGAGGTTCACGATCACCAAAGCTTCGACCAGCGTGTGGATTACCTCGCTGATCGAGCTGTTCACGAAGTCGGTCGAATCGTAGACGACTGCCCCGCGCAAGCCATTCGGCAGTTGCGCCTGGATGTCCGGAAGCACCTTGCGCACGCCATTGATGACGTCGAGCAGGTTCGCCGACGGCGCCACCTGGATGCCGACATAGACCGCCTGTTTGCCGTCGAATCCGACCTGGGATTCGTAGTCGTCGGCGCCGAGCGTGACATTGGCCACGTCTTTGAGCCGCACAATGGCGCCGTTGGCCTGCTTGATGATCAGATCGGCGAATTCGCTCGCCGAATGCAGGTTGGTCGATGCGGTCAGGTTGACCTGCACCATCTGGCCTTTGGTATTGCCGAGGCCGGAGATGTAGTTGTTCGCCGCCAGCGCCGTGCTGACGTCGGCGGCCGTGAGCCCATAGGCGGCGAGCTTGGCCGGATCGAGCCAGGCGCGCAGCGCGAAGTTCTGGCCACCGAGGATTTCAGCGGTCTGCACGCCGGGCACGGCCTGCAGCTTCGGCTGCACGACGCGCACCAGGTAGTCGGTGATCTTGTTGCGCGCGATCGCGTCACTGTCGAAGCCGAGATACATGGCGTCGATGGTCTGGCCGACCTTGACCGTGAGGATCGGCTGCTGCGAGCCGACCGGCAACTGGTTCAACACCGAATTGACCTTGGTGTTGATTTCGGTCAGCGCCTTGTCGGGATCGTAGTTGAGCCGCAGATAGACCGTGATCGTGCTCGCGCCGCTCTGGCTGGTTGAGCTCATGTAGTCGATGCCGTTCGCCTGGGCGATCGCGTTTTCCAGCGGCGTGGTGATGAAGCCGGCGATCACGTCGGGGTCGGCGCCGTAATAGGTCGTGGTCACGGTGACGACGGCGTTCTCCGTGCGCGGATATTGCAGGATCGGCAGCGAGCCGATCGCGCGCAGGCCGAGCACGAGGATCATCAGATTGATCACGGTCGCCAGCACCGGGCGACGTATGAAAATGTCTGTAAAGCTGCTCATGGGGGGGCGGGCCGGGTTATTGGTCGAGCGGCTTAGGATTGGGATCGTTCGATGGCTGCACGGCGTTGTTGATCAGGATCGGACTGCCGTTGCGCAGCTTCACCTGTCCCGCCGTGACGACCTTTTCGCCGTCCTTGATGCCGGTGAGCACGGCGACCTGGTCGCCGCGCGTCGCGCCGGTGGTGACGAAGGTCTGCCGCGCGATAAGCTGCGCCTGGCCGTTCTCGGCCTTGCCCTTGTCTTCGACGATGTAGGCGATGTTGCCGTAGGAGTTATAGGCGATCGCCGTCTGCGGCAGCGTCACATAGGACTGCGGCGCGCCGACATCGATGGTGGTGCGCGCGAACATGCCCGGCAGCAACTTGTCATCGGGGTTGTTGAGCGTGGCGCGGACCTGCACGTTGCGCGTGGCGGTGTCGACCAGCGAGTTGATCGCCGACACCTTTCCGCTGAAAGACAGATCCGGATAGGTGTCGACATGCGCCGACACGGTCTGCCCGACCTTGAGCTGGGCAAGTGCTTGCTGCGGCACGTAGAAGTCCACATAGATCGGATCGAGCTGTTGCAGCGTCACGATCGTCGTGCCGGCGGCGATGTATTGGCCGAGGTCGGCCTGGCGGATGCCGAGCCGCCCCGCGAACGGCGCCTTGATGAACTTGTACTCGACCAGCGCCTGCTGCTGCGCGACCAGCGCCACGTCGTTCTTCATCGTCCACATATCGGAGTCGACCTGCTGCTGACTCACGGCTTGGGTGTTCACCAGGCGCTTGTCGCGCTCATAGGTGATCCGCGCCAGTTCGGCGGTCGCCTTCAACGCCTCGAGATGGGCGATGTCGTCCTCGGCCATCAGCTCGAACAGAAGATCGCCCTTCTTCACATCTGCCCCGGACTCGAAATGAATCTGCGAGACGATGCCGGCGACTTGGGTGCTCATGTTGGCGCCGTTGACCGCGCGCAGGCTGCCGACGGATTCGATATTGCTCGACCATTGCTGCGACGTGGCGGTGATCGTGGAAACGGTCTGCGGCGGATTGCTCAGCGCCGCGATGGCCTGACGAATCATCTTGGCCTTGAAGATCTGGAATCCGAAAATCGCGCCGAACACCAGGCCGACTCCAACCAACATGAAGATCATACGTTTGACCATTGCGGTCGTCCTTTCAGTGCGTCATCCGTGTGTTTAACGGAGAACCCGCGGCCAACCTGTGGCGCTGCGGCAGTTCGTGCCGAACGGCGCCTGGCTTGCCGGGCACCGGAATGCGATCACCAAAGATCGTGTAATGGCGGTGCGCTTTTAAAGCAGCGTGTCGAGCAGTTTCATGCAGTGTCCCCGCCGCCCAAATGTCGTCCCGCGTGCGCGAGGCTCCGTGGCGCCCCCCTGGCGCCAATGAACGACCGTCCTCGCACAGCCGGGTTCATTTAGGCGTGAATTAAATTCCGGCAACGGTTCCGCATGAACGCTATGACGCCGAAGCACCACCGCGTTCCGCGATTATCTCGTTGCGTCGAGATGCTGACCGTCTCTTGCCACAAACTGCTGCGGTTTGGTCGCCGAGATCGTGGGAAATTCGTCAGTTGACGTCGGTTGGACCGAAGACTGTTGCAGAGAATCCGCATTTCGCGCGCCGCCCCATGCGACGAAAGTCGGGTCGGCATTTTGTCGATCGTGCCTGTGACACTTGACCGCAGCCGCACTGTACCTATGCAACCTGGCCGGGACGAAATGGCGCCAGGGACCGCGCTCTTGTGGCTTTTCCAGAAGTTCGGGCCGGTGCGACACAACCTAAAAGTGTTATTTGCCAAAAATAATGTATACCACGGAACCAGTTTTATGCTTTGGTTATGCCGTGGCCTAAAACTTTAGGCGCACGATACATGTGCGCGGAGCCGGCGAAGACCGGCCCGCGGGGGAAAAAGCACCACGGAGGATTCATGTCGCTCAGAGTCGCATTGCGCCTTAGCGCCGCCTGCGTCGGCGGCCTGCTGGCACTGTCGTCGGCACCCGCGTTCGCGTGGGAACCGACCCACCCCATCGAGATCATCGTTCCGGCCGGCACCGGCGGCGGCGCCGACCAGATGGCCCGCGCGATGCAGGGCATCATCACCAAGCACAATCTGACCAAGCAGTCGGTGGTGGTCATCAACAAGTCCGGCGGCGCCGGCGGCGAGGGCTTCCTCGACGTCAAGAACGCCAAAGGCAACGATCACAAGCTGATCATCACGCTCTCGAACCTGTTCACCACGCCGCTCGGCACCGGCATTCCTTTCAATTGGAAGGACATGACGCCGGTCGCTATGATGGCGCTCGACGAATTCGTGCTCTGGGTGAACACGGACAAGCCGTACAAGACCGTCAAAGAGTATGTCGACGCCATCAAGGCGGCGCCCGACAACCAGTTCAAGATGGGCGGCACCGGCTCCAAGCAGGAAGACCAGATCATCACGGTCGCGTTGCAAAAGGCGACCGGCAAGAAGCTCACTTACATCCCCTACAAGGGCGGCGGCGAAGTGGCCGTGCAGCTCGTCGGCAACCACGTCGACTCGACCGTGAACAATCCGATCGAGGCGGTGGCGCATTGGCGTGCCGGCAAGTTGCGGCCGCTCTGCGTGTTCGATTCCAAGAAGCTCGATTACCACGAGAAGATCGCCGGTGATCTGGCCTGGGATTCGATCCCGACCTGCAAGTCGGCGGGCCTCGACGTCGAATACGTGATGCTGCGCGGCTACTTCATGCCGCCTGGCGTCAGCAAGGACGCGATCGCCTATTACGTCGACCTGTTCAAGAAGGTTCGCGAGACGCCGGAATGGCAGAAGCTCATGAGCGACGGCGCCTTCAACCAGACCTTCATGAGCGGTGATGAGTTCGCCAAGTGGGTTGCTCAGGCCGACACGCTGCACGAAGGCCTCATGAAAGAGGCCGGCTTCCTCGCCAAGTCTAACTGACACGTCGATTGAGTTCGGCACGCCGCAAATCGAGGACGTCATGAGCGAAACTACGCATGAAACCGGTGGGACGGGGCCGTCCCACCGGAGTGTTGAAGCCGGTGTGACGTTGGTCATGGCCGCCATCGGCCTGATCACCGTCTTCGGCAGCCTGAAGATCGGCGCCGGCTGGGGCGCCGACGGCCCGCAGGCCGGGTTCTTGCCGTTCTACATCGGGTCGAGTCTCATCCTCGCGAGCGCCGTCAATCTCGCGCAGGTGCTGATGCACACGCCCGATGGCCAGCTGTTTGCCGCATGGTCGCAGCTGCGCCGGGTCATGGCCGTGGTCATTCCGACCGCGGTTTATGTCTTCGCCATTCCTTATCTCGGCATCTATCTCGCCTCGACGCTGCTGATCGCGGTCTTCATGCGCTGGCTTGGCCACTATCCGTGGCACACGGTTGCAGCCATCGCGATCGGGATGCCGGTCCTCACATTCTTCCTGTTCGAGATCTGGTTTCTCGTGCCGCTGCCGAAGGGACCGCTCGAGCATCAGCTCGGCTATTGAGCAAGCCACCCGCACGTTTAGGGAATTGCATTCATGTTCGAAGATATCGGAAATCTGTTTCACGGTTTTTCGGTGGTCCTGCAGCCCTACAATCTGGTGCTGATGGTGGTCGGCATCGTGCTCGGCGTCATCGTCGGCGTGCTGCCGGGATTGGGCGGCGCCAATGGCGTCGCCATCCTGTTGCCGCTGACTTTCTCGATGTCGCCGACCTCGGCGATCATCATGCTGTCGTGCATCTACTGGGGCGCACTGTTCGGCGGCGCTATCACCTCGATCCTGTTCAACATACCGGGCGAACCATGGTCGGTGGCGACCACGTTCGACGGCTATCCGATGGCGCAGGAAGGCCGCGCCGGCGAGGCGCTCACGGCGGCCTTCACCTCGTCCTTCGTCGGTGCGCTGTTCGCCGTCATCATGATCACACTGGTGGCGCCGCTGGTGGCGAGCTTCGCCCTCCGTTTCGGACCGGCGGAGATATTCTCCGTCTACTTCCTGGCCTTCTGCAGCTTTGTCGGCTTGAGCAAGGAGCCGCCGTTCAAGACGGTGGCCTCGATGATGCTCGGCTTCGCGCTCGGCGCGGTCGGCCTTGACCAGATGACCGGGCAATTGCGCCTGACCTTCGGGTACGAGTCGCTGCTCACCGGGTTCGACTTCCTCATCGCCGTCATCGGCCTGTTCGGCATCGGCGAGATCTTGCTGACCATGGAAGAGGGCCTGAGCTTCCGCGGCAAGTCGGCCAAGATCAACTTGCGGGTCGTGTTGCAGACCTGGAAGGAGTTGCCGCGCTACTGGATGCTGTCGCTGCGCTCATGCCTCATCGGCTGCTGGATGGGCATCAGCCCGGCCGGTGCGACGCCAGCCTCGTTCATGAGCTACGGCATCGCCAAGCGCATCTCGAAGCGCGGGCACAATTTTGGCAAAGGCGAGATCGAAGGCGTGATCGCGCCGGAAACGGCGGCGCATGCCGCCGGCACTGCGGCGCTGCTGCCGATGATCTCGCTCGGCGTGCCCGGCTCGCCGACCGCCGCCGTGCTGCTCGGGGGCCTGCTGATCTGGGGCCTGCAGCCCGGTCCGCTGCTGTTCATCGAGCAGAAGGACTTCGTCTGGGGCCTGATCGCCAGCATGTATATGGGCAATATCGTCGGCCTCATCATCGTGCTTACTTGCGTGCCGCTGTTCGCCGCCATTCTGCGCATCCCGTTCAGCGTCATCGCGCCCGTCATCCTGGTGCTGTGCGCCATCGGCGCCTACTCCGTGCACAACAGCACCTTCGACGTGGTCATGATGCTGGTGTTCGGCATCGCCGGCTACTTCATGAAGAAGTGCAACTATCCCTTGGCGCCGCTGGTGCTGGCGATCGTGCTCGGCGACAAAGCGGAGGAGTCCTTCCGCCAGTCGCTGCTCTCCTCGCAGGGAAGTCTCGGCACGTTCTGGTCGAACGGCCTCGTGAGCACAATCATGACGCTCGGCCTGATTGCGTTGTTCTGGCCGCTCATCCAGGCCGGGTGGACGCGCCTGCGCGGCGCGCGCCATGCCCCGAGCCAGGCCGCCTAGCGACATCCATTAGACCAAGGACTATAGTGCGACTGTAACCCTCGCAACCGACGTATCATTCGACTTATTGTTTATACAGAATTTACGCCGCACGCGCCGAAGTTGCTCTTTAATCTACGCCGCGAACAAAAAGACTTGGAACTTGGGAGGAACAGAATGTCAGTAGCAGCACAGTCTGCCGTCTCGGCACGCGCGTCGGAAGCGACCCGCTGGGGTCAACTTGTCTTCGGCATCATCTGCATGGTGATGATCGCCAACCTGCAATACGGCTGGACGCTCTTCGTCAATCCAATCGACCAGAAATATCACTGGGGCCGCGCGGCGATCCAGGTCGCCTTCACGATCTTCGTGCTGACCGAAACCTGGCTGGTCCCAATCGAGGGCTACCTGATCGACAAGTTCGGCCCGCGCGTGATGGTCTGCGGCTCCGGCGTGCTGGTGGCGGTCGCCTGGGTCATCAATTCGGTCGCTGACTCGCTGTTCCTGCTTTATCTGGGTGCCGCCATCGGCGGCATCGGCGCCGGCGTCATCTATGGCGCCTCGGTCGGCAACGCGCTCAAGTGGTTCCCGGATCGGCGCGGCCTGGCGGCCGGCCTGACCGCGGCGGGTTTCGGCGCGGGCTCCGCGCTCACCGTCATCCCCATCGCCAACATGATCCAAACGAGCGGCTACCAGTCCGCTTTCCTATGGTTCGGGCTGGGGCAGGGCATTGCCGTGGTGCTGGTGTCGCTGTTCCTGAAAGCGCCGCAGGCCGGCGAGGTCGCAATACCGGCCGCTCCGGCGGTCCAGCAGACCCGGCGTGACTATGGTCCGCAGGAAGTGCTCAGGAGCCCCGTGTTCTGGGTCATGTACGTGATGTTCGTGATGGTCGGCGCCGGCGGACTGATGGCCACCGCGCAGCTTGCGCCGATTGCCAAGGACTTCAACGTCGACGGCGTTCCGGTGACGATCCTCGGACTGACCTTGCCGGCCTTGACTTTCGCACTGTCGATCGACCGGGTGCTCAACGGCGTCTGTCGTCCGTTCTTCGGCTGGGTGTCCGATAATATCGGCCGCGAGAACACGATGTTCATCGCCTTCCTGCTCGAAGGCATCGGCATCTACGTGCTGTTCTATATGGCGAGCAACCCGATCTACTTCGTGATCCTGTCGGGTGTGGTGTTCTTCGCCTGGGGCGAGATCTACTCGCTGTTTCCGGCGACCTGCACCGACATCTACGGCCGGAAATTCGCCACCACCAATTACGGCCTGCTCTACACCGCGAAGGGGACCGCCGCGCTGCTGATCCCGCTCTCCAGCGTGCTCACGACCTGGACCGGCAACTGGCACGCCGTGTTCATCACCGCCGCCATCCTCAATGTCATCGCCGCGGTCATGGCGCTGGTGGTGCTCAAGCCGATGCGCATCAAGGCCATGGCAAAGGGCTGATCGAAGGCCAGGGTCATGGCTGCGCCATCGACGTGAAACAGCGCTCGTGCGATGAACTCCACGAGCAGCTGTTTTCTGTGCGGCGGGGCACGCGGATCCCGCCGCTGCAATATGTCAACGCATGACGCGTGCGCTCCGCACTTGTCGACGCATTCACTAAAGAATGCGTGCTGCGCTGCACAAATTGTGCTGAGCGATGGACGAATGTTGCAGTGGTCGCCGGTCTGAAATGCGCGCAAGCCGGTTGCGTCCACCGGCCAATGTGGAATATTGTATACCAGCATGAGCAACCGAGACAGCACTCCGCCCCGCACCAGCGGGCGCGTTGCCAGCGGGCCCGCACCGGGCCCGGCCCCGATCTCGTTGCAGCAGCAGCCGGCGCTGGCACCGTTCGACAGCGCACCGAGCTTCAAGCACAAGGCCTATGCGGCGCTCAAGAATGCCATCGTCGCGATGGATATTTACCGCAGCCGCGACGACATCCGTCTTGACGAGCGCAAGCTGGCGCAGGACTTCGGCATCAGCCGGACGCCGGTACGTGAGGCCATGGCGCAGCTCGAGAGCGAGGGCTTCGTGCGCTCGGTGCCGCGCCGCGGCATCTATGTCGTGCGCAAGACCAAGCGCGAAGTGATCGAGATGATCACCGCCTGGGCTGCGCTGGAAAGCATGGCGGCGCGGCTGATGACGAAGCTCGCCACCGACGATGAGATCGCCGGCCTGCGCGACTTGTTCGCCACCTTCGAGAACGGCCGCCTGCGCGCCCATCTCGACGAATATTCCGACGTCAACATCGAATTCCACCAGACCATCATCCGGCTCAGCCATAACCGGGTGCTGATCGATCTCGCCGAGAACCTGTTTACCCACATGCGCATGATCCGGCGCAAGACGATCGGCGAGAAGGATCGCGCCGACCGTTCGATCCGCGATCACATGAACATCATCGAAGCGCTCGAGGCCCGCGCCACTGATCGCGCGGAAGATCTCGTGCGCGATCACGCGCTCGGCCTCGCCGATCACGTATCCAAATATGCCGATTATCTGGACTGAAATCGTCCAGAAAGAAAAAGACGGAGGAAAAGGATGTCTGACGCTGCGGTAAAAAAGCGGGAAACGACGACGGCAGCCGAAGCGGAGCAGGAGCTGACGGATGGTTTTCACCTCGTCATCGATGCGCTCAAGCTGAACGGCGTTGAAACGATCTACGGCGTGCCTGGTATCCCGATTACGGACTTCGGCCGCATGGCGCAGGCGGCGGGCATCCGTGTCATCTCGTTCCGGCATGAACAGAATGCCGGCTATGCGGCGTCCATCGCCGGCTTCCTGACCAAGAAACCCGGCGTCTGCCTCACCGTTTCGGCGCCCGGCTTCCTGAACGGTCTGACCGCGCTCGCCCACGCCACCACCAACTGCTTTCCGATGATTCTCATCTCGGGTTCGTCCGAGCGCGAGATCGTCGACTTGCAGCAGGGCGACTACGAGGAGATGGACCAGCTTGCCATCGCCAAGCCGCTCTGCAAGGCGGCCTTCCGCGTGCTGCATGCGCAGGACATCGGTATCGGTCTGGCGCGCGCGATCCGCGCAGCCGTGTCCGGCCGTCCCGGCGGCGTCTATCTCGATCTGCCGGCCAAGCTTTTCTCGCAGGTGATGGACGCAGCGGCGGGAGAAAAGTCGCTGGTCAAAGTCATCGACCCGGCGCCGGCTCAGATTCCCGCTCCTGACGCGATCAAGCGTGCGCTCGATGTCCTCAAGAGCGCCAAGCGTCCTTTGATCATTCTCGGCAAAGGCGCGGCCTACGCGCAGGCGGATGACGATATCCGCGCTTTGATCGAGAAGAGCGGCATTCCTTTCCTGCCGATGAGCATGGCCAAGGGACTCCTGCCCGATACGCATCCGCAGTGCGCGGGTGCGGCGCGCTCCACGGTGTTGAAAGACTCCGACGTCGTGATGCTGATCGGCGCGCGACTCAACTGGCTTCTGTCGCACGGCAAGGGCAAGAGTTGGGGTGAGGCGCCGAAGAAGTTCATCCAGATCGACATCGAGCCCAAGGAGATGGACTCGAACGTCGAGATCGTGGCGCCGGTGGTCGGCGATATCGGCTCCTGCGTTTCTGCCCTTCTCGAAGGCATCGGGGCCAAGTGGCCGGCGCCGCCGGCGGACTGGACCGGCGCTGTCAGCAAGAAGCGCGAAGAGAACGTCGCCAAGATGGCGCCGCGGCTGATGAACAACAACTCGCCGATGGATTATCACGGCGCGTTGGGTGTGCTGCGCACGATCGTCAAGGAACGGCCGGACGCCATCCTCGTCAACGAAGGCGCCAACACGCTCGATCTCGCGCGCGGCATCATCGACATGTATCAGCCGCGCAAGCGCCTGGACGTCGGTACCTGGGGCATCATGGGCATCGGCATGGGCTATTCGATCGCCGCGGCCATCGAGACCGGCAAGCCGGTGCTGGCGGTCGAGGGCGACTCGGCCTTCGGCTTCTCCGGCATGGAGATCGAAACGATCTGCCGCTACAAGCTGCCGATCTGTGTCGTCATCTTCAACAATGACGGCATCTACCGCGGCACTGATGTCAACAGCGCGAATGCGGACCCGGCGACGACGGTCTTTGTCAAGGGATCGCGTTACGACAAGATGATCGAAGCGTTCGGCGGCACCGGCGTGAATGTGTCCTCGCCGGATGAACTCAGGCGCGCCGTAAATGCCGCCATGGACTCGCGCCAGCCAACGCTTATCAACGCGGTGATCGACCCGGCGGCCGGCAGCGAGAGCGGCCGCATCGGCAACCTCAACCCGCAAAGCGTTGTTCGCAAGAAATGATGCAATGAGTCATTCCGGGGCGCGTGCGCAGCACGCGAACCCGGAATCCAGAAACAACCTCAGAGCTCACACTCTGAATTCCGGGCTCACTCGCTTCGCTCGAGTCCCGGAATGACGAATAGGATGGAGAACCCGAGATGGCCAAGACGAAGAAGACAGCAAGCAAAGCCAAGCCTGCCGCGAAGAAATCGTCGCGCGAGGTCGTGAAGCTCGTCGCAAAAACCGCGAAGAAGACGAATGGCGCCAAGAAGACCAACGGTCACGGCCTGCCTAAGCCGTCGAGCAAGCCCTACGGCGAGGACGGCAAGGCGCTGAGCGGCGTGCGCATCCTCGACTTCACGCACGTGCAGTCGGGCCCGACCTGCACGCAGCTTCTCGCCTGGTTCGGCGCCGACGTGATCAAGGTCGAGCGCCCCGGCGTCGGCGATATCACGCGCACGCAGCTCATCGATGTGAAGGGCGCGGACTCGCTCTACTTCACCATGCTCAATCACAACAAGCGTTCGATCACGATCGACTCCAAGCACCCGCAGGGCAAGCGCGTGCTCGATGAACTGATCAAGACCTGCGACGTGCTGGTCGAGAACTTCGCGCCCGGCGCGCTCGACCGCATGGGCCTGACCTGGGACTACATCCACAAGCTCAACCCGCGCATGATCGTCGCGTCGGTGAAGGGCTTCGGCCCCGGCCCCTACGAGGACTGCAAGGTCTACGAGAACGTTGCGCAGTGCACCGGCGGCTCGGCCTCCACCACCGGCTTCCGCGATGGCCCGCCGCTGGTTACCGGCGCGCAGATCGGCGATAGCGGCACCGGCCTGCATCTCGCGCTCGGCATCGTTTCGGCGCTCTTCCAGCGCACCCGCACCGGCCGCGGCCAGAAGGTGCTCGCCGCCATGCAGGACGGTGTGCTCAACCTCTGCCGCGTCAAGCTGCGCGATCAGCAGCGGCTCAAGGCCGGCCCGCTCAAGGAATACAGCCAGTACGGCGAAGGCGTCGAATTCGGCGAGGCTGCCCCGCGCGCGGGCAACGACTCGGGCGGCGGCCAGCCCGGCTGGATCTTGAAGTGCAAAGGCTGGGAGACGGATCCCAACGCCTACATCTACTTCATCACTCAGGCTCCGGTCTGGGGCCCGATCTGCGACATCATCGGCGAGCCGACCTGGAAGACCGATCCGGAATACGCCACGCCACCGGCGCGCCTGCCGAAGCTCAAGGCCATCTTCGCGCGCATCGAGGAATGGACCATGACCAAGACCAAGTTCGAGGTCATGGAAATCTGCAACAATGTCGACATCCCGGTCGGCCCGATTCTGTCGATGAAAGAAATCGCCGAGGACGAGTCGCTGCGCAAGACTGGCACGGTGGTCGAGGTCGATCATCCCGCCCGCGGCAAGTATCTGACCGTGGGCAATCCGATCAAGCTGTCCGACTCGATCTCCGAGGTGAAGCGCTCGCCGCTGTTGGGCGAGCACACCGAGGAGATTTTGACCAAGGTGCTGGGCTATTCGTCGAAGGAAGTGTCGGAGATCAAGACCTCCGGCGCCATCACCGCGCCGGAGAAGC